>CAILVI010000562.1 GCA_903837595.1 uncultured Thiodictyon sp.
CCGCCCACTGGGAGCGCCGCACCCCAGTGCGGCGCGATCTCGCAAGCGGCCGCAGCGTCGCGTTTTGTGGATGGGCCGGGCCGCACTGGGGTGCGGCGCTCCCACTCGGTCGGCCTGACGGCCGGCCGACCCGCCTCGGTGGCCAAAACGATGATCAAGGCTGTCACGCGGTCTGACGTTTTCTTAAGCGCAGTGCCAATCTAAGCTTTGCCGAAAATCATATTTGAGTCCCCGCGTGATCCGCGCCAGAGTGGCAGCAGGCTGCCCCCAACCACTGGAATCCGATCATGAGTGACATAAAGAGCAACTATCGCTACGAGACCCTGCAGGTCCATGCCGGCCAGTCCCCGGCGCCCGGCACCAACGCGCGGGCGGTGCCCATCTACCAGACCACCTCCTATACCTTCAACGACGCCGACCATGGCGCGCGCCTGTTTGCCCTCAAGGAATTCGGAAATATCTATACCCGGATCATGAATCCGACCACCGATGTGTTCGAGCAACGGATCGCGGCCCTGGAGGGCGGGGCGGCGGCGGTGGCGACCGCCTCCGGTCAGGCCGCCCAGTTCACCACCCTGACGACCATCGCCCAGGCCGGGGACAATATCGTCTCCACCACCTTTCTCTATGGTGGCACCTATAACCAATTCAAGGTGACCCTGCCGCGGCTGGGCATCGGTGTGAAGTTTGTGGATGGCGATGACCCGGAAGGGTTCCGCCGGGCGATCGATGCCAATACCAAGGCACTGTATGTCGAGTCCATCGGCAACCCGCGCTTCAATGTCCCGGACTTCGAAGAGTTGGCGAAGATCGCCCATGAGAATGGCATCCCCCTGATCGTCGACAACACCTTCGGGGCGGCCGGCTATCTCATCCGCCCGATCGACTACGGCGCGGACATCGTGGTCGCCTCCGCCACCAAGTGGATCGGCGGGCACGGCACGTCCATCGGCGGCATCATCGTGGATGCCGGCACCTTCGATTGGGGCAACGGCAAGTTCCCGCTCTTTACCGACCCCGCGCCCGGCTATCATGGTCTGAACTTCTGGGAGGTGTTCGGCAGCGGTGGCCCCTTCGGCAATATTGCCTTTGCCATCCGCGCCCGGGTCGAGGGGCTGCGCGACATCGGCGCGACCCTGTCCCCGTTCAACGCCTTCCAACTCATCCAGGGGGTCGAAACCCTGTCGCTGCGGGTGCAGCGCCATGCCGACAACGCCTTGGAATTGGCTCAGTGGCTGCGTGCCCATCCGCAGGTCGCCTGGGTGGAATATCTGGGCCTACCGGACAATCTCTACAACGCGAAGGCCAAGCGCTATCTGCGCAACGGCTTCGGCTCGGTGCTCAATTTCGGCATCGCCGGCGGTGCCAAGGCGGCTCAGCGCTTCATCGACCAGGTCCAGTTGGCCAGTCACCTGGCGAACGTGGGCGACGCGAAGACCCTGGTGATCCATCCGGCCAGCACCACCCACCAGCAGTTGTCGGACGACGAGCAGCGCCAGGCCGGGGTGCGGGCGGATCTCATCCGGGTGTCGGTCGGCATCGAGCATATCGAGGACATCAAGTCGGATTTCGACCATGCCCTGCGGCGCTCTGTGCTCGAGGCCGCCGCGTGACCGCAACGCGGCCAGACGCCGGGCTCCAGCGGCTGACCCTGGGTCAGCCGTTCGCGCTGGAGTCCGACGCCATCCTGCCCGAGGTCAGCATCGCCTATCGGACCTGGGGCACCCTGGCCCCGGGGGGCGACAACGCCATCGTCGTCTGCCATGCCTTGACCGGCTCGGCGGATGCGGATCGCTGGTGGGCGCCGCTGTTCGGACCCGGCCGCGTACTGGACCCGGAGCGCGATTTCATCGTCTGCAGCAACGCCCTGGGCGGCTGTTACGGGACCACCGGACCGACCAGCCTGGCCCGGGACGGCCGGCCCTGGGGCGGGCGTTTTCCCGCCGTGACCATCCGCGATCAGGTAAGGGTCCAGATGGCGCTGGCCGACGCGCTGGGAATACGGCACATCCGGCTGGTGCTCGGCGGCTCCATGGGCGGGTTACAGGCACTGGAGTGGGCCTTGATGGACCCGGAGCGGGTGGGGAGTGTGGCCAGCATCGCCGCGTCCGGCCGGCATTCGGCCTGGTGCCTGGTGTGGAGCGAGGCGCAGCGCCGGGTGCTGGCCGCCGACCCGAAATATCGTGATGGTCACTATGATCCGGACGACCCGCCGGCGGCCGGCTTGGCCGCGGCGCGCGCGGTGGCGATGGTGACCTACCGCAGCCCCGAGTCGCTCGCGCAACGCTTCGGCCGTGCCGCGGGCGGCGAGGTCTTCGGCCAAGAGTCTGACGACCCCGGTGACTTTGCGGTCAACGGCTGGTTGCGCCACCACGGCCGGTCGCTGGTCGAGCGCTTCGACGCCAACAGCTATCGCGTACTGCTCGACGCGCTGGATACCCATGATGTGGCGAGGCGGCGCGGTGACTATCAGTCCGTTTTGCAGAGCATCCGGGTCCCGGTCTTAGTCGGGTCGATCCGCAGTGATGCGCTCTATTGCCCCAGCGATCAGAAAGAGTTGGCCCGCCTCATTCCGGGCGCCCGCCTGTTGCACATCCACTCCTCCCATGGTCACGACGGCTTCCTGATCGATGCCGCTGCCTATCAGGCGGACCTGGTCGGCTTCAAACGGCAGAGCGCGCGTCCCCGGGTCCCGGCCAGGGCACGGCCGGCCCCGCCGAGCTTAGACGAAAGTCACCGGCGGTGGCCGCAGTTGCGCCTGTCGCCCTAATGATCATGTAAGTGATGCGCGTCGGGGAAATGCGCGTGTTCGTGGGACAGGGGAGGGTGCCGGTGACCATGACAATGTGAGATGTCAGGTGGGACCGGTCCGTCGTGCGCGTGCTGGTGATGCGCATCGTGGGTATGCGCGTGGTCATGGTCCAGCGCCGGGTGCGCGTGCTCATGGCGATGATGCTCAGTCAGATGCAGCCAGACCCCCAGCCCCATCAAGACGCCTGCGATGAGCAAAGGCAGGCTCAGCGCCTCGCCCAGCAATGGGATCGCCACCACGGCGCCGAAAAACGGGGCCACGGAGAAATAGGCCCCGGTCCTGGCCGTCCCCAGATGGCGTAGCGCCACCACGAACAGGGCCAGGCTCACGCCATAGGCGAGCAAGCCGATCAGTAGCGCCGCGGCGAGCTTGGGCAGCGGCGGCCAGGCCGCGTTGAGCCACAGTGCCAGCAGCAGATTCATACTGCCGGCAGCCAGGCCCTTGATGGCGGCAATCCAGGTCGCATCCGCCAGCGACACCTTGCGGGTCAGGTTGTTGTCGATCCCCCAGGCGAGGCCCGCCCCCAGCACCGCCAAGGCGGGCCACGCGGCGCCGAACCGCGCCTCCCCCGGCCAACTGAGCACGAGCGCTCCGGCCACAATGGCGGCCATCCCCAGGGCGATGCGCCGGTCGACGTTCTCGCGGAAGACCAACCACGCAAGGCCTGCCGTGAACACGGCCTCGGCATTGAGCAACAGCGATGCCCCCGCCGCGGGCATCCCGCTCAGCCCGAACATCAGCAAGACCGGGGCGACCACCCCGCCGGCCAGGATGGCCCCCGCCAGCCAGGGCCACTCACCGGGCGCGAGCCGCCCCGCTGGTGCGCGGCGTATCAGGCGGTAGACCGACAGCCCGACCCCCGAGCCGAGATACAGCAGGCCCGCCAGCAACCAGGGGTTGATGCTCACTAACAGCAGCTTTGCGAGTGGCGTGCTGCCGCCGAACAACAGTGCCGCGCCCAAGGCGGCGAGTACGCCGGGTTGGCTGAGGCCGTGTTTCCAGTTCATCGTTGTCGGTATCCTGGTCCTCGGTAGGAGCGGCCCCCCGGCCGCGACGAATGTCGCGAGTGCCGGTGGCCGAGATTATTCTCGCCTTCAAACGGCGCCGTCGCGCGCCGAGGTGACAGACTCATGCTAGAACCACCGCTCATCGACGAGATCGACTCTCGCGAGCCGGAGTTGGCAGCAACGCTGCGGATGACTGGCCTTCCGACCGACGACCTGGCCGAGCCCGGTCGGCGCTTCTTTCGCTTTCGTGCTGCGACTGGCCGCCTGATCGGCTTCATCGGGTGGGAACTGGCGGGCGAGGCAGTACTGCTGCGCTCGCTGGTGGTGGTGCCGGCCGAGCGCGGCCAGGGCTGGAGCGGGATCATGACCGGCTGGGCGCTGGAGCAACTGGGCACGGCCGGGGTCACGGATGTCTATCTATTGACCACCACGGTCGAAGGGCTCGCCCGCAAGCTCGGCTTTTCCCGCATCGAGCGCGCCCAGGCGCCGCCCGCGATCCAGGCCAGCCGCCAGTATGACTCTCTTTGTCCTGCCGCCGCTGCCCTGCTGCATCGCCGCCTGTCCCCTTCGTCGTGAAGACGATACTAGCAGCGACCCTTCCGCCTAATAGCTGGTGCTGACCTTGATGATGATCCGCTGCTGCGCGTGGTCCAGCATCCCGAGCATGAAATCGTTGAGGTCTTGCTCGGGCTCGCGGCGGATCGTCTTGCGCGCACGCATGATATCGGTTCCCGCCGAGCGCACCTGGAAGAGTCCGTCACCCGGTTGCGGGGCGAGCGACGCGGTAAACCGCTCGAGTAGCTGCTGCTGCGTCGGGTTGTAGACCGAGCCCTCAGCGGGAAGCGGCTTGCCTTGCGCCTCATATGACCGGGCGATCGAGGTCTTGGCCGTCTCGACCGCACCCATGCGACGTAAGACGTCCTCCGGGATGGGAAGCGTGGCCCAGGTTCCCGCCGCTTGCGCCCGAGCGACATAGGCCCGGTAGTCGCCCTCGCTCAGCTGGAATACGATCGTGATCTTGAGTCCTTCGCGACCGAACCAACCCGCCTCCTTGGGCTGCGCTTCGTCGCTGACGAGCCTCGCGGCGCGGGGAATGGCGAACTCGGCCCGCAGGATCGACTCGTCGGAAGACCCCGGGCCGCAGCCGAGCAACACCAGTGTGCACACCGCCAGCACTAGCGCGGTCAGCACCGGTCGTGAATTGGCATAAGGGTTCAGAGCTCGCCGCATCGACTTAGTCGAGCAAATGCGGCGCCGTTTGTCAACGTCCTGGCCACAACGGCGCCGGGTAAAATCGCCACTTAGCTTATCAGAATTTATCAGTTCGCCGGCCGGCCATCGGCAGGCAAGCTGTCCGCGATGCTCAAGCCCCTGCGGCACTGACTGGCAGCGTTGACGGACTTTAGGGCTCCGCGACCGGTACGCTCGGTCCTGCCGTTGCACCAGCCAACCGCTTCTCCCATCACGCAAGGATGGGGGCCGATCGCTTACTGACGATTCACTCTTGATAGGTGTCCCATGCCCATTGTTGCCGTCAATGCCCGCAATCAGTTTCGCGGCCGGATTATCGAAATCGTTGAAGGTCCGGTCATCTCGGAGGTCGATGTACAGACCGACGGGGGAATTGTTACCGCGACCATCACCACCCGCTCCATCAAACACCTGAAGCTCGCGGTCGGCAGCCAGGTCCTGGCGCTGATCAAATCCAGCGATGTGGTGATTGCCACGCTGCGCACCGCCAACCAAGACGCTCCCTGATCGCGGTGATTGCTGTCCCAGGGCGTTGCCCTGGGCTGTTATGTCGCGCCCCCCGTCGATCATAACTCCGGCGAACCGGCCTCTCGTGACACCGCGCTAGAGACTGGGCAAGTATTCGCCGACACCAAACCCCGCCGTACCTGGGAACGCCGACATTCTGTCGGCGACGGCGCGAAGCGCCGTTGGATCCTCGCGACAACTAGGCCCTTTGCGATTCACCGCGAAACCGCGAACCGCTTGCGGTGGTTGGCCGACAGCATGTCGGCGCTCCCAGGTGCTCCGCTCCACCCTGATACGTCCTGCAACCAATCCCGCCCAGACCTGGCGACGCGTGCGTCGCTGCCGGTCGGGCGCCCGGATCAACGGCAGGCACTCACAGCTGTTCTTGCCCGGTGATGCCGATCTTGGTGAGGCCATTACGCTGCCCGGCCGCCAGCACCTTGGCGACGAACCGATAAGGCGCGCGCCGGTCCGGGTGCAGGTGCAGTTCGGGTTGCTCCGGCTGGGCGGCGACCCCCGCCAGCCGGGCATCGAGTGGCTGGTCCGGCGCCACGTCCTCGCCATTCCAGCGGATCGTCCCATCGGCAGTGATATCGATCCGTATCGCTGCTGGTGGCGGCAGTGGCGGCGGCGGTTGCGTGTCATCGGGCAGGTTGAGGTTGACCGCATGCAGTTGCACCGGAATGGTGATGATCAGCATGATCAAGAGCACCAGCATCACGTCGATCAGCGGCGTGGTGTTGATGTCGACCAGCACGTCGGGCTCGCCGGAGGAGCCGCTTGAGGGGAAATTCATGGCCATGGCAGTATGATGGACTCTCAACCTCTGGGGGGGGGCTCAACGATAAATCCGACTTTGTCGATCCCTGCCTGCTGGCACGTACGGACGACGCGGCCGACGAACTCATAGGGTGCGTCGGCATCGCCGCGCACCTGTACCTCCGGTTGCTGCGTGCCCGCCTGCTGCACGACCTGTTGCAGACGCATCAGCAATTCATCTGAACTCGCCAGCGCCTGTTCATTCCAATAGACCTCACCGTCGGCGGCCACCGCGAGATTGATGTTGTCGAGTTTGGCCTGCCGGGGTTGGTTGGTCTCTTTTGGCAATGCCACCGGGGCCGTATGCGTGACGACCGGAATGGTGATCAGGAAAATGATCAGCAGCACCAGCATCACGTCTACGAGCGGTGTGGTATTGATGGCCGAGAGGACTTCGTCCTCTTCGGCCCCCGAACTCAATTGGAATGACATGGCTAGTTCGACACGGCGCGCAGGAAGTAGGTCGGTTGCGGCTTAGCGACCGGGGGACGTTCGCCGGCACTGCCCAGTACCACCGCATGCAACTCGGAGCCGAAAGCCCGCACCCGCTCCAGCGCGGCGCGATTACGCCGGACCAGCAGGTTATAGCCCAGCACCGCGGGCACCGCCACCGCGAGCCCGATCGCCGTCATGATGAGTGCCTCACCGACCGGCCCGGCAACCTTGTCGATCGACGCTTGGCCCGCGATGCCGATGGCAGTCAGCGCATGATAGATGCCCCACACGGTGCCGAACAGGCCGACGAAGGGGGCGGTGGAGCCGACGGTGGCGAGCAGCGCGAGGCCGTCCTGCAGGCGGCTTTGTACATGCTCAATGCTGCGCTGGATGGATAGGTTGACCCAGGTGTTGAGATCGATGTGGCCCAGCAATCCCTCGTGGCGCTCGGTGGCGTCAAGGCCGGAGCGGGCAATGTAATGAAATGCGCTCTTGTGGTGGAGTGTGTCAATCGCCAGTGGCAAGGCCCCCGCGTCCCAGAACGTCTTATTGGCCGCGCGGGCCTGTCGGCCCAGCTTGAACTGCTCAAAGAGCTTGGTGAACATCACATACCAACTACCGGCCGACATGAGCAGCAGGATCACCAGTGCGCCCTTGGTCACGACGTCGCTACCCCGCCACAGTGCATCAATGCCATAGGGATTGTCGACCGTCGCTTTGGAGGCGGAGCTGGAGCCGGCCGTGCTGCCCCGTGCCAGCTCGGGCAAGGCCCGCAATCCGCTCCAGAGCGCGTTGAGACCGGAGGCCCGCTCCGCGCCATCCTTGACCGCGGTTGGGGCGCCGCCGCCCGCTGCGGCGGGCTCGGCGGTCGCCTTGGGGACTGTCGCGGTGGCCGTTTGTACGCCCGCTGCCGGTGCCGCCGATGCCGCGGCCGGTGCGGCTACCGCTACCGCTGCCGTGGCCGGTGCCGCAGTGCTCTGGGCCGGCGCGGTGCCACCAGCGGCGGCGGTGCCGGCCCCCTCTGCGCGCAGTGGCGCGGCCGCCACCACGCCCATTGCGAGGGCGACGATCGTTGTCAAAGTGCGTAAGCGCGCGGTACGAGACATCAGGATTCTCCGTTGAGTAGTGGTGTGATGGCAGCGCCGACTCATCTGTCGATGCGGAAGGTAAAGGGCACGCGCACGCGCACAGGATGGCCCTGGCCGGAGCAATGGAAGGCGCGGACGGCACTGAGCGCCGCGCTCTCGAACATCGGGTTGCTGGCGCGCAGCACTGAGATGTTGCCGATGCCGCCCGAGCCGCCGACGGTAAATTCGATCAGGACCTCCCCGCTCAAGCCCTGCCGCTGGGCCAGCGCCGGATAGGCGACGTGACTGCGCACGGCCATATGATTCGGGCACACGACACCGACTGCGGCCGGCACTGGTGCCGCCGGTGCCACCGGCGCAGCCTTGACCGGGGCGGGGGCGCGCACCGGCGGTGCCGGCGGTGTCGGCGGCCTTGGCAGCGCTTCGACCGCAATACGCGGTCGTGGGGCGGGCGGTTTCGGCTTCGGCGCCAACACCACCGGCTTGGGCTTCGGCGGTGTGACCACTGGCTTGGGCTTGGGCGGTGGAGCCACCGGCGGGGGCGGCGTCGGCACTGGCGGCGCTGGCGGTTCCACGACCAGCGGGGCGGCCGCGAGAATGGTCACCGGGACCGGCTTTTCGTAAATCTCCACTACCTTGCGCGCGAGACCGTTCAGCAAGGCGTAACCAATGATTAAATGCAGGAGCACCACGCCACCGATGGCCGTCACATGGCGGCTCGGATTCCTGCTTTGTAGGCCATAGCTCATAATTGCGCCTCAAGTCATGATAGCGATGTGATTGCAGAAGCCGTGCCAAACCAAAACGGCGCGCGCCAGGCGTCGCGCATATAGAACCGGCGTGGCTTTAGCTCGGTGCGACCAGTGGTGGACGCACCAAGGTACCATTATTGCTGCTGCGGGTGCAGCAGCTGCCATCGCCAGGCTGGTGCATACTCAACAGGTTTGGGCGTGAGCAATTGCCGGAGCTAGGCTAGAGGCTCTCCTCGGCCTCGATACTGAATCTGGGCTCGGATGTCGGGCGGGCGACCCGCCAGCCATAGCAGCTGCGCCACATAGACCAGGATCAGCACGCGAAACCCCGCCAGCACTCCAAAGTGTTGGCTCAGCACGCCGCCGAGTCTGGCGCCGGTGAGGCCGCCCAGCGGACCGGCCAGTGAGAACATACCGCCGACCCGTCCCCGGCCCAGTTCTTGTGTTAAGGCCGCGAACCGATTGAGGCTGGTGACATGTTGGATGCCGAGTCCGACCCCTAGAAGTACGGCACCAAGCCACAGGGAGGCGACCGTCACCGGAAACGCGAACAACAATTGAGTGACCAGCAGTACGCCAAAGGCCAACGCATAGCGCGAGGTCTCGGCCCAGCGGGCGAGCCAGCCGCCGGTCAGCAGCAGGGTGACCACGAACACCGCGCCCTGGACGGTGATCAGTCCGGCTGCCAATTCGGTGGACAAGTGGAACTCGCGGATTGCCACCAGGATGATGAATACATTGAAGTATGACATAGCGGTCTGGCCGCAGAACTCGATCAGCATACTGTGCCTTAATTCCGCACGTTGGGCGACAATATCGAACTGAAGACGCAGCCGCTCCAGAAACGGTGTGGTGTTGCTGCGCTGGCCCTGAGCACTCCCGGACAGCACGCCGCTGCCGATCAAGAGCGTCATCAGCATGCCGGCGGCGACCAGGCGAAAGAGGTCGGGGTAACCCAGCCATCCGAGCAGCAAGGCCCCCAGTGTCGGGCCGATAAAAAACATCCCCAAGGTGTGGGCCGCACGCTGCCAGCCTGCCTTGTTCAGGCCCATTTGCGGCAATAGATGCAGGAACTCGGTATTCGTTGGCACGATCCGAAAAGGCGCCAGAAAGCCGGACAAGGTAACCCCCAGTATGAGCTGCCAGGGCGCGGTTGCCTGACTCAGGACCAACAGGAAGACTATGGCACCACAGGCCGCACCGAAACGGAAGGGTGCGCGCGGGCCATAGCGGTCGATCACCGCGCCCAGCGGCAGCGATAGAAGCAGCATCCCAAGGAACTGAATGCCACCCACGACACCGACTTGCCACTGCTGTGCGTTCAGTGAGACGGCCACCAGGGGCATGGCTACCTTGGCAATGCCGTTGGTCGTTCCTGTGAGTACGCCCAAGGCCATGAAACCGGCCAGATAGCTATTGCCAACTTTCGGCACTTAGCCTCCCTATTAATCGTGAGCGTAGCGTGTCAACCATCAGGAGTAGCCCAGTGGATCGATCGTCATGCCGACGCTCTTGAGCTCTTCGTCGCTGTCGGCGCCCTCAGCAGAACTACCCAGCAGTCCAAAACGTTTGAGCTGCGCGCGTAAGATGTTGCGTGAGATACCGAGGTGTTTGGCGGTACGTACCTGGTTGCTGCCGCAATGTGCGAAGGCGGCAGTCACCAGCAGGCGCTCAACCCGCTCGTAAAGCGCTTCCGAGTCCTCCTGCGCGAACATGTCATG
The DNA here is from genome assembly GCA_903837595.1 of uncultured Thiodictyon sp. GTDB lineage: Bacteria > Pseudomonadota > Gammaproteobacteria > Chromatiales > Chromatiaceae > Thiodictyon. The sequence continues at coordinate 10,393 of CAILVI010000562.1, forward strand.
AAGTACCGCGATGAACCTTTCATTGGTGCTGCCGCCATAGTGGCAAGCCCCTGCGGCCTGGCTGGGAAGGCGCAGATCGTGCGCTTCGATCCGCTGGTTCTGTGACATGATGAGGGCGAAATGGATCACGTTCTCGAGTTCGCGGATGTTTCCCGGCCAATCATAGGTTAGTAACTGCCGTTCCGCTTCGGGGGTGATCGTGACGTCGCTGAGGTGCAGTTTTTGCCCATACTGGGTAATGAAGTGATCGGCCAGCGGCAGGATATCGCCGCGGCGCTCGCGCAGAGGCGGCAATTTGACCGGAGCGACGTCGAGCCGATAGAAAAGATCACGGCGGAACAGGCCGTTTTCCACCGCGCGCTCCAGGTTCACATTGGTGGCCGCCACCAGACGCACGTCCACCCGAATGGCCTTACGCGAGCCGATGCGCACCACACAGTGCTCTTGGAGCACGCGCAGCAATTTGCCCTGCAGGGGCAGCGGCATATCGCCGATTTCGTCGAGGAACAGGGTGCCGCCGCTGGCGGCTTCGAACCAGCCTGCGCGTGCGTGCTGGGCGCCGGTGAAGGCGCCGCTTTCATGACCGAAGAGTTCCGCCTCGATCAGGCTTTCAGTGAAAGCACCGCAATTCACCGCCACGAACGGACCGGTGCGACCGCTTTGATCATGCAGGAAACGGGCGACCAACTCCTTGCCGGTGCCGGTCTCGCCGATCATGAGGATGTTGGCGTCGGTCGGCGCGACCCGCTCCAGATAGGACAAGAGATCACGAGAGCGCTGGTCGTGGAAGGTCATCGCCTTCGCCCGAATCGAGGTGGTGAGCTCTGCGGCGTTGGGCAGGGTCAGCAGTTTGACGAGGTTTGACGGCTGATGCATGTCGCGCGCCTCCGAAGGTGCGAATACGAGTGTTGTGCTACATTAGGGGCTTTCGGCTAGTGACGGAAGGAAGGAATCGTGCGATGAAATTCAGAATCATGTCCGGCCGGTACCGGGATGGGTGGGTTGGCCGCATGACGCACGGATTGAGGACCAGTGTGAGCGGCTCCATGTGTGCTTTTTTTTGACGATGTTATTTCAGAATCAAGGCATCGCCACGACATTGGTGACGCGCGCAAGGGCCTCGGGAAGAACCCGCGGTCGGCCATCGGGGACGGGCGAGGCGGTCTAAGGCCAAGCGAGGATCAGCGCCCCCACAAGGATGAACAGCCCGCCGAGTGTGAGCTTGAGCGTCACGGCTTCACCCAGAAAGAGGACCGCCAGGACGATGGCAAAGGCCACGCTCAATTTGTCGATGGGTGCCACCAGAGAGGCCGGCGCCAGTTGCAGCGCGCGGTAATAGAGCAGCCAGGAACAACCCGTTGCCAGGCCGGAGAGGGCCAGAAAAGAAAGGGGTTGAAGCCTCATCGCGCCGGGCAGTGACCATTCGCCACGTGCGGTGAGGATGCCGGCCGTCATGACCAGAATAACCAGGGTCCGGATCAGGGTGGCCAGGTTAGTTCTACTTTGTCAGATTCATTCCAACGCCGCCGCAGTCCTTCGGGCATGGGACTCCTTGGCCTGCTCCCGCATACTGTGGCGCTTGGTGATGATCTCCGCCAAGTCTTCGGCGGTGAGCTGGCGACGGGGTAGCAGATGGGCCAGGGCCGTGACCAAATCGTTGAACCTACAATCCACAGATGAACACAGATGAACACAGATTTTTTTCGAATGTTCATACGCTTATCGCTACTGTCACAATCACCGGGAAGGTGAGTCCCCGGCCAAGCGTAAGTCAATGAATCATCTTTGATAATCTGTGTTCATCTGTGGATAATTGCTCTTTCTAGGTTGAACGAGAGCATCGGCCACTGCGTCCGGCCCTGGATTTTCTGTTTGGCCAGGAACAGTGTCGCCAACATCACCAAGGCCATATGATGATGCCAGGCATCCCAACGGCGCACTTGATAGTCGGCCAGGCCGCATTCGCTCTTGGCCTCACGAAAGCTGTGCTCGATGAAAAAACCGCTGGGCCTGGACGCGCGCCAGTTCGGTCAAAGGCGTGTGTTCGGGGGCGTTGGACAGACAATAGTGGGAGATCTCAGTGGCACCGACTTCCCGCCCCACGAACAGATGCCAGCAGCGTGCCTGGGCTTGGGAGTGGTCCCAGACCCAGACACGGGTATGCAGGTACTCGGCGACCAGTTGCCCTTTCTCACCCCCGCGCAGGCACAGGCGCTGCCAGGCGTCGGCCGGCTGCAAGGCGGCCCAGTGGTCGACCCGCACCGCGGCCGACTGCGCCTGCGGATGCAGTGGGCGGCGCCCGCGTCCCGACCACGCGGGCACCTGCGCAGCAGGGTCCTGAAGATAAACCGATTGATTGCAAAGGACATCGGCGACGAATCGGCCGCCCAAGGCGTCGAGCCCGTACAGAAAGGCGGGTTCCTTGCCGTAGCCACCGTCCACCGCGACGTACCCGAAGCGCAGCCCACGCCGCCGCGCCGTGGCGACGATCTCCAGTGCCAGCGCGCTCTTGCTGCGGTAGTCGCGGGCGTTCTCCGGGATGGCCGCCTGCTCGCAACGCAATGCGTCGTCCGCCCATGCCTGGGGCAGATGCAGTCGGGCGTCCACCAGGCTGGCCGTCTCCCCCCGGCACAGGGCCGCGAACACGCCCACCTGGCAGTTGTCGACCTTGCCCAGCCGGCCATTCCATTGCCGGGCCACCCCGGCCGAACGTTCGCCCTTCTTGGGCTATGCCGCTTTCGTCGATCAGCAACACCGACTGCGCGCTGCCCAGCAGCATGTTGGCCTCTTGGGCCAACTGGTCGCCGAATCCGTCCCAGTCGACCGCGCCTTCGGCGAGCATATGCTGCATCGACTGATGATCAACCGCGTTGACTTCGCTCATGCGCAGCATGTTGGCCCGCTCCGATTGGAACAACCCGCGCATATAGCCGCCAAAGTTCGCTGTGGCGTCGCGGGTGCAAGAGCGGAAAAACCGGGAGAAAGGCTCCAGATGGGCGCTGAGCGCCGCTGGCAGGCCCTGAAGGGCATTTTGCCGGCAAGGGGTGGCAGTATTTTTACGACTTCATCGTGATTTGCTCTTATCAAAAAATGAGTTATTTTATATGAATCCATCGCGAATGGGTAGCCCAATCAATCTGACAAAATAGAATTAGAGTTCAGTCCTTCCACGCCGAGCTTGCCGAGGATGGCGGTCAGTCCCGCAAAGAATGCCGAACCGAGTGCGAATAGTTGCCAGGACGTTGTGCGAGGTCCGCAGCTAAAATGGTAGGTTACCGCGGGCCGCGGGCCGCGGGTGGGTTGCCAATCTGTTTTTCGGAGGTCGATAGTCGACCGGCATGGTTTGTAGTCGGAAAAGTTAGCCTGCGGCTTGCGGTACCAAGCGGTGGAGCGGGGAAAGGATATCCAGTGGTTGTGCCGCCGATAGGCCATCAACTCTGCGGACCTGCAAGGCAACTTTCGGCGACGCCTCTTGCGGTAATACGTCGGGCAGGAAGCCGCCTGACTGGTGGCGCCAGAGGGCCGCGTAATGTCCGTCCAGACGCAGCAACGCCTCGTGCGTCCCCTGCTCGACGATGCGGCCGCGATCGAGCACGATCAGTCGGTCCATGCGGGCGATGGTCGAGAGCCGGTGGGCGATCGCAATGACGGTCTTACCGCTCATGAGACCGATCAACTGCTCCGCAATCGCCTGCTCGATCTCGCTGTCGAGCGCGGAGGTGGCCTCGTCGAGCAGCAGGATCGGGGCATCCTTGAGGATGACGCGGGCGATGGCGATCCGCTGGCGCTGACCGCCGGAGAGTTTCACCCCGCGCTCACCGACGTGGGCCTCGTAGCCAGCCCGACCATGCCAATCCTTCAGTGCCAGGATGAAGTCGTGGGCCTGGGCCTTGCGCGCCGCCGCCTCCACGAGGTCCGGGGTTGCCTGCGGGCGGCCGTAGCCGATGTTGGCGGCGATCGAGCGGTGCAGCAGTGAGGTGTCCTGGGTCACCAGTCCGACGGCCGCGCGCAGACTCTCCTGGGTCACGTCGCGAATGTCCTGGCCGTCGATCGTAATCCGGCCCTGCTCGGGTTCGAAAAAACGCAACAACAGACTCACCAGCGTCGACTTGCCGGCCCCCGAGCGGCCGACCAGTCCCACCCGCTCACCGGGGCGGACCACCAGGTCCAGCGCGTCGATGACCGGGGTGCCGGTGCCGTAGCCGAAGCTCACCCGCTCGAAGCGGATCTCGCCGCGCGGCACCGCGAGCGCTCGGGCGTTGGGCGCATCCACCAGCGCATGTGGCACGGTGATGGTCTGCATGCCGTCCAGTACGGCGCCGATATTCTCGAAGATGCCGGCGATCTCAAACGATACCCAGCCGGCCGTGTTGGTGATCTGCCAGGCCAGCGGGACGGCGGTGGCCACCAGGCCGGCGCCGATCAGCCCTTGGCCCCAGAGCGTTACGCCGATCACCGCGGTGCTGGTCAACAGCAGCGCATTCATCGCCTGGAGGGTGAACATGAACTGGCTGGTCATGCGCATGTGTCTCGCCACCGCCGCTTGGTGCTCGTCCAGGACCTCGCGCACATAGGCATCCTCGTCGGCCACGCGGGCGAACAACTTGACGGTCAGGATGTTGGTGTAACTGTCCACCACCCGGGCCATGACCTGCGAGCGCACCTCCGAGCTTTGCATGGCAAGCCGGCGTAGGCGCGGCACGAAGTAGCGCAGGAGCCCCGCGTAGGCGCACAGCCAGACCAGGGTAGGCAGCGCTAGTCGCCAGTCGGAATGGGCCATCAGTGCCAGCGCAGAGAGACCGTAGATGGCAAGATAAAGGACGGCGCGCAGCGCCGACATCACGCTCTCGCGCAGTGACTGCGCGGTCTGCATGACGCGGTTGGCGATCCGGCCGGCAAAGTCCTGCTGGAAAAACGGCCAACTCTGCCGCACGACATGCCAATGGCTCTGCCAGCGCACCAAGTTAGTGGCGCCCGGGATCAGCACGTTGTGACGGATCGCGATATCGGCGAACTGGATCAGTGGCCGCCCGCACAGCACCAGCGCGACCATCCCCAGCAGCACCGGCGCCTGCGCCGTGAGTGCCGCCGCCCGCTCCGGCGCTTGCATCAGTACCACCAACTTGCCGATGAACACCGGGATACACATGTCCACCAGGGCGACGCTGAGGCTGGTGAACAACATTGCCAGGTAGGGGCCGGGCGTCTGACCGATAAAGTGCCAGTAGAAGGCGAGCAGCCCCGGCGGCGGGGTTCCGGGCCCCGGGGTGCGGGTGCCGTGAATCAGCGATTCGAGAAAATTGAACATATCCGTCCTGAACGTGGGCAGCCACCGGGGCCGGTTAGGGTGCAACCGGGGACGTGACGCAAAGTCCATGCCGAATCGCCCAAGGTGTTGGCGCGCCACGGCCCCGGTGGCCGCTCCGCGCGACCTGTTCCCTGGTGCTGTTGCCGAGGGGCCAGCGGCGGGCAAGGCCCTGCTGCACATTGAGCAGGGCGCGGGGCCGACCGCCGCGACCCGCGGCAGTGCGCCCGCTTGCCCTACGCACCCCGGCGCCCTAACCTAAATGCCGCAATTACTCACGCCAAGGCGCCAAGCTCGCGAAGCAAAACAGCAAGATACACCAGGCATCCAGAGCCCCCGTCTGGTGAATGGCCCAGCACCGACAACACGCTGAAAAACCTTGGCGCGCGTGGCGCCTTGGCGTGACAACTGTCCTTTCTAGACTAACCGGACGCACCGATGAAGCGCTTTCTCTTTGGCCCCGTCAATTCACGCCGCCTGGGGCGTTCGCTCGGCATCGACCTCCTGCCCTTCAAGACCTGCACGCTGGACTGCGTCTATTGCGAGTGTGGCTGGACCACCGACCAGACGCTACGGCGGGCCGAACTGGTGCCGACGCATCAGGTCATCGCCGAGCTGGACGACTATCTGGCGGCGCGCCCGCCGCTCGATTACGTGACCTTTTCGGGGGCGGGCGAACCGACCCTGCACACCGGGATCGGCGTCGTGATCGGACACCTGAAGCGCCACTATCCGCACTATCCGGTCGCGGTGCTGACCAATGGCACCCTGCTCGGCGACCCCGAGGTCCAGGCGCAACTGGCCGCTGCCGATCTGGTCGTACCCTCGCTCGATGGCGCAACGCCGGCCGCGTTCCGCGCCATCTGTCGGCCCGCCGCCGGGCTGACGGTGGACGCGGTGATCGAGGGCATCGCCGCATTCCGGCGGGGCTTTCCCGGTCTGCTCCTGCTGGAAGTCTTCCTGGTACCCGGCCAGAACGATCGCCCGGAAGAACTGGCGGCCCTGAAACAGGCCGCCACCCTCATCGCCCCCGATGCGATCCAGCTCAACAGCCTGGATCGCCCGGCGCCGCACCCCGGGGTCGCGCCGCCGGGTGACGCGGCGTTGCAGCGCGTCCGCGACTTCCTCTACCCACTACAGGTGCAGGCCGTCCGCCGACGGGGCCCGGGCGAGCTGGCGCCGTGGGACAATCCAGAGCTCTTCCAGGAGATCGCGGCGGTGCTCGCGAGGGGTCCGACCAGCCTGCCCCGGCTCGCGGTGGCCACCGGCATTCGCGCCAGCGACCTTGCCAAGACACTGGCCCAAATGGTGCGTCAGTCGCTCGTGCAATGCAGGCACGACCGCGGCGAGTGGTGCATAGCGCCAATGTACGATGCTGATTCCGAGTGAAGCGCAATTGCGGCCGATCGAGCGTTCCCGTCCCCCCATCTTCACGCCCCCCCACCGTCAAGCTGTTGCCAAGCTAGCAGCAGCCGGCGCAGGTTGATTTTCTTTCAGCAGTTGCGCCAGTCCTGAGCTTCGCCTTTTTCCTCGCGCAGGTACTCCCTCGACACCCCAGTGACATCGCTTAACAACAGACAAATAAAGACCTTTTCCACTCAGTCGGCGCGCCGATCTGCCGCTGGCGGTGCCTGGCCAGCGCCATGGCACGTTAACTGCAATTAATGTGAGACCTGCTTTAACTATCGGCCTTTGCAGCTCACAGAAAATGCTTAGAAAGATCGAACGACCGACACAGCAAGACCCTGTCGCCCAAACAAAAAGCAAGACCAGTGCGGGCCGCGGTCGCAGACTCATCCTCGGGACCGCGGCGGTCACGCTCAGTGCCTCCATTCTGGCTCCGGGCCAGGCATTCAGCGCCGACGATAAAGTCGTCGCCGAATTACAGGCCGAAATCGCCAGGCTGCGCCAAGAGCTGGCCGCCGCCAAGGGGCTCCCAGCGCAAACGGCGCCAGTTGCCGAGCCCCAAGGTGCTGCCGGCGCCGCGCCGACCCGCCAAGCGGCCGTCGCTAGTCCTAAGAAGACTCCCGCCAGCAAGAAGGCGCCAGCCGGCAGTAAGGCTGAGGCCCCAGCAAGCGATACCGCCAACCCTGGCGGCAGTACCGACGGTGCGGGCTTTGAAACCCTCGATGCGGTGGTCATCCGCGCCCGTAATCGCGAGGAACGGCTCCAGACCGTCCCGATCCCGGTATCAGTGGTCACCGGCCAGACCCTGCTGCGTGAAAATGGTCACACCCTGGCAGCTGTTGCCGACCGTGCCTCTAACGTCAAGATCAATCAATCCAACGCCCGTCAGTCCAGCGCCACGATCCGCGGCCTCGGCAAACAGGGTCAGACCGATGCAATGGAGACCAGCGTCGGCGTCATGGTCGACAACGTGTTCTACAGTTACAGTGCCTTTTCCTTTCAGAACCTGGTCGACATCGATCAGGTCGAGGTGCTGCGTGGTCCTCAGGGCACCCTGATGGGTAAGAATACCAATCTCGGGGCGCTCGTCATTAACACCAAGATGCCGAGTTTTACCCCCGAATACTTTTTCCAGGGCGAGGCTGGGGAGCGGAACAGCTATTTCGGCCAGGCCTCCGCCACGGGTCCAGTGATCGACGGGCTACTGGCCTATCGCGCCTCCTTTAATGTCGAGCGGCTGGAGGGCGAACGCACCAATGTCTATAGCCCCCAGCAGAGTTATAGCGGCAACCGGGATCGTCTGGCCGGCCGGTTCCAGCTCCTGTTTACCCCGGCGCCCGAACTTCAGGCGCGCTTTATCGTCGATATCCTGCCGAAAACCCTTGAGGGAAACACCGGCTCGGTGACCCTCGGCTGGGACCCTTTGACCTTCGCCAGCGGTGCCTCGCGCATCCCCGGCAGTCGCGGTGCCCCCGCCAACCTCAGTGCCCGCTCGGTGCGCTTCACCGAGCGCCTTTCGCGCGACTGGTTCTCCAATCGTATCAGCGGGTTTCAAGCGAACGATGTCATCAGTCGTCCGCTGCTCTGGACCGACGCCCAGAATCCAGTGCAGAACGGCCAGTTCGGTGCCTCGGCAGAAGTCGATTGGGAAGTCCTGAATCACACTATCACCTCCATCAGCGCCTATCGCGACGTCAGCTTCGATGCCCGTAACGACTTCGACAACACCCCGTTCTCTGTCACTTACAACTGGAACACGGATGCCCATTTCAAGCAGTTCAGTCAGGAGTTCCGCCTGACCTCCAAGCTGGGCGGTCCGATCGATTATCAGGCCGGACTGTTTTACCTGGAGAACCAGAACCAAACCAACCTCAAGGGTCAATATGGCCCAGATGCCGGTGCCTTTTACGCCACCGATGCACAATACGCCCGTCTCAACGCCAACGCGGCCGGCCGCTCGCTGTTGAGCGACTCGCTGAACTACATCCAGACGGTGCAGTCCCAATGGCCCAGGACCCGCAGTCTGGCGGGCTTTGGTCAACTGAACTGGCATTTCACGGAGAAGGGCACGCTCACCCTTGGTGCACGTCTGACCCAGGAGAATCGTTTTAACAATATCAACAATGTCCTCCTGCAGAAAGGTCCCGGCGACGCGATCGCCGCCGATAACGACGCGGCCACGGCCATTTTGCTCTTTGGGCCACAGGCGACGCTAGCCAATCGGACGCGGGCGCAACAGGCGCAGCAACTGGCCGCTGCCAATGCTGCGGCTTTGAAGTACTTCGGCACCGCAACCTATGCGGGTCTGACCGCGGCCCAGCAAAACCAGCTCAAGGATGCCACCGCTATCCGCTCGTCCCAGCTTGGCACCTACTATGGCATCACGCCGGGCATACCGCTCAACTCCACGGCGCCGTCGCTCCTGTTCAGCCCCTCCTGGAAGCTGTCCGACAACATCTTCGTGTATGCCTCCGTAAGCTACGGCGAGAAATCCGGGCTGGTGTATTTCAATACCACCGACGGCACACCGCAGAACGCCAAGCCCGAAAAGGTCATCGACTACGAGCTCGGTATCAAGAACTCGCTACTCGACAATACCTTAGTCCTCAACGTCAATCTTTACCAGACCGACGTCACCGACTATCAGCAGCAATTGCAGACGGCTGATCCCCTCTCGTCCACCGGCTGGCGCACGGTCACCGGCAATGTCCCCAAGGTGCAGTTGCGGGGCATCGAGTACGACACCTCCTATACCGGGTTCAAGCACTGGAATTTGCGTGCCTCTGGCGCCTTTATCTCCGCCGTTTACAAGGACTTCAAGAACGCCGGCGCCCCGGCCGAGGTCTCGGATGTGGCCACCGTCGTCGATCTCACCGGGCGGACCCTACCGGGCGCCTCCAAGGTTTCCGGCAATTTCGGCGCCGAATATCGCCTCCCGATCCGCGGCGGGAACGTCTTCCACAGCAGCTTCAATACGGTCTACCAAAGCGCGAGCAACGTGGCCGTCGACCTGAGCAGCTATGGCCAGATACCCGGGTACTCGACCACCGATTTCACGATCGGCGTCGGCGCCGAGAGCAAGCGGTGGGATCTCAATATCGTCGCCCAGAACGTCTTCGACCAACGCTATGTCGTCGCTGGGACGGCGTTCAACAAGGCCGGTACCGGTATCGCCTCGACCACCTACGCCCCCGGGCGCTTCGTGGGGGTGGTCTGGACCGCCAAGTTCTAGGCGCTCTGCGACGGGTCGGCTCCGGCCGACCCGTCGCAGCGTTCTCAACCCCCAGGGCCGACTTGCATCGGCCATGCTGCAATCAAGGATACGCGATGACACGATTGAACAGACCGGCTGATCTAATCACCAGGGGAAGCTGCCGTGACTCCTGAGTCAATAGGTGTTGACTGCCAATGAATACGGTTGCCTCCCTCATCATGACGGCGCAGCCGCCCCAGCAAGCGGCGGAACCGACCGCCGCCCGGGTCGACGTCAAGGCCATGCCGAAGATCCTCGGCCGGCTCACCCGCCTGGCCCTGCGCTACCCAATCTGGAGCGGGGCGGCGGTCAGCTGTGCCCTCGGCGCCGCGGTCTTCAACCTGATCACCCCACGCTTGCTCGGGCAGGCGGTGGATCAGGCCCACCACTTGCTGGTCGACGGCCAGTTCAACCCCGCCGCGACCCATGCCGCCTTGTTGACCACCGCGCTGCTGATCGTTGGCACTTGTGCGGTGCGGGGCACTCTCACCGGGCTCCAGGGTTTTCTCGGTGAAGCCATCGCCCAGCGTGTCGGCTACGATCTGCGGCTGGCTTTTTTCCAGAAGCTGCAGCACATGAGTTTCAGCTTCCACGACACCAATCACTCTGGTGACTTGATCGCCCGAGGTATGCTCGATCTGGAAGGCGTGCGCGGTTTTTTGGAAACCGGCGTGTTGCGGGTTATCACCCTGGTCCTGCTGTTGGGCGTCGGTTCCTGGCAGGTATTGCGTGCCGACCTCCAATTGGGCCTGCTGTCCTTGAGCTTCGTCCCCTTTGTCATCTGGCGGGCCACCCAGATGGGGGCACTGCTGCGGGTGACCTGGAACCGTCTGCAAGAGATGTTGTCCAATCTCACTCTGGATATGGAAGAAAATCTCCAGGGATCGCGCGTGGTGCGCGCCTTCGCCTCGCGGTCGTTTGAGCTGGCCAAATTCGATCGTATCGCCCAGGCTGCCCTGGAGCTGTCTAATCGCCGCATCGTCATCCGCATGGGCGCCATGAGCGTGATGAACCTCGCCTATTATAGCGCCATGGCCCTGGTCCTCTTTTTCGGCGGCCGGCGGGTGGCCGACGGCAGCCTGACGGTCGGTATGCTGACCGAGTTCCTGACCTTCATGAGTATTCTCCAGCAGCCGGTGCGCCAGGTGGGGATGGTCGTCAACTCCAGCGCCCGCGCGACCTCTTCCGGACGGCGGCTGTTCGAGATCCTGGATGCCCAGCCGGAGATTGCGGACGTGCCGGGCGCCAAGAATCTGGTGATCGACCAGGGGGTACTACGGCTGGAGAACGTCGCCTTTAGCTACCCCGGCAGCACGCGCAACGCACTCACTGACATCAATATCGAGGTGTCGGCCGGTCGTACCCTGGGAATTGTCGGCGCCCCGGGCAGTGGCAAATCCACCCTCGCCGGCCTGATCCCCCGCTTCTACGACGTCACTGCCGGTCGTATCACGATCGACGGTCAGGATATCCGGCGGGTCACCCTCCAGTCGTTACGTCGCTCGGTCAGCCTGGTCCAGCAGGAGATCTTCCTCTTCGATACCTCGATCCATAATAACGTCGCCTATACGGACCCCTGGGCGCAAGAGGAACGCGTGATCGAGGCGACCTCGATCGCCCAACTCCACGAACATATCGCCACGCTGCCCAAAGGCTACAGTACCCGCGTAGGCGAGCGGGGTGTGAGCCTCTCCGGCGGTCAGCGGCAACGCATGTCCATCGCGCGCGGACTGGTGTCCCAGCCGGACATCATTATCCTGGACGATTCCACCGCGGCGATCGATGCGGCAACCGAGCAACGGGTCCGTGCCGCACTGCGCGATGCGGTCAACCACATGGCGACCATTATCATTGCTCATCGGTTGAGCGCACTGAAAGACGCGGATGAAATCGTCTTCCTCGAGGGCGGCCGGATCGTGGAGCGCGGCAACCACCAACACCTTATAGGGGCGGGGGGGCGCTACGCGGCTTTGTGGGCGCTACAAAACCGCACGGACGGCTATCTCGGGACCGCGGGACACCCACTCGAAGAGGCTCAAGTATCATGATTAGCTCAGGTGGTGGCGGTGGCGGCGGGGGCGGCGGTGGTTTCGCTGACCGCTCGATGCGCAATGCGGTCGACCAGGGTGAAGAGATCTTCACGCGTTTCGACAGCCGCATTGTCCAGCGCTTATGGGGCTTCTTTGGGCCCCATCGACTCTATTTTGTGGCCGCGCTGTCGGCCGTCCTGCTGTTCACCGCGGTGCAGGTGGCGATTCCCTACACCGTCCGCTACTCGATCGATGCTTCCGTCGGTACATCGACCATTGCCTTGACGACTGTCTTGTCGGTATTTGGCGGTCTGATCGTCCTGTACGCCATTATGCAGTTCGTGCAGGAGTGGCTCTCATCCTGCCTGGCGCAGCGCGTAATCTTCGACCTGCGCCGGGCGATGTTCGCTCACCTCCAGGACGTCTCCCTCTCACTTTTGGATCAGACCCAGGTCGGGCGGCTCATGGCGCGTCTCCAGGGCGACGTCGGCTCGCTCCAGGAGTTCCTGGAAAACTCAGTGTCGGCTATCGGCGATCTGTTCCTGCTGATCGGCATCATTGTGGTGCTGCTCGGAATGGACCTGAAACTCGGCCTATTGACCTTATCGGTTCTGCCGCTGTTGGTGCTGGCGCGAGCGCTCTGGATTCCTTGGGCCAAGGTCAAGTTCCGACGCGCCCGTGAATCCTCCTCGAGTGTCAATGCCGCCTTGGCCGAGAACATTAGTGGCATTCGTACGGTACAGGAAAACCGCCGGGAGGCATTCAACTTCGAGCGCTATACCGGGCTCGTGCAGGAAAACCTCGAGGCCCAGATCGGCTCGTCCCAGGCCTCCCAGATCATGGTCCCGGCCGTGGATATTCTCACCGGCGCGGCGCTCGCCATCGTCGTTGTGGTGGGTGGTGAGGCCGTCCTTGGCGGGACCCTCGGGGTTGGTGTCATGGTTGCCTACATCTTTTACGTGCAGCGCTTTTTCGACCCGATCCGCACCCTCTCCATGCAGTACACCATGATGCAGCGAGCGGCCGCCTCGGGTCATCGGATCTTCGAGGTGCTGGACCTGCCGATCACCATCGCCGATCGCCCTGACCCTGTCGAGATCACGCAAGCGACGCCGGGGATCGAGTTTCGGAATGTCACTTTCGGCTACCGGCCAGACCAGCCGGTCCTGCACGCGCTGAACTTTGCGGTGAAACCGCACCAGACCGTTGCCCTGGTCGGACCGACTGGATCGGGCAAGACCAGCATCACGGCCCTGATCCACCGCTTCTATGAAGCGTGGGAGGGCGAGGTTCGGGTTGGCGGTCACGACGTCAGGGATATCAGCCTGGAGTCATTGGGACAGACGGTCGGTTTGGTGCTGCAAGAGCCGTTCCTGTTCTCCGGGAGTATCTACGACAACATCCGTTACGGCGTCACTGGCGCTGACAAGGCCGACGTCATCGCCGCGGCCGTTGCCGTCCGCGCCCATGACTTCATCATGCAGTTCCCGGACGGCTACGACACACAGCTCGGTCAGCGCGGCCGCAACCTGTCCATCGGTCAACGTCAGTTGCTCAGTTTCGCCCGGGCGCTGCTCGCTAAGCCCAAGATTCTCATCCTGGACGAGGCCACCGCGAACATCGACAGCTTCACCGAGCAAGCCATTCAACAGGCACTGAAGGTCCTGCTCAACGGTCGTACCTGCCTGGTGATCGCACATCGCTTAGCCACCATCCGCGACGCCGATCTCATCATCGTGCTGGAACGGGGCCGGATCGTCGAGCAGGGCAACCACGATGAACTCTTGAAACGCCGCGGCCTCTACTCGCGACTTCATTCCAGCAGCCATGATTCCTTTGACGATATCGCAGCGCCGCTGGCCGCCTATGCCGCCTGAGTCGCAGCAGTGCGACGTAAGGGAGACATCAAGGTCATCCTGGCGGTGTTTCCATCTCTCCTAGTCCGGACCAGAGCTCATGAACGCCCAAACTGACTTATCTTCCTTGCTGACCGTCTCCGATGCCGCCGCCGCCCGGGTGCTTGAATTGGTCGCGAAGAGCGCCAACCCTGACCTGAAACTGCGGATCTTCATTACCGGTGGAGGTTGTTCCGGTTTCCAGTACGGCCTGACCTTTGACCAAGGGCAGAAGGAAGATGACACCCTCGTCGAGCAGAACGGGATCGCCCTGCTCATCGACACCGTCAGCTATCAATATCCAGCGGGGGCCAATATCGATTTCGTCGATGCGCTAGACGGTTCCCGGTTCGTTATCGAAAATCCGAATGCGACTACCACCTGCGGTTGCGGCTCCTCCTTCTCCATCTAATCGCCATCGCATCACCAACGGCCGCCAACACCGGCCGGTGCCGCGGTGACCAGGGTCCGATCCTACTGCCATGTCTGATGACTTCGCCGCTGGGATCAGCGCTGACCGGTTACCCCCACGTATCCGCAATTTTGTTATTTTCAGCGCTGGCCAGGGTCTGTCCTCGGTCGGCACCTGGATGCAGAAAACGGGGATCGGCTGGCTAGCCTGGGACCTGACCCATTCCGCCGCTTGGGTTGGAACCATCGCACTCGCCGACCTCGTGGCCGCGCTATGGGTCGGCCCGCTGGCCGGCGCCGTCACCGACCGTAGTAATCCCTTTCGCCTGCTGATAACGACCCAGGGGATCGCGCTGATACTGGCGGCCGGGCTATGGGGAACCACCGCGGCCGGCCTTATCGACATCTGGGTGCTGCTGTTCTTCGCCATTGGCGAAGCCAGCATCCAGGGTTTCAACCAACCCGTGCGTATGACGGTCACCGGTCAGCTGGCCGGCCCGGCACGGCTCTCGCAAGCCATCGCAACCAACTCGATCGCGGTCAATCTCGCACGGGCGATCGGCCCGGCCATTGCCGGCTGGATCATGCTCAAAGGCAGCGTCGAGTGGGTTTTCGCGGCCAATGCGCTGTCCTTTGTCGCCATGCTGGGGGCGGTGATGGTGGTTCGTCGCTGGATCGATGCCGACGTCCCGGGCAGCAAGGCCGCGCTGGCGGGCGACATTACCGACGGCTTTCGCTATATCGCTCAGACCCCAAAGATTGCGACCCTCTTCTCGCTCGTCCTGTCCTTCTCCCTTTTAGCAAGGCCGTTTTCCGAGTTGCTTCCCGCCTTTGCCGGACAGGTCTTCGCGGGGGGGCCACAAACTCTGTCCGCGCTGATGTCGGCCCAAGGCTGTGGCGCCCTGTTCGGGGCCGCCTGGATGCTACGCCGACGCCCGGCCGATGTGATTGTGCGCACGACCCTGGCGACGAGCCTTGGACTCACCTTGTCACTGCTCGCCTTTACCGCAACCCGGCGCATCGAACTGGCGGTTGCCGCCATGATTCTGACAGGGCTCTGCCATGTCGTCTCGAACATCGGGATGCAGTCCCTGGCACAACTGTTTTCCGACCCTGCATTGCGTGGGCGGGTGCTCGCCCTGTACTCACTGCTGTTCCGCAGCGGCCCCTCCCTTGGCGCCTTCGCCATTGGCCTGGCCAGCCATTGGCTCGGACTACAGTTACTGGTGGGTGCGGCGGCCCTGCTCCATGGCCTGGTGCTGCTCAGCGCCCTGCCGGTCGCCCGGAGGGTTTATGCCCGTAGGCCGCTGCTCGCCAGTCCAACCGCACCGGGGTGATCGCGACTGCTGCAATTGCAGCAGCCTCCTGTTTTCGCTGAAGCACCCCCGGCCGCCCCGCCTATAACGGCCCCGAGCTATCGGAGTCAATCCCTTATAATTCAATCGCTAAAGGCGCCAGCTCTGCCGAATACGATGGCTGCGGACATGGCATCGATATTGCTGCACTTGGGCAATAGCAACACTTTGGTGTAAGGGCAGGTCCCGGCCAGACCGCGGTTGCCCCCTCCTCAGAGTCCTGAACCAGCACGAGCGGACCGCCATCGCGGCAACCGGACCGTCGAGGTAGAAAGTCATGCATAAGCGGGAATTCCTAAAACTGTTAGGGGCCGGCAGCGTCGCTGTCCTGGTCGGCGGCTGTGACAAGAACCCGCCAACCGCGGCGGCCACCGGCGATTTTCCGAAAGAATTCCGTATCGTCGGCCACGGCGCCTGGGGCTCATCCCGGGCCACGGGTATCATGGGGGTTCTGCAGGCACAGGGCTATCTTGAGGAGGAGTTCGCCAACAAAGGCGTCAAAATCGATTTCAAGCCCATGGACAAGGGCGGCATCGGCATCAATGAGGCCATCGCCAATGGCCTGGTCGATGCCAGTTGCTTCGGCGGCTTTCCGCAAATCATCGGCCGCGCCCGCGGCCTCAAGACGCGGGTGCTCGCCTCGCAAGGCTATCACTATAGCTATTTTGCGGTGCGCAAAGACTTCCCCGGCCGGAAGCCCGAGGACTTGGCTGGCGCTACCATCGGCGTCGGTTTCGGGGGCTACGGCCACCTCTCGACCGCCATTATGCTCCATGAGCATGGCATCGGCCTCAAACAAGTCAAACTGGTCAACATGTCCGGCACGGACTCATCGGCGGCCTTGGCCGCCGGCCGCATCGATGGTTACCTTGGCGATACGACCCTGTTCGCCCTCGAAGAGCAGGGTCTCGTGCGGATCATTTACGCAACCAAAGGCCGTCAGACGCATGCCAGCGGCTTTGGCGGCCTCTTCGCTACCGCGGACTTCGCCGAGCGCTATCCGCGGGCAGTACATCACCTGGTTCGCGCCTTTCTTAAGGCATCACACTGGGCGGCGCTACCAGAAAATCGTGCTGCCTATTTCGAGCTACAAACACGCAATTCAACGACACCGCTGCGATACCTGGAGCGCGATCATGCCGATCGCGACCTGAAAGAGGCGCTCAATCCCGTCGTCGATGACTATCTGGTCGCCCGCTACCAGGAGGCCGTCGACTTCTGTCTGGAAAATGCCATCATCAAGAACCCAATCGACGTCAACGCGTGGATCGACCGTAGTACCATTCGCGCAGCCTTGACCGAGCTAGGCCTGCTCAACTATTGGACCCATTTGGATGCGGCCGGCAACCCAGTGGCTGCCGTCTAGGCACCACACCTGATTACGAAGGACGCTGCTATGCTGATCGCGCTGAAAGCACTTCCCGTCTGGCCGTTCCTGGCCTATCCCATATCATTTAACCCGCAGGTCGCAACCCGGGTTGCGCAGGCCGCGGCCTTTCCGCTCTTGGTGCTGTTGCTGTGGCAGGCGGCCTATTCCGCGAAACTGCTCTCACCGGTTATTATGCCTTCCCCGGGCATGGTCGTCACCGCGTTCGGCGAACTGTGGGCGTCGGGCGATCTCTCGCATCACCTGCATACCAGCGTTCTACGGGTCGTGCATGGCTTCCTGATCGGCGCTTTGCTCGGTCTCGGTCTGGGATTGGTGATGGGTGTCTCACGGCTCGCCGAAGCCCTCGTCTATCCCCTGTTTCGTGCCTTTTGCCAGGTCCCCACGATGGCCTGGCTGCCTTTGATGATGGTGCTCTTCGGCATCGGTGAGGGATTGAAGATCATCATTATTACAAAATCGGTGATGGTCCCAATGTGTATCAACACCTTTGAGGGGGTCCGCGGTATTCCGGAACGCTATTTTGAAGTCGCGCGCGCCCTCTGTCTGAGCCGTCGCACCCTGCTGCGCCGGCTGGTCTTGCCTGCGGTCTTCCCACCGATGTTTACCGGGGTCCGCCTGGGACTGAGCCACGCCTGGGTGTCATTGGTGGGCGTTGAGTTACTGGCGTCGACTGAGGGTATCGGCTACGTGATGCATTGGGGTCGTACGATCTTCCAACTCGAAGTCGTTTTCGTCGGGGTGTTAATTATCGGGGCGGTCGGGCTCCTGATGGACGTCTCGATGCGAGGGATCGAACACCGCCTCGGCGATTGGCGTAAAGAAGGTTAGCGAGAAACTCACGTGAATAAAAAGCCCTTCAGTTGCTGGGTCGGGTGCATTCTCCCGGCGTCGCTCATCCTCTCATGGTGGCTGGCCACGCGCTACGGTTGGATCGATTCCCGGTTGCTCGCACCCATAGACAAGGTCCTTGCGGCCCCCTTTAACCCGGTGGTTCGTAAACTGGTCATCGAAGGTCTACTCGCCAGCCTCGGTCGGAACTTGGAGGGCGCGCTGATCGGCAGCTTCATTGGCCTGCTGTTCGGGGCTCTGCTGGGCTTCTCGCGCACCGCGGACCGCACGCTTGGGCCAAGTTTCCATGTCTTCCGGCAAATCGCCATGTTCGCCTGGATACCTTTGTTGACGGCCTGGTTCGGCATCGGGGAAGCGACCCGCATTCTGTTTATTTCCATCGCAGCGTTCAAACCAATGGTGATGAACACCCAAGAGGGAATTCGTAGCGTTCCGGCCGCCTACCTGGAGGTCGGCCGTGCCATGTGTCTCTCGCGCTGGCAGATGCTGCGCAAGGTGATCCTGCCGGCGGCCCTGCCGTCCAGCCTGACTGGCCTGCAACTGGCTTTCATTGCCTCCTGGTTGGCTACCATCGGCGTCGAAACACTGGTCAGCTTCTCGGTCGGGGTTGGGTCTATCCTCCGCGAGGGGCAAGAACACTTTCACATGGAAGTGCTCTTCTTTGGCATCATCCTGATCGGCGCCCTGGGCTTTGTGTTCAACTCGCTGGTGAACGTGGGATCGCGGCGACTGCTGCGTTGGCGCGTGTCGAACACCTGAGGATGCGCATACTAGGAACTGGCCGCGCAACGCCCTAGCGGCAACCCCGTCCGGCCGCAGATGGTTTGGTAGCAATCCCATAAATTTAACTATTTTCTGCCCGCCCTCCGCTGGTCCAAGGCGCGACGGAGACGCCTAGGGCCTGGGAGGTGGAACTGTTCATGGCTCGACAAGGCCACCAAGGGCGGCTGAACTGAACGGCAATGGCGCAATTGGGGTGGTGCCGCCTCGCTTTGTTTGCCGCCTAGCCGCCGCCGCTCCCAACGCGTTGGCGTTTGCTCTACGAGCCGACCGGAACCACTGCGGCCCTCGGACTGAATCCAGTCCGACTCGGCTGGGGCGGCAACCATGAGTTAGGCGAAGACACCGTCCGGCAAATCAAAAATATCGAATATACCCCTGTCCGTCAGGCCGTTGGGGCGTTCAATCTGTATCCGGTACTTCCTCACGCCAAGGCGCCACGTTCGCCAAGTAAGACAATGGGATGTATGCCGCATCCAAATCACATGCTGGGTGAATCGCCGAGCCCAGATAAGGGACTGACAAGCCTTGGCGAGCCTGGCGCCTTGGCGTGAGAACTGCTCGTGCTAGGTTCAAGGCCAGTGAGAATCCCAATGCGCCACATGGCGATGTTGTCGCGATCTTCAGCGCCACTCAGGTAGCCGTTAGCTCGGGCATCTGCACGGCGTGGCGCATCGTGCCTTGCAGGCAACGCCGCAGTCCTAGGGGCGAGGTTTGTGTCGTTGCGGGCACCCTTTACGCGTCGGGGGATTCACAAGCGGTCGCGAGTCGAGGTGGGCAGCCTAACCCGCGTGAAGGCATTCATTGCTGTGCTCAAGAACAAGCAGGAAAGCCTCAGGCAGAAAGCCGAGTTCGCCCAACTCCGGGGCGACACGGTGGCGAGCCGGTCTGATGCGGGGTGCCAGCCGGCGCTTGGTGGCCATTAAGCACTCTGGCGAGATGGCTGCTCGGTTTTGAGCAAGCCGACTGCCGCGACGTGCGGCGTCGGATTGGACCTTGCTCGCTGGAAAGGCCGAAAAGCTTCGACAACTGGACCAGTTACGAGTGGCGGCGGCACGCCCCAAAGGCATGCCCTGCTTTTGGCACAGTTAGTGCTGCTTGCTGAAGACTGATTGCCCCAACTGGGGTGGCGATAGCCGCTGGGGCGAAGTATTCATTCAATGATACGGGAGAAAAGACATGGCAGCCTCTGAAAAGATCCAAGGCATTTTCGCCGGTGTAGACGTCGGTTCGCTTGCCTCGAAGTCGGTAATCATTCGCGACGGTGAGATCGCCGGGTTCGGGCTGATTCCGTCCGGGCTGAACTCTGAAGAAAGCGGCCTCAATGCGCTCGCGGCGGCGCTGGAAAGTGCGGGGCTCGAGCGCTCCGATATCAGCCACATCGTCTCTACCGGCTATGGGCGGATTTCCGCAAGTTATGCCTCCAAGACAGTCACCGAAATCACCTGTCACGCCAAGGGTGCGAACTATCTGTTTCCCAATGCCCGCACGATCATCGACATCGGCGGGCAGGATTGCAAAGCCATCCGGGTCAACGGGGACGGTTCCGTGGCCGATTTTGCCATGAACGACAAGTGTGCGGCCGGGACCGGGCGATTCCTCGAGGTCATGGCCGGGCTGTTTAAGGTATCTCTTTCGGAACTGGGCGATCTCTCCCTCAAGGCCGACGCGGTGGTGCCAATGAGCAGCACCTGCACCGTATTCGTGGAATCAGAAACGATCTCCCTGCTTGCCCGCGGCGAAAAGCCGCACAATATTCAGGCCGGCATTCATCATGCCATCGCTAATCGTATCGCCGGGTTGTTCTCACGGGTCGGTATTCAGAGTGACGTCTATTTCTCCGGCGGTGTGGCGAAGAACAAGGGGATGCGCAAGGCACTCGAGGAGGTCCTCAAGGTCAATATCGTCGAGCCCTATTTCGATCCGCAACTGACCGGGGCTTTAGGCGCCGCGGTGCTGGCCCAGGCGATCGCGGTGAAGGAGGCAAAGAAGGGCCGGCAGCAGGAGAGCAGCGCGATCCAATCGGCTGCTTAAACCGATCCGCTCAGAGTTCCGGTCCCTGCTGGAGGGGGGACGGAATGTTGTTATCACGGGGTGTCTACGTGGCCTTCACTATTGCCAGTTCGTGCATCGCCTGCGGCGACTGCTGGAATGCCTGTCCCCAAGACAGTGCGATCATTCCTGGGGATCTGTATCGGATCGATGAGGACGCCTGCCTGGCCTGCGGCGTCTGTGCCGATATCTGTCCCACCTCCAGCATCTTTGAACCCCGCCCGGTCACTGCCGGCGGCGGGTGCGGTGCGGTCAACCACCTGGTGGATTTACGCAATGAATAATGGACTGGCGCTTGAGCGACCCGACCCTGTTTGGGAGGCAGATGAGTTGGCGGTGCATTGGCCTCGCGCAGCGGGCGAGCGGCGGGTGGACAGTGCCGCCGAGACCACGCCGCTAACGGTTCTTGCCGCGGTGCCGAGCGCTCCGCTGTTGGAGGTGCGGGACCTCGTCATCACCTATGAAAACCAGAACACCGGCGAGCTAACGGAGGCGGTCAGCCACGTCAGTCTCAATATCCAGGCAGGGGAGTTCGTCACTATTGTCGGGCTCAGCGGCTGTGGCAAGTCCTCCTTCCTCAATGCGGTGGCCGGTCTGGTTAAGCCGGCCTCGGGCACGATGAAGGTCGCCGGCAAGCGTATCGACGGCCCGGGGCCTGACCGCTCGGTGGTCTTCCAGAAGGCGACACTCCTGCCGTGGCGGACCGTGATGGACAACATCATCTACGGACTGGAACTGCGGGGTGTGCCCAAGCCCATCGCCAGGGAAAGGGCGGAAAGTTGCATCGACCTGGTCCGGTTGCGGGGCTTCGAGCACTTTCATCCTCATGCCCTCTCCGGGGGCATGCAGCAACGCGTCAACCTCGCGCGGGCACTGGTGACGGAGCCTCAACTCCTGCTCTTGGATGAGCCGTTTGCGGCACTCGACGCGATCACCCGTGAGACGATGCAGAATGAGTTGCTGTCGATCTGGAACGTCACCCGCAAGACCGTGCTCATGGTCACCCATCAGATCGACGAGGCGGTGCTGCTGTCCGATCGGGTCATCGTCTTCTCCGACCGGCCCGCGCGCATCGGCACTGAATTCAAGATCAATCTGCCCAGGCCCCGTACCCAGGAGGCCCGCTACAGCCCCGCCTTTGACTACCTCGCCAAAGAGGTCTTCGGGGTGATTCACAGCAGCGCGAGCAAGCGCGAGGAACCTGAGTATGTCATCTGACGCCCGTCGCTTCCGTGCCCGCAAGTTCCGGGAAAACCTTTTCAGCCTGGGCCTGAGCGGGGGCGTCTTTGTGCTGTTGTTCGCCACCTGGGAATTCGTTGCGCGAGCCCACCTGGTCGACCCGATGTTCTCAAGTTCACCCTCCCAAGTGCTACTGACCGGTTGGGAACTGATCAACAATGGGACCCTGCTCAAGCACGTGCTGGCGAGCGGAAAGGTGTTCCTGACCGGCTTCGGTTTGGCGGTGATTCTCGGTATTCCGATCGGGGTCGCGCTCGGCTGGTTCAAGTGGTTCAACCGCGCCTTCAGCCCATTGGTCTCGGCCTTCTACACGATGCCACGGATCGCGCTCATGCCGCTGTTCATCATCTGGTTTGGTCTGGGCATGGGGTCCAAGGTCGCGCTGATCCTGTTGAGCGCCATTTTCCCGCTCATCGTCAACATGCAGGTGGCGATGCAGAACATCGATGCCGATTACAAGCGGGTCGGCATCGCCTACGGGGCCAACCAGTGGCAGTTGTTCAGCACAGTTGCATTGCCGTCCTCCATCCCCTTTCTGCTGACCGGCCTGCGCCTGGCCATGGGGCGTGGGCTGCTGGGGGTGGTCGCGGCGGAAGTGTTCGGGGGGGCGGAGGGTCTGGGCTATATGATTCAGTATGCCGGGGCGACCTTCCAGATCGATGTCGTATTTGTCGGGGTGGTGGTCATCGCGACCATCGGTGTGATCATGGATCGTAGCCTCGCCTACGCGAGTCGCCGGGTCGACTCCTGGAAGATCACCGAGACCTGAGCGGGCTGCGTCTCCCGCACTTTTGATCCAGCTCTCCACCGCCGCCGTGGCCAAGTGACGGCGGGGCGCGAGCGGGTTTGGTTTTCAACGATCGAGAGGAACATGACATGGCACTGAACGCATTGGAATTGATCTATAAACGGCTCAGGGAGCGGCCGCAGGAGTTGGTCGAGGCCCGGGCGAACGGGGCCAAGGTGGTCGGATTCCAGGCCTATAATTTGCCCGAGGAGGTCATCTACGCCCTCGGGCTCATCCCGGTACGCCTGGGCTCAGGTGGCGATGGCGACCTGGTGGAGGTCGGTGGCCGCTACATCTCAACGAAGAACTGCGTCTATGTACGTTCAACGGTCGGTCTCTTCGCCGAGAACACCGACCCCTACATCGTCAACAGCGACATCGTCGCCTTCGATGCCACCTGCCTGCAGACCTTCCGGACGGCTGAAGTGGTCCAGTATTACTTCAACCGTGAGGTCATTATTCTCGGGGTACCGCGCAACTTCTATCTGCAAGAGGCGCATACCTATTTTGCTGCCGAACTGCGCCATTTCGTGAGTCGGCTGGAGGCCATCAGCGGTGTGACGCTCACCCGCGAACGGCTGGCCGACTCGATTGCACTCTATAATGGCATCCGTGATGCCATCGTGCGGATCTATCCGTATCAAGCCACCAAGAATCCGGCCATCTCCTGGGAGCAGGTGTTTGACGTCATTCAGGCCGGGTATGTGCTGGATCGGCGTGAATACCTGGGCCTGCTGGAATCGCTGCTGGCGGAGTTGGTGCAACAGCGCGGGGCCCCGGTGATCGGGGGCGAGGACGACGAGGCTCGCATTTTCATTTCCGGCAGCACCATCCCGCCCGGCGACAAGAAGCTCATCAGCATCATGCAGGAACTGGGCGGGCGTATCGTGGGTGATGACCTGTGGTCGGGGCTCATCCCCTATGTCGATGTGCAGATCGAGGATGCCACCCTGGAGGCACTGGCCAGCGCCTATCTCAACCGCACCCCGCATGGCGCGCTGCCGTATCTGGAACTGGCGACCGACCGGCGGATCAAGCGGCTGAAGGAACTGATCACGACGTTTAAGGCCAACGGGGTGATCTATCACACCTTGCGCTATTGCGACCCCTACACCTTCAAGGCGAAGGAGACCAAGGACATCCTGGAGAAGGAGGGCATACCGCTCCTGGAACTGCACACCGAATATGCGGGTTCCGACTTCGAGGCCATTCGTACCCGGGTCGAGGCCTTTGTAGAAATGGTCAAGTTGCGGGCGGAGTCGGAGGAGGCGGCATGAGCGCGGTACCACAATACATCACCCGTTCCAGTGTCAGCGATACGGCGGAGTATTTCCGCTATCCTGACGAGGTCCGCGAGCAGTTCATCGCGACCGATGACATCGAGTTTCGCGACGGCTCCCGCGTCACGTCCCTGGAGGTCTGGGACTACCTGACACAGGTCGGGCCGGTCAAGTATCCAAACCTTTACGACAACAGCAGTCTGTATACCGGGCGGTTGTCGCACGATGTGACCTTCGCGTTCAATCTCAAGAACGCCTATCTCAGCATGACCATGCACGAGCGCATGACGAAGGCCAAGGCCCAGGGCCGCCCTATCGTCTTCGTGCAGGGCGGGCAGAGCGTCGACCCCTATTACGCGGCGGGTGCGGTTGCGCTGCGCCCGGCCAGTACCGGCAGCTGGGCGCGGGGCCAGCGGGAGGGCCTGACCCGCAACCAGGACGAGTTGGAAAGTCGCAGTGATAAGCAGAAGGCGTATAACGCGATCAGCTTCGAGGTCTGCAACTCGGCCGGCTACGAGCACATCCAGGAGGGCAATGTGCCGGCCGACATGGTGGCACCCTATACGGCGTTGCGCTGCTCGGATGTCTCCTACGGCACCGAGGCACACCGCCACGGACCGCGCGCCAAGGAGGTAAAGTTGCTCCTGGTGGACTATCCCCTGGACCATCAGCGGGACAAAGAGTGGGCCATCAGGTATTTCGCCGATAACCTGCATCGGCTGACCCGCAGCATCGACGAGCAGACGGGCCGCAAGACTACCGACGACGACCTGGCGAGGGAGATCAAACTCCATAACGAAGGCCGCCGTCTGGCGATTGAGATCGCCGATCTGTGGTGGTCGGCGGACCTGGCCCCGACCAATGGCCGGGATCGCCGCTCACTGTTTCTGCTCGGGGGCATGGAGACCCACGGCGACCCGGTGGCGAGTCTCTCCCTCCTGCGCGAGGCCCGACGCGACATCGAGAAGCGTGTCAGGCAGGGGCACCGGACCGAGGGTGTCCTGGACAATGCGGCCAGGCTCTTCGTCTGCGGCTCCTGTGTCTTTCCTAACGATCTGCGCACCGAGGAGGCGGGGGGCATCATCGTCGGCAACGACAATCATTGGAGCGACATCACCACCCTGGTGAACGAGGACGGCGACCCCTATTACGAGTTGGCCCGTGCGGTGCTCTCCTATCCCTACGAACAGCCCCTCAAGGAGCGCGCCGGCTGGACCGTCGATCAGATCCGGAAGTCGCGGACCGACGGCGTGCTCTTCCTCTATAAATGGGGTTGCAATACCCAGTCCGCCATTGCGCGGCTGCTGGTGGATGAAATCAAGGCGCAGACCGGCATCCCCACCATCATCATCGAGGATGACATGACCCGCACGCAGACCGAGCAGCTGCAAAACCGGGTCAATTCATTCATCGAGATGGTGTCCTGACGTGCCGCGCCGCCAAGTCGCTGGGAGAGTCCTATGAGTGCCTTGCCGAAATCGCTCGTCAGCAGCGTGAGCGACGCACCGCAGTACTACCGTTATCCGGAGGAACTCCGCGAGGAGTTCGTGGCCACCGACGACATCGAGTTCCGCGATGGCTCCAGCGTCACGGCGGCGCAGGTCTGGCACTATCTGACCGAGATCGGCCCGGTAAAGTACGCCAACCTGTACGAGAAGCACCGGCTTTACTCGGGGCGATTCCCGCGTGATGTGTCATTTCCCTTTACGCTCAAGGACACCTATCTCAGCATGACCATGGAGGATGACCTGGCGCGCGAGATCAAGCTGCACAACGCCGGGCGCCGCTTGGCGATCGAGATTGCGGACCTGTGGTGGTCGGCGGACCAGTCACCGACCAACGGGAGGGACCGGCGTTCGCTTTTCCTGCCCGGCGGGATGGAGACCCATGGTGACCCGGTGGCGAGTCTCTCGTTGTTGCGCGAGGCCAAACGGACCATCGAAAAGCGGGTCAAGGAGGGGCATCGTGCTGAAGGGGCTCAGCACGATGCGGTGCGGCTCTTCGTGTGCGGTTCCTGCGTCTTCCCGAACGACTTCCGGACCGAAGAGGCCGGCGGGATCATCGGCGGTAACGACAATCATTGGAGCGACATCACGACCCTGGTCAACGAAGCGGGTGACCCCTATACGGAGCTGGCGCGGGCGGTCCTCTCCTATCCCTACGAGCAGCCGCTGAAGGAACGCGCCAGCTGGACCGCGGACCAGATCAAACCGTCGCGCGCCGATGGCGTGCTCTTCCTCTACAAGTGGGGCTGCAACACCCAGTCGGCGATCGCGCGGTTGCTGGTTGACGAATTGCGGGCCCAGACCGGCGTGCCGACCATTATCATTGAGGATGACATGGGGGCGACCCAGACCGAGCAGTTGCAGAACCGAGTCAATTCATTTGTGGAGATGGTGTCATGACGTTGCGACCAGGCATGAGAAAAGGGCGGCGCATCCTCGTTATTACGCTATTGACCTGCTTGGCGTGCCTGGGGTTTGCACCGGCACAGGGTGACCTTGGCGGGACGCCATCGGCAGCGGCGCTGGTCCCCGTGCGCCTCGCCAACCTGGGGGTCGGGTTGGCCTCCATGCCCCAGGCGTTGGCCATCGAGCGGGGCATCTTCACCCGCAACGGGATCGATCTGCGGGTGATCAATTTCGTCAATGGGGGGGCCGAGGCGACGGCCGGGGTGGCCAGCGGTCAGGTGGACATCGGCAGCTACGGGACGCCGATCCTGATCGGGCTGGCGTTCGGCCTGCCCATCAAGATCGTCGCCTCCCCGCCGGTCAAGGTCACCGGTTTCGAGTTGGTGGCCAAACCAGAGATCCACTCGGTCAAGGACCTGAAAGGCCAGGTCGTCACCAGCGGCGCCCTGGGCGGCGGCAGTCACCAGGCGCTGTTGAAGATCCTGCAAAGCAACGGCCTGTCGGATAGCGAGGTCAAGATCGTCGCCGCCGGTGGCGCCGATGCCGAGATGGTGCTGCGTTCCGGGCGGGTGGCGGCCGTTGTGACCTCGGAGCCGACCCGCCGCAAGCTGGAGGACGACGGGCGCGGCCGCCTGATCGCCAAGGCCAGCGACTACTACGGGCGTCATCAGCACGGTTTCATCTTTGCCACCAACGCCTTTATCGCGAAGCACCCGGACAGCGTGCGGGCGTACCTGCGGGCCACGCGTGAATCGCTCCAGTATGCACAGACTCACCTGGATGAGCTGGTTGACTTTTCCGCCGCCCGGATCCGGCTCAAGAAGGACATCATCCGCGCCTACTTTGAGGAGCAGTTTAAGGTCTGGGATCTGAGCTTCCAGGTCGATGTGGAAGGCACCGCCAATGCCGTGCAGGTCCTCAAAGAATTGAAAGAGATCAAGGCCACGGCGGTCTTTGATCCCAACACCTGGCTGGACACACGCTTCCTGAATTGAGCCCGGTGCATTACCACGACCCCTGGAGACTTTAATGGGCACGAATGAAAGCCATCTGTTCCGCTATCCCGAGGCCATCAAGGAGGAGTTCCTGGCGGGCGCCGATATCGTCCTGCGCGATGGGACGCGGGTGGCTCCCGCGGAGATCTGGGCCTACCTGACCGAGGAGGGTCCGGCCAAATATCCGCATATCTACGACCAGAGCAACTATTTCGGCCGGCGGATCTCGGGCGATGTGGGCCTGTCCTACGCCCTGAAGGCGAACTATCTGCTGATGACCATGAATGACCGGATCTCGCGGGCCAAGGCCCGGGGGGTGCCGGTCGTCTTCGTGCAGGGTGGGCAGAGCGTCGATCCCTATTACGCGGCCGGGGCGATTGGCCTGCGGCCAGCCAGTACCGGGATCTGGGCGCGGCGCAAGGAGACCGGGCTCTCCCGCAACGAAGAGGACTTGCGCGGCCAGAAGCGTCGGCAGAAGGCCTACAACGAAATCAGCATCGAGGTCTGCAACTCGGCCGGATACGAACATATCCAGGACGGCCTGGCGGTCGACATGATTGCACCCTTTTCCTGTCTGCGCTGTTCCGATGTGTCCTATGGCTTGGAGGCCCACCGCCACGGCCAGCGTCAGGATGTCAAACTGCTGCTGATTGACTATCCGCTGGATCACCAGCGGGACAAGGAATGGGCGATCACCTATTTCGCCGACAACCTGCGCCGGCTCACCCGCAGCATCGATGAGCTGACCGGCCGCACCACCACCGCCGACGACCTCAGTGCCGAGATCAAGCTCCACAACGAGGGGCGACGCCTGGCGGTGGAGATCGCCGATCTTTGGTGGTCGGCCCCGGTGCCGCCGACCAACGGCAAGGATCGGCGCGACATCTTCCAGATGGGCGGAATGGAGGTCCATGCCGACCCGACCGCCTCGCTGAGCGTGCTGCGCGAGGCCCGTGACCTGATCGCCAAACGGGTGGAGACTGGGGTGCATGGGCTGGGGGTCGCCACCGACGCCTCGCGCATCTTTATCTGCGGTTCCTGCGTCTCGCCCAACGAATACCGGGTGGAACAGGCGGGCGGCATCATTGTCGGCAATGACAATCACTGGAGCGACATCACCACCATCGTCGAGGAGACGGGCGACCCCTACTACAATCTGGCCAAGGCGATCCTCTCCTATCCCTACGAGCAACCGATCAAGGAGCGGGCGCGGTGGACGGCGGAACAGATCAAGAAGTCGCGGGCCGATGGCGTGCTCTTTCTCTACAAGTGGGGATGCAATACGCAGTCCGCGGCGGCGCGCATGATCGTGGACGAGATCAAGGCCCAGACCGGCCTGCCGACGCTCATTATCGAAGATGATATGCAGCGCTCCCAGACCGAGCAAATGCACAATCGCATCAGCGCGTTCATCGAGATGCTCTAGGGCGGCGGCAAGACGATGGTCTGTTGCGGGAAAATTTATCGATACCGGAGGCGGCGATGACGCGATGCGCGCGCAACGTGATCGGGCTGGGCCTGATGCTACTCCTGCTGGGAGTCACCCAGGCACAAGAGACGGTTACTACCCCTATTCGATTCGGCAATCTGGGGCCTTCGACGAGCGATCTGTATCAGTATCTGGGGCAGGCACAAGGCATCTACCGCCGCTACGGGGTGGATCTGGAATTTGTCGAGTTCCTCCAGGGCGGGCCGGAGGCGGTGGCGGCCGCGGCGAGCGGCCAGCTCGATATGGGTACGGCCGGTACACCCGTGCTCATTGCCATCAGCCGCGGCATACTTCTGCGCCTGGTGGGTGCGTCGCCCCGCAAAGGTCAGGCCTTTGTGCTGGTGGGACGCCCGGATACCCAGGACCTCGCCGAACTGAAGGGCAAGGTGGTCGGCATCAGCGCGGTGGGCGGGGGTTCCGCGCAGGCACTGCGGGTCATCCTCGAGGCCAACGGTGTCGCGGGTGACACGGTCAAGACCATCGCCTTCGGGGCCGGGCCGAACGGCTATCTGTCGCTCAAGTCGGGACGGCTGGCGGCGGCCGTACTCACCGAACCCTCTGTGACCAAAGCCGAACGCGATGGGATCGGGAAGGTGCTGGCGGAGGCGGCCCCATACTTTCCCCACTACCAGGCTGGTGGCGTCTTTGCCACCCGCAGCTTCATCGCGGCGCACTCGCAGGCCATCCGTGCCTTTTTCAAGGCCAACCGGGAGGCCATCGCCTACGCCCGCGCCCATCGGGAGGAGTTGGTGGCCTTGGGGCACCAGCGGCTGGGGCTCGACGAGGCACTGCTTACCGGGGTATTCGACAAGGAGGTGCCGAAGTGGGACGACAGCGGGTCCATCGACAACGAGGGCCTGCTCAACGCGATCGCCGTCGTCCAATCCGTTGGTGATATCAGCAAGGACTATCGGCCGGCCATCGAAGACATCACCGACCCCAGTTTTCTAAATTAACAGTACCTCCAACGGAGAACGCGCGTGACAGCAAAGAATATTGAATGGGCACTGGAGACCGATGTCGTCGTGGTCGGCGCCGGCGGGGCCGGCCTGGTATCGGCCATCAATGCCCATGACCAGGGTGCCCGGGTGGTGATCCTGGAAAAGATGAAGACGGTTGGCGGGATCACGGTCCTGGCCGGGGGTGGCGTCAAGGCCGCCTGGGACCTCGACCAGGCGATCGCGTACCTGACCAAGACCCAGGGTGGGCGCGTGGGCGAGCGGCTGATCGAGGTCTTTGCCCGGGGGCTGGTGGAACTGCCCGCTTATCTGCGGGAGCTGGCGAAGGTCAATGACGCCGAGGTGGTCGTACGCGAGGGTAGCCACGGCGGCATCTATCCCTTCCCCGGGGCGACCACTATCTACTCCGTGACAGTCAAGGATATCCCCGGCTTTACCGGTTACCCGTGGGCGCACACGGGTAAGAACCTCAACGGCCAGCGGCTCTTCAAGGTGTTTCTGGATAACGTCGAACAGCGCCAGATCCCGATCCATACGCAGTCGCCGGTGACCTCACTCATCACTGACGGGGAGGGCGCTGTCATTGGGGTGTGGGCCGATCTCGCGGGTCAGCGACAGGCCATCAGGGCCAACAAGGCGGTCATTCTGGCCTCCGGCGGATTCGAGTTCAATGAGAAGCTCAAGAAGGAGTATTTCGAGGCCACCCCGGTCTATGCAATGGGCAACCCGGGGAATACCGGCGACGGGATACTCATGGCGCAAAAGGTGGGCGCGGCCTTGTGGCATATGTGGCACTATCATGGCTCCTATGGCTTCAAGTTCGGTGATTACGAGACGGCCTTCCGGATTGCCCCCGGCGGCGCCCGCAATCCCGACCGGCCGATTGCCTGGATCGTCGTCGACAAGGAGGCAAAGCGATTCATGAACGAGCTGCATCCCGCCGTCCAGGATACCGCAGCCCGGCCGCTGGGGCTCTACGACGCGGATATTCCGGACTACCCGCGCATCCCCGCCTATCTGATCTTCGACGAGAATGGTCGCAAGCTCGGGCGGATCGCCAATCCGCTGACCTCGCACCCGGATCACCAGTATGTCTGGAGCGAGGACAACAGCGCCGAGGTGGCCCGTGGCTGGATCAAGAAATACTCAACGGTTGAGGAACTCGCGCAGGGGCAGGGGTGGGACACGCTGGTTCTCCAGGCCACCTTGCAGCGTTGGAACCAGGGGGTCGAGGCCAAGACTGACCCCGACTTCAAGCGGCCCCCGGGCACCCTGCTGCCGATCAGTGAAGCCCCCTATTATGTAGTCCCGGTGTGGCCGCTCCTGACCAATACCCAAGGTGGTCCCGAGCATGACGAGCGGCAGCGGGTCCTGGACCCCTATGGCGAGCCCATTCCCCGGCTGTACTCGGTGGGAGAGCTCGGCTCGTTCTTTGGTCACCTCTATCTGTTGGGCGGCAACCTCAGCGAGGTGGTGATCAGCGGGCGCATCGCCGGTACGGACGCGGCGCAGTTGCAGGACTGGCGCTGATGGCGGTCGTCCTGCATCTGGTCGATCGCCAGGGCGATGATGACCAGGGGTTGAACTGGAGTGCGGCATCGGCCGATTATCTGCGACACCGCAACGGCTATCCGAATTGTTATTTCCGGCTGTTGCGGGAGTTGGGGGTCGGGGTGGCGGGTAGCCGCATTCTCGACCTGGGTGTGGGCACCGGGGCCCTCGCCCTGCCCTTTGCCCGGCAAGGCGCCCGGGTCATCGGCATCGATCAGGCCCTCGGCCAAATCCTGGCGTGTCGCGTCCGGGCCAGGGAGTTGGGGTTGGGCCTCGATCTGAGGGTCGGGCAGGCCGAGTCCACCGGCGTGCTGACCGCCTCCATCGATGTGGTGACGGCCAGCATGTGTTGGGGCTATTTCGATAAGTCGGCGGTGGTGGCCGAGGTGCGACGGGTCCTGGTGCCGGGCGGGCGCCTGTTGATTTCTTCCATCAACTGGCCGGCCATTCCCGGTACGCTGACCGAACGCACCAAGGCCCTGATGGCACGTTTTGCGCCGGCCATGCGGCGTAAGACGGACGATGACAGTGCCCCGGTGTTGCTGCCCCCCGAGCTGCAGGGCGACTTTCGGCTGCAAACCTGGCACCAGTACGCCACCACCCTGAGGTTCAGCAAAGAGGCTTGGCGCGGCCGGGTGCGCGCCTGCAAATGGATGGCCCCGACGCTCTCCCCGGAAGAGGTCCAGGCCTTCGATACGGCACACGCACAACTCCTGACCGATGAACCCGAACCGCTCCAGATCGATCATCTGGTCCAGTTCTCGATCTTCACCCGCCGCTGAAACGCCGGCCCAACCGCGACCAGGAGCACCCCATGACCCAAGCCGCCACGCGCCGCCAACTCGACTGGAGCCGGACCTCGAAGGATTACATCAGCCATAGGCCAGGTTACACAGACGCCCACTTCCAATTTCTCAAACAATTAGGCATAGGCCTGCCGGGGCAGCAGATTCTGGACCTCGGGACCGGCACCGGTGCCCTGGCCCTGCCCTTTGCACGGCAGGGCGCGCGCGTCACGGCGGTGGATGCGGCCCCCGGGCAGATCGCGTCCGCGCAAGCACGGGCGTTGGAAGAACACCTGGATATCCGCTTCATCGTCTCGCCAGCCGAGGAGGTGGAGTTGGATGAGGGCGGGTTCGACGTCGTCACTGCCAGCATGTCCTGGGGTTATCTAGACAAGACGCGCATCGTCCCGCTGGTCAAACGGCTGTTGCGTCCCCTGGGGCGGCTGCTGGTAAGTTCCACCACCTGGCTCGGCGATGCAGACGCGCTGACGCGCGGCACTCAGGCACTCATCGGCCGTTATTGCACGGGCGTGTCCGGTCGCGACAACCATCTCGATCGGGAGCTGATTCCGGCGTGGGCGTCGGGGCATTTTCGCCTCCTGACCTACCACCAGTATGTCGCCGCCTTGCCCTTTACTCATGAGTCCTGGCGTGGTCGCCTGCGGGCCAGCAAGTGGATCGGCGCCGCCTTACCGCCGGAACAGGTCGAGGCCTTCGACCGCGATCTGGCCGCACTGCTCAAGCGGGAGGCGCCGGAGCGGTTCCATGTCGACCATGGCGTGCGCTTACAGATATTTCAGGCCCTAGCGTCATGACCACCAGTTGTAACGGACGTTGCGCCGGCCCAGTATCGACCGTCGGCATCGAATGGCCGGGCATCGTCGTGCGCGCGGCGCTGATCTGCACGCTCGACGACATCATGCCGGCCTACGTGGCGCGGCCGCGCCACACCGATACGGCACCGATCCTGCTGCTGATCCACGAGGTCTTCGGCCTCGACCGCTATATCCGCGATGTCGCCCACCGGCTGGCGGCGCAGGGTTATTTCGTCCTGGTGCCGGACCTGTTCATCCGTCAGGGCGACCCGGCGGTGTTCGATTTGGAGCAGGACCTGCAGACCAAACTCGCCGCCCGCGTGCCCGACGAGCAGGTGCTCGACGACCTCGACGCGGCCGTGGCGTGGGCGGGGCAGAACGGCGGTGACGTGAGCCGACTGGGCGTCACCGGCTTCTCCTGGGGCGGGCGCATCGCCTGGCTGTACGCGGCGCGCGAGCGGCGCCTGAGGGCGGCGGTTGCGTGGTGTGGCCTGCTCGATGGCGAGCGCAACGCACTGCGGCCCCGGCATCCGATCGACCTTGCCGGCCAGCTCGACACGCCTGTGCTGGGGCTGCACGGGGGCCCGGACGCGACGACGCAGCGCTTGCGTGCCTTGCTGGCACAGGCACACAGTGCCTCGATCGTCCACGAGTATCCCGAGGTGCCGCCCGCCTTTCACGCGCACTACCGCGGCAGCTTCCGCGAGGAGGCGGCGCAAGACGGCTGGGCACGCATGCTGGACTGGTTCGAGCGTCATGGTGTGGCGCCGGCGTCGGCCTTAGATTGATCGGTAGGGTCCGCGGTGCGGGCCAGCGAACTTGCAGGCAACGTGCTAGCCGGGATGACGATCAATTTTTTTAATTGTTACGTGGATACTTCCCAGCTGGTCGATCGTGGCACATAGCGTATCTCTGTCATCGACCCGGCCAACGCCCGCTGGGGTGCCAGTAAATAGAATGTCGCCAGGATTGAGCTCCACCAATTTCGAAATCTCAGAGATGATTTCATTGACGGACCAGATCATCTGATCAATATTACCGGTTTGTCTGCGCCGGGCGTTGACGTCCAGCGTCATGTTGCCAGTGCGAATCTCCCCGACGTCTGCTTTGCGGTGTAACACCCCGATCGGGGCACAATCGTCGAAGTTCTTAGCCATGTCCCACGGCCAACGGTTACCCTTGAAAACCGCTTGCAGATCGCGTCGCGTCATATCCAGTCCAATGGCATACCCGAAAATATGTTGGGCGGCCCGCTCAGGAGCAATATCTCTTCCCCCAGTGTCAAGCGCGACGACCAGTTCAACCTCATATTGCAAATCCGCCGTAGCCGATGGGTGGCGGATTTCAATCTTGTCGCCTGAGTGATTTTGTGCGACGACAAACGTGGGCGACTTCTGGAAAAAAAAGGGCATGGCTCGCTGCGGTACAGCCCCCATTTCAAGGGCATGTTCCTCATAATTTCGCCCAATACAGAAAATTCGACGTATAGGGAAGAATAAGCCGCTGTCGGCGACGGTCAGGCAGTTAGGTTCGGGTGGCGGAAAAACATACGTCATGTTGTCATCCAGCGGTGAGTCCCCAAGGTCGCCAGCATAGCATCTGCGACATCAGCGGACGCGTCTTCATCGCAGCGGGTGCCCCTCCTGGGGCAGAACGATGCTCGCTACGGCCATTCCGCAGTGGCAGTCCGGCTGTTGGCAAACTGGCATCTGCCGCGGCCGACTGCTGCCGCAGCAACAGATTCACCCCAGCCAAGGCTCACCGCCGCGGCGAACGGCACTCCTGTCGTTTTGCGTTACCGATTAAGAATGAGTCTGTTAGCGTCTGACAGCCGCAGCCGCGCGGGCGTTCGCGGTCTGCCGTTCAGATGGCACGTTTGCTGCTTAATGACTGGAAACGTGGCGCCGTGCCACCATGAATGCGGGTTTCTTGGCAGACCCTTCAAAGCAGATCATTGGGTGAGAACATCATGACTCGATTCGACCAGCGCGTCGGCGTGCTGTGGCCCCGCGGCCGTGCGGGCATGACGGACGCATTGACGCAGTGGCGCAGGCAACAGCGGGCCGCGATGTCGAGCGCGGACCCTATGATCGCAAGCGACTTGCGCGACTGGCTATGACCGGGTTACCCATGAGTCTGGCCTTCGACCAACGCCCTCCACTGGGTGGCGCGCCTGCATTCGCCGCTGAGGTGGCCTTGGTGAGTGCCCCGGCAGCGATTCACCAGCAACCGGCGCCCCCAGCAGGCGCAAGCGCACTGAAGCTGGATCGTATCCACAAGACCTTCCAGGTCGACGGGCGGCCGATCGAGGTACTGATCGACATCAACCTGGATGTGCGGGCCGGCGAATTCGTCTGCCTGGTCGGCGCCTCCGGCTGCGGCAAGTCCACGATCCTGCGCATGATCGGTGGACTCGAAACACCCACCACCGGCGCGGTCCTGATCGATGGCAAGGCGGTGACCGGGCCGGGGTTGGATCGCGGGATCGTCTTCCAGGAGCATCGATTGTTTCCCTGGTTGACAGTCGAGGAGAACATCCTGCTGGGCCTTGATGCGTTGAGCCTGGCACCGGCCGAAAAGCGACGGCTGGTGACTGAGCACATCGTACTGGTCGGCCTCACCGGCTTCGAGAAGGCCTACCCGGGGCAACTCTCGGGCGGTATGGCACAACGCGCCGCCATCGCCCGCGGCCTGGTGGCGAAACCGGCGATCCTGCTGCTGGACGAGCCGCTGGGGGCACTCGATGCGCTCACACGCACCTATTTGCAGGAAGAACTGCTGCGCATTTGGGACCAAGAGACCAGCACGACGCTGATGGTGACGCACGACGTGGAGGAGGCCTTGTATCTGGCCGATCGCGTCATCGTGCTGGACCGGCGCCCGGGACGCATCCGCAGCATCGTCGAGGTGGATATCGAGCGCCCGCGCCGGCGCGGCGACCCGATCTTCGGTTCACTTAAGGAACAGGTCCTCGGCGAGTTGCGTCATTGATATCCGCGGCGGTGCCGGCGTTGACCGCCAATGACCGCGTGGGCGGCTTGCTTCCGTATAGATCACAATCACAGGCGACCACTCTATGACCAAGCGTACACAGCATATCGCCATCTATGGCAAGGGCGGTATCGGCAAGTCGACGACGACCTCCAATATTGCCGCGGCGCTGGCCGATGCCGGCTATCGGGTGGTGCAGATCGGCTGCGACCCCAAGGCCGATTCCACCGTCACGCTGCGCGGAGTCAATTACCTGCCCACGGTGCTGGACCGCACGCGTGAGGGCGGGCGGGTCCATCTGGAGGATATCTCCGTGGTCGGCTTCCGCGGCGTACTCTGCATTGAGGCCGGCGGCCCGGTGCCCGGGGTCGGCTGCGCCGGGCGCGGCATCAATGCCGCGATCAGCCTGCTCCAGGACCTGCACCTGTTCGAGGAGTTCAAACCTGACATCGTGCTCTATGACGTACTCGGCGACGTGGTCTGCGGCGGTTTTGCCGTACCGATCCGTGAGGGTCTCACCGACCGTGTCTATGTGGTCTCCTCGTCCGATTTCATGGCGATCTATGCCGCGAACAACCTGTTCAAGGCAATCCAGAAGTACGCCCCCTCGGGCGGCGCCAAGCTCGGCGGGATCATCGCCAACGGGTTGATTGCGCCCTATGCGCGCCCGCTGATCGACGACTTCGCGGTCCAGACCGAGACCCGCGTCGTCCAATATATCCCGCGCTCATCGACCGTCGCCCAGGCCGAACTGCACGGCACGACGGTGATCGAGGCGGCGCCCGATTCGGCGCATGCGGCCATCTACCGCGAGCTGGGCGAGAAGATCGTGGCCGACGACTCGTCGGTGGTCCCGCAGCCGCTGGGGGTCAATGACCTGCGCGACTGGGCACGCCAATGGGGCGACCTGATCCTGCGCGAGGGTGCGGATGCGCCCGTGCCGATCCGGGCGGTCGCCTAAGTGGGCGCCGCGTGGGCGCGGGTGACGGGGGGCTTGAGGGGCAAGACGGCGCCGATCCGCGAGAAGCGGCTCGGTGCCATCGGGGCCTATAGCGGCAGCCTGTCGGGGCTGCTCCAGGAGGTGCTGCGGGGCGAGCTCAAGCAGCGCGTACGCACCTTTGCTCAGGATGGGCCGAGCGACCTGCAGGTGGCGCTCGAGCTGCTCGGCACCATCGCGGACGCCGCGATCGTGGTCCATGGTCCGGCCGGGTGCGCCGCGAGCCTGCGCGGCGGTGACGCGGGGGGCGCCGGACGCTGGCTGGTGACCGGCATCAATGAGCGTGAGTCGATCCTGGGCGCCGAGACCAAGCTGCGCCAGGCGATCGTGCAGGCGCACCGGGCCTGGTCGCCGGCGGCGATCTTCGTGGTCGCCACACCGGTGGTGGCTATCAACAACGATGACATCGAGACGGCGGTGATCGACGCCCGCGAGGAGCTGGGCATCCCGATCGTGCCCGTCTACACCGATGGCTTCCGCTCCAAGGTGGCGGCCACCGGGTACGATGTCAGCGTACATGCGCTGATCAAGCACGTGGCTCCGTCCCGGCCGCGCCCCCGTGGCGAGCACATCAACCTGCTCGCCGTCGCGGAGAGCCGCCACAACGTCGATGCTCTGCGTGGGCTCCTGGCTGAGCTTGGCCTGGACGCCCAGGTCTTCCCGCGGTATGGGCGCATCAGCGAGGCGCCGCAGCTAGCCGAGGCCCGGTTGTCGGTGGCGATCGACGCCGGCACGGCCGGTTACGCCGGTGAACTGCTCGAAGAGCTTTACGACATTCCCTTCCTGCGCCTGCCGCCACCGGTCGGCATCCCGGCGACCGCTCGCTGGCTCGATGCGATTGCCGCGGCGACCGGTCGCGACGCGCAGTGCCCGGACCTCATCGCGCGCCATACGGAGCGGGTCGCCGAGCTGGTGCAGGCGGCCGGCGCCTTGCAGCGCGCGCCGCTCTTCATCAACCTGCCGGCCGGCAGCGCCTTTGCCGTCGCGCAACTGGCACACGCGTTGGACCTGCGCGTGACCGGCTGCAAGTTCTCCGAGATCGGCGATGGCGATGCGCCGGCCCTGGCGACCCTGCTGGCGGACCACGGCGACCTTCCGGTCCTGGTCGGCAACGGCCAGGTCTTCGAGGAGGCCAACCTGCTGGGCACGCTCAAGCCCGCGCTCTACGTCGGCAGCGGCAATCGGGCGGTGCATGCCCTGCGCCTGGGGATCCCGGTATTCGACCTGGCCCGGCGGCCCACGCTCGGTTACGCGGGGGTCGAGTCCATCCTGACCGGCCTGGCGCGCACGCTCGGCAAGCCCGCGCTGGCGCACTTCCTCGCCGACGGCGGCGGCACGGACGACGCCTACACCGCCTCCTGGCTCGGCAAGAGCACCCACTGGCACGTCAAGCACGAGTCCAACTGATATGACGATCGTCCACGAGGATAGAAACGGCTGTGCTC
Organism: uncultured Thiodictyon sp.; assembly: GCA_903837595.1. Classification (GTDB taxonomy): domain Bacteria; phylum Pseudomonadota; class Gammaproteobacteria; order Chromatiales; family Chromatiaceae; genus Thiodictyon. Next base: position 48,864 of record CAILVI010000562.1, read on the forward strand.
TGCACGGGGGTGTGCGCCTGCTTGGCGCGATCGGCGGCCTGGTGCCGATCGTGCATGCCAACGCCGGGTGCAGCCTGGGCGCGACCCTGGCCGACGGCACCCCGAGCGGCAGCGGCGGGCCGCGTTACACCGGGCCGCTGGAAACCAGTTCCACCACCCTGGTCGAACGCCATGTGGTCTTTGGCGGCGGGTCGCGCCTGCGCGAGCAGATCAAGAACACGGTCAAGGTGCTGGCCGGCGACGCCTATGTGGTACTCACCGGGTGCGTGCCGGAGGTGATCGGGGACGACGTCCCGGCGATGGTCAAGGAGGCTCGCCAACAGCATTTTCCGGTACTCAGCGTGGCGACCCCGGGCTTCAATGGCAACGCCTATCGCGGCTACGAGACCCTCCTGAACACGCTGGTCGACCAGTTGCCGCCGCTGCTTGATGAGGCGGCCGCGGCGGCGGATGCGGCCCCGGACGCGACGGCAGAAGCGATCAACCTGCTCGGTATCGCCCCCGGTCAGGACGCCTTCTGGGAGGGTGATCTGCTCGAACTGGAGGGCTGGATCGGGCGCCTCGGCGTCCCGGTGCGCCGCCTGGTCGGCGTCGGCCAGACGAGCGCGGATTGGCGCGTCCTGCCCCGCGCGCGGCTCAACGTCGTCCTGTCGCCCTGGGGTCGGGAGGCCGCCCGGCGGCTGCACAGCCGCCACGGGACGCCATTTGTCGACTTCGGATGGCTCCCGGTGGGCAGTCGCGACCTGGCGCTCCTCATCGGACAGATCGGCCAGTCACTGGGGGTCGCGGCCGAGGGGATCGCGGCAGTCACGCAGGCGCTCGATGTGCGTGAGCGTCACTTTCTCCAGAAGTTTGCCGCCAGCTATCTGCACCACGGGCTGCAGCAACGGGTGGCGATCGTCGGCGGCACGGCCTATGCCATCGGGCTCGCGCGCTACCTGGCCGGCACCCTGGGTCAGACGCTCGCCGCCGTGATCGTCACGGACGTCCCGGACGAGAGCCGGCGCCCGGATATCACCGCCGCGCTCGGCGGCGGCGCGGAGGCGGTCCTGTTCAGCGACAGTAGCGATGAGATTGCCGCCGCGCTGACGGCCGCCGCACCGCAGGTCATCTTCGGCAGCGTCATCGAGGCCGGCGCCGCCCGGGCACTGGACGCGCCGCTGGTCATCACCGCTGCGCCGACCGGTCACAGCCCGGTGCTGGTGCGCAGCTATGCCGGCATCGCCGGTGCCCTGGCCTTGGCGGAGGACTTCAGCGCCGCGGTGATCCGCCACCAGGCGGCGGCGGACGAGCACGCGGCCGGCACGGCATGGCCGCTGTCGCGACGCGCCGCATGAGTGCGGGCGCGACCCGGCCGATGGCGACGCGCGGCGTCCTCGGCGGTTTCCTGGTCCTGAATGTCGTCAGCGGCACCGTGGCCGGGGCCATGCAGTTGATGGTCCCGCTGTTTGCACTCCAACTGCTGGCGACGACGGCCCAGATCGGCATGATCCGCGGCATCTCCGGGCTCGGCCTGCTGCTGCTGGTGATCCCCGCGGGCTTTCTGGTGGATCACTTCGGCGCGCGCCGGCTGTTCCTGCTGGGCAGCCTGGTCGGTACGGTCCTGACCTTCGCGATCCCGTTGTCCCAGATACCGTTGCACCTGCTCGCGCTGCAAGGGGCACTCGGCCTTTTCGCGTCGCTCAAGTCGACCGCGCTCACCTCCTCTTTCTTTTCCCGGATCAGGGAGATGGGCATTGCCCGCGCCGGATGGTACAAGGGCTCGATGTCCATCGGTTTGAGCTTCCTTGGGCCGCTGTTGGCGGCCGCACTGACGCAGGCGCTGGCCCCCGAGCAGATCTTCCGGCTGTTGGCCGTGATGACCCTGTTACCGATCGCGCTCGTCTTCTTCTTTCATGAGGAGGCCCGACCCGCGGCCCGCCAATCTGGCCTCACCGCCGGCATCCGGGCGCAATTGAGCGACCTGCGCGCCCTGCTCGCGAATAACCCGCTGGTGTTGCCCCTGCTCACCGAGGCGGCGGCCGGGGGCTGTTTTGCGGCCTTTACCGCCTTCATCGTGCCGATCGTGGTCCTCTCGCTGCACCTGCCCGGCGGCTTTGCCTCGGTCCTGACCAGCCTGGAGGGTGGGGCCTTCATCCTGACGGTCTTCCTCGCCGGTGGGCTGATCAGGCACCTGTCCCCGCTGCAGCTCTACCTGCTCGCGGTCACGGTGACCCTGGGTGCCCTGATCGGACTGGGGGTTCCCGGGGAGGTGTTCCGGGTCGCGGCCTTCTCCGTGGTGCTGGGGGTGGGCCTGGGGCTCTTCAATCTGGTTACGGCCATGCGCCAGGGGCTGATCAAGGGCGAGAAGGGCAAGGCCGTCTCGCTCTTCGGGGCCTCGATCGGTATTGGACTGTGTCTCGGCCCGTTGTTGGGCGGCCAGGTCGGTGCGCACTTCTACCCCAGCGCGGCCTTCATCGCCTTCGTCCCCGTCTTCCTCGCCCTGGCCGCGCTCGCGGTCCGCGAGGCGCGTATCCACGGTCCGGCGCTGGCCCTGGCCTTCCGCGGGGGGCCGGTGGGCGAGGCCGCGGAGGCTTGATCCGCCGGTACCCACTGACATCAATAAGGATTCACCCATGACCGCCCCCCGCCTCGCACCGCAGCTCACCGGCCTCCGTTGCTTTGCCTGCGGGCAAAGCCACGATCCCCGCACCCTGCAAAGCCTCTGCACGCACTGCGGCCTGCCGCTGCGGGTCGACTACGACCTGTCCGCCGTCCAGCTGTGGCTCACCGACCTCGCCGACCGGCCGCCGACCCTGTGGCGCTACCGCGAGGTCCTGCCGTTGCACGACACTGATGCGGTCTCGCTCGCCGAAGGCTTCACGCCGCTGCTGCCCGTCGGCGACGGCGTCTGGGTCAAAGACGAGGCCCGCAACCCGACGGGCTCCTTCAAGGCGCGTGGCATGGCGGTGGCGGTCTCGATGGCCAAGCAATTGGGTGCGCGGGGCTTGTCCGCCCCCTCGGCCGGCAACGCGGCCGGTGCGCTGGCCGCCTACGGGGCGCGCGCCGGCATGCCGGTGACGGTGGCGATGCCGCAGGACACCCCCACGGCCTTCTTTGACGAATGCGAGCTCTACGGCGCCACCATCCACCGTGTTGCGGGGACCATCGCCGACGCCGGTAAGTTCCTGCGCGAGCATGGACCCAAAGACGCCTTCGATATCTCGACCTTGCGCGAGCCGTATCGGATCGAAGGCAAGAAAACGATGGGATACGAACTGGTCGAGCAATTCGCGGGCGAGGTGCCGGACGTGGTGCTCTATCCCACCGGCGGCGGAACCGGCCTGGTCGGCATGTGGAAGGCCTTCAAAGAAATGGCACAGCTCGGCTGGATCGCACCGGGGATCTGCCCGCGCTTCGTCTCGGTCCAGGCCGCCGGTTGCGCGCCGGTCGCCAAGGCCTTTCACGCGGGCCAGGAGCGAACGGTGCCGTGGCCCGATCCTCACACCGCGGCGTACGGACTGCGCGTCCCATCCCCATTGGGCGGCTTTCTCTGCGTCCAGGCCTTGCGTGAATCGCACGGGACGGCGATCACTATTGACGAAGACGATATGCAACGCGCTACCCGCGACCTTGCTGTGCGCTCCGGTATCGACGTCTGCCCCGAGGGCGGCGCGGCCTGGGCCGCGTGGGAGCGCTTGCGCGAAAACGGATTCATCCGTGACGGCGAACGTGTCGTCGTCTTCAATACCGGGACGGGATTGAAATACCGCGAATAGAGCGTTCCGCCTTGCCTTGCGACCGGGCTAAGCCCCGAAGGGGCGCGACATACCAGCCCAGGGCAACGCCCTGGGATAGCATTGCGTCATTGGTCTAGCCCTGAAAGGGCGTGACATAATGGTGGAGATCCATCTGTCACGCCCTTATAGGGCTAGGCCCCCCTATATGCCTCATACCCAGGGCGTTGCCCTGGGCTGGTATGTTCGACCCCGTTGGGGTCGGCACGCAAGATAGGGTGGAACCGGGTACGAGTTGTCCGCCGGCTGTTGACAACACGGCCCATGCCCAGGCCGATTGCTGCCGCAGCAACAGGCCGGCCCGGACCTGGCGCCCGCCGCGACCGCTGCCATGACCTCAGGTATCACCTCCATCCTTTTGTTCCCCAGCTGACAATCAACCGGTTAGCCCGTCGCCGACCCCGGCTGGATGCGTATGGCACGATTGCTGCTATACGCTTTCAGACGCAGCGCTTCGGCGACTTAGTTCGCATTCATTATCCGCTCATTCGGTGAGACCATCATGACCCAACTCGATCAGCGTGCAGCAGCACCGCATCTCCGCGTGAGCCCCGGCATCCAGGGTGTTGCGCTTGACCTGCACGCGCCGACGCCTGCCCTCGGTAGCGAGATCCGCTTCGGCGCACAACCGAAACAGTCCGCCAATGCCGGATTGAAGGATGCGCTGTATCGCGAGCTGGAGTTGCATGTCGATCTGTCGGTGCAGGGTGTCAATATCGACCCGGCGGACCATGCCGCGTTGAATGCCCTGGGCGGCGGCAGGACCTTCGGTCCCACGCGCCTGGACGAAGACCTCACACTGCAATTGCCGTCATTTTATCTGCCCCACGGGTTATCCGCCGGCGTCCGGCTCAGTCCCCATTCGGTCTATGGCCTGGTGGTCGAGGACGGCGAGCCGGTGCTCTGCCGTTACGGCAAACGCCGGACCTTGGTTGCCAAGCTGGATTATCGCAGAAAGCCCAAGTCGCCCCTGGCCGGCCGGGTGACCTCCGATGGCGTGAGCTTCGAGGACATCGCAAGAATCGATGAGACCACCGGCCTGGTGCATGTCTCCTACAGCAAGGAGTGCTCGTTAAAGGACAAAGGCGAGGAATGCAAGTTCTGCAATTACGACAACCGCAACGCCATCGTCAAGACGCCGCGACAGGTGGGCGAGCTCTTTGCTGCGGCGGTCGAGGCGGGGGTGGCCAGCAGCTTCCACCTGACTGGCGGTTTCATCCCCGAGCGTCGTGAGCTGGAGCACTATATCGATGTGGCCGAGGAGATCAAGGCGCGGACCGGCCTGGAAGGCTTCGTCGGTTCCATCTCCATGGGGGCGACCGAAGACTATACGATCTTCGACAAGTTGAAAGAGGCAGGTTATGTCATGATCGGCTCGAACATGGAGGTGTGGGATCGCAACTTCCGTAAGGCGATCGTCCCCGGCAAGGAAAACCAGTGCGGCGGCTGGGACAACTGGGTGGCGTCGCTCGAATATGCCGTCAAGGTGTTTGGTACGACCAAGATCGTCTCCAACATCGTTGCCGGTATCGAGACCAAGAAGTCCATCCTGGAGGGGGTCGAGTATCTGTGCTCCCGGGGCATCCTGGGCAACGCCGGCATCTGGCGGCCGACCCCCGGGACGGACCTGGAAGGCCATCAGACACCCTTGGCCTCCTGGCATCTCGATCTGGCATTCAAGCGGGTGGCCATCTATAAGAAATACGGCTTCACGCGGGAGCAGATCCATTCCTATCACGGCGCCGGCGGGATCGCCGGGATCATTTATCGGATCGAGGATGAGTTGTTCGAGGATGGCAAGCTCAAGAGCCTCTACCATCCGCGGCTCACGCTGCAGAACCAAACCCACTGACAGCGACCGATCGACCGGCTCACGAAACAGGAATACAGCAATGACTCAGCTCTCGACTGAACCGACCGCCGCGGCGCGTCCGCAACCAGCCTATCTCTCGAATCAGGCGCTGAAGGATGCGCTCTATAACGAACTGGAACTGCACGTCGACCTGGCGGTGCAGGGTGTGCAGGTGGACCCGGAGGACTATGCCGAGCTGCATCGCCTGGCGGGTGGTAAGGACTTGGGACCCACCACCTTGAGCGAGCTCAGGGCCCCGACCCTGCCGTCCTTTACCTTGCCCCATGGGCTGTCCGGCGACGCGCGCCAGAATGACCGTTCGATCTACGGTCTGGTGGTGGAGGATGGTCAGCCGGTGCTTTACCGTTACGGCAAGCGCACCACCCGGATCGCCGAGGTGGAGTTCCCGCAACGGCCCAAGTCGCCGTTGGCCGGCCGGTTCACCAGCGACGGCGTGCCCTTTTCGGATATTGCCCGGGTCAGTTCGTCCACCGGGTTGGTTCATGTCTCCTTCAGCGTCGAATGCTCGCTGAAAGACAAGGGTGAGGAATGCAAGTTCTGCAATTACGACAATCGTAACAGCATCATCAAGACCCCCCGCCAGGTGGCCGAGGTGTTTGCCGCCGCGATCGAGGCCGGGGTGGCAACCAGTTTCCACCTGACCGGCGGCTTCGTCCCCGAGCGCCGTGAGCTCGAGTATTACACCGATGTGGCCGAAGAGATCCGGGCGCACACCGGCCTGGACGACTTCGTCGGCTCCATCTCGATGGGTGCACCGGCTGACTACACCGTGTTCGACAAATTGAAAGAGGCCGGTTACTTCTTTATCGGCTCTAATATGGAGATCTGGGACCGGAACATTCGTAAGGCGATCGTACCTGGAAAGGAGAACGTCTGCGGCGGCTGGGACAATTGGGTGGGCGCACTGGAATACGCCGCCGGCGTCTTCGGTCGGGCGCACATCTCCTCCAATATCGTCGCGGGCATCGAAACGAAGAAGTCGGTGCTGGACGGCGTCGAATATCTGGCCTCGCGCGGCATCCTGGGTAAGGCCGGGATCTGGCGTCCGACGGATGGCACGGACCTTGAAGGCCACCAGACCCCGGAGGCGGCATGGCACCTGGACGTGGCCTACAAGCAGCGTGACATTTATCGGAAATACGGCTACACCCTGGATGAGATCCACGCACATCACAGCGCCGGCGGCTTGACCGGTCTGCTCTACCGGATCGAGGAGGAGTATTTCGAGAACGGTAAGCTCAAGCGCTGGCGTCACCCGACGCTGCAATTGGCGCTCAACAAGACTCATTGATCCACCCACAATGGCGAGGCCGTCGGGGGCGCGTGGGGGGGCGCAACCGGCCTCGGTCATCACTGCGGTCGTGCAACAAGGTCCGGTCATCTCGGAGGTCGATGTACAGACCGACGGGGGAATTGTTACCGCGACCATTACCACCGGCTCCATCAAACACCTGAAGCTCGCGGTCGGCAGCCAGGTCCTGGCGCTGATCAAGTCCAGCGATGTCGTGATCGCCACGCTGCGCAACGCCAACCACGACGCTCCATGAATGCGGTGATGCGCGGGTAGCTTGATAGTTGAGTGCGCGTGTTCAGCCGTTCGCCAATGACCATGCGAGGCCAGTCCGGCGCAGGATGCAACCGTGTAGCGGCGGGTTTCAAACCCGTTCCTACGGCTCGACCTTCTGTGTCCCTTATAACACACAAAAGATCCTTGGCGAGCTTGGCGCCTTGGCGTGACAAGTGCCCGTTCTTGGATCCTATGGGGGGAGGGGACTGCCCGCCTTGCGAACAGTTTGGCTCATAACCGTCACCATCGCTGGCGAAGCGGTCTAGGGCCAGGCGAGGATCAATACCCCAATCAGTATGAACAGCCCGCCGAGTATCAGCTTGAGCGTCACGGCCTCACCAAGAAAAAGGACCGCCAGGACGATAGCAAAGGCCACGCTCAGTTTGTCGATGGGGGCCACCAGAGAGGCCGGCGCCAATTGCAGCGCGCGGTAGTAGAGCAGCCAGGAGCAACCCGTTGCCAAGCCGGAGAGTACGAGAAAGGCAAGTGGGCGAAGGCCCACTGCTTTGGGTAGTAACCATTCGCCGCGAGCGCTGACGATGCCAACCGTCATGACCAGAATCACCAGCGTCCGGATCAGGGTCGCTAGGTTAGAGTTCAGTCCTTCCACGCCGAGCTTGCCGAAGATGGCGGTCAGACCCGCGAAGAAAGCCGAACCGAGCGCGAACAGTTGCCAGGACATTGCGGTGACAGGGGTCCGAAGCTAAAACGCTAGGTTACCGCGGACCGCGATTGAATGGCTAATCTGATTTTCGGATGCCGATAGCCGGCCGGCATGAACGAGCTCTGCGGAAATTCCGCCTTCCCCCGCGTCGGATGCGATGCCAGACTGCAACGCAACGAAGCGCTTTCCTTGGTGTGGTGAAATTGTCAGGCGCCTGCAAGGCGCCTTTTTTTGCCGTCAGGTGACGCGATTGGTCAAGGCCGGCGCTCGGGGCACATCCTCACTCCCGATCGCGACGCTCCACGGTCTCGGGATCGGCGATAATGGGGCGGTAGATCTCGACCCGATTGCCGGCGGCGAGCGCCGTGTCGAGGCGCACGACCTTACCGAAGATGCCGACCTGGTTGCGCGCCAGATCGATCTCCGGGAATTGGTCCAGTAGTCCGGAGCGCAGGATGGCGTCGCGCGCGCAACTGCCGTCCGGCACATCGAGCTTGAGCCAGGTCTGTTTGAACTTGTCCGCATAGGCGACGCCGACGTGCATGGTAACCTCCGGAGTTGAAGCCAGGGCGTTAGCCCTGGACTGCTATGTCACGCCCCTGTGGGGCTTAAGTGTCTTGTCTTTCTGGTTCAGGCCGTCGCGTGACTGTCCGCCGGTGTCGGCTTGGGCGCCGCCGGCTTGGCCGTGGTGTCGCGCTTACGCGCCGCCATGGCCTCACGCTTGGCACGTTGGATCGCCTCCATCCGCTCCGCGCGTTGCTCCACCAGGCGCCGGGTCTCGGTCTGCTTCTGCTTGGCGCGCCCGCGGGCGGCCATCTCGCCCTTGGCGTAGTTGAAGAACTGCACCAGCGGGATGTGCGACGGGCAGACAAAGGAGCAGGAACCGCAGCCGATGCAGTCCATGAGCCCCAGGCGCACCGTCCCCTCCAGGTCACCGGCGCGGGCGTGGGCGGCCATGTTGAGCGGCAACAGGCCGCAGGGGCAGGCATCGACGCAGCTCGCGCAGCGGATACAGGGCGAGCTGGGGCCGGCATTGATCTCGGTCGCGGTCAGCGCCAGCACCCCATTGCTGCCCTTCACGATGGGTACGCGGGTGCTCGGCAGTGGCTGCCCCATCATCGGCCCGCCGCTCACCAGCCGTGCCGGTTCCTCCCGGAAGCCGCCGCAATGGTCGATCAGGTGCTGTACCGGCGTGCCTAGTGGGACCCGCAGGTTGCGTGGCCGGTTGATGGCGGCGCCGCTCACCGTGACCAGCCGCGCTACCAAGGGCCGGCCCAGGCGCAGGGCCTGGTGGACCGCGAAGGCGGTCGCCGGGTTGTGGACGACGACCCCGATGTCGGCGGTCAGGCCCCGGGCCGGGGTCTCCTGGCCGGTGAGGGTCTGCACCAAGTGCTTTTCGGAGCCCATGGGGAAGCGCATGGGCAGACGGGCGACTTTGATCTCGGGGTAGGGCGCGGCGGCCCCGGTCATGGCGTCCTGTGCCTGCGGCTTGTTGTTCTCGATCCCGATGATGATCCGCGACACCCCCAGGGCATGGGCCATGATGCGGGCGCCGTCGAGGACCTCGTCGGCGTGCTCGCGCATCAGCCGGTCGTCACAGGTGAGATAAGGTTCGCATTCGGCCCCGTTGATCACCAGGGTATGTAGACTGTACTTGGTGCGCAGGTTGAGCTTGACCGCCGACGGGAAGGTCGCGCCCCCCATTCCGACGATGCCGGCCGCCGCGACTTTTTCAGCGATCGCTTCCGGTGGCAGGGCGAATGGGTCCGCCACGCCTTCCAATCCCGCAAGCCAAAGGTCCTCGCGATCGGGTTGCAGGGTGATGGTGCGCACCGACAGCCCCGAGGCGTGGTGGGCCGGGAAGCTGCCGATGCCCATGATGCGCCCCGAGGTTGGGGCATGGACCGGGGCTGACATCGGTCCCTGGGCCGCGCCGATGAGCTCGCCCTTGGCCACCCGCTGGCCGCGGCGCACCGCCGGGGTGGCCGGGTTGCCGATGTGCTGCTGCAAGGGCACATGCAGCAGTGGCGCTAAGGGCAGGTCCTCGATCGCCTGATTGGCGGCCAGGTGTTTGCGGTCTTCCGGATGGACGCCGCCGCGGATCTTGAAGAGCTTCATGGGGCCTCCCGCCTCAGGCGGTTACCGTGGCCGGATTGGGCCAGAACCAGGTTTGCAGAGTCGCCGCGATGGGCCGCATCTCGATGCACTCGGTGGGGCACACCTCGAAGCATTTCTCGCAGCCGATACAGGCGTCCGCGAAGACGCTATGGATCATGTTATTCGCCCCCATGATCGCGTCGGTGGGGCAGCGCTTGAAGCACTTGGTGCAGCCCACGCAGAGGTTCTCGTTGATGTGTGCGACGGCCGGGGCCTTTTCCGCCACGCCAGCGAGATCCACCGTTTTGCCGAGCAGGCTGCCCAGGGCCTCCGCGACGGCTCGCCCGCCGGGGGGGCAGACGGTCGGCGGGGCGGTGCCAGCGGTGAGTGCCTCGGCCGCCTGGCCGCAGCCAACGTAACCGCACTGCCCGCACTGGGAGCCGGGGAGCAGTGCCAAGGCCTGTGCGGTCAATGGGTTGCCCTCCACCCGCAGGTAGCGGGAGGCGAGCCCTAGCAGGGCGCCGAGGATCAGGCCGAGGGCGGAGAGACTGCCAATGGCGGCGAGCATGGTTGGATGCCTCTGGTCGATGAAGGGAGACACCGCGGTGCGGTGTCTCGCAGGTATCCGGTGCGCTGCGCCGCGAGCCGGTAGGGTCCGCTGCGCGGACCGATGGTCCTTTCGCACCTTGCGCAAAGACCGCCATGCAAACGCAGTGCCAGGCGGTTCTGGTCCTGACCCATTAGCGTCGCTTGGGAAGCCAATAGTGTCATAAATAGAATTTTATAATCAATTTGTTACGTTATCTTTGCGGGCGCTGCCCCGGTCTGGCGGACGGCTCCCGGGCGGCCGACTGCGCTCTGGGCTGTTGACGACACGACAACACCCACGCCGCCATACAGTAGAATTGTCGTAATATCGACAGGCCGCCGAACGGGCCAGGCCCCATCCGGGTTGCCGCACCGCCACCGCCCCGCACTTGCCACGTCTTAATTTGCGTTCCATGGTCGACGAATTGCCTTGCGCGATTGCGCCGCCCCCAACGCCAACCTTGGAGAACACCGTGTCGGCCCGACCATCCCTGGAGTCCCCGGAACAGCTTGTCGCTACCGCACTGGGTGAGTTCCTCGCCGCCCCTCCGGCAGGCACCCCGGCGGAGGTCATCGAAGCCCTCACCCTGATGGCGGGCAATCCCCGCGATCCGCTCTCCCCGCGGCTCTTCTTCGAGGCCGTGGAGCAGGCCCCCTCGGCCATCTCCATCACCGACGTGCGCGCGACCATCCTCTACGCCAACCGTGCCTTCGAGGTCCTGACCGGCTACAGCCGCGACGAGGTCATCGGGAACAACGAGGGGATCCTGTCCAATCACGCCACGCCGACCAACGTCTACCAGCACCTGTGGCGGACCATCCAGCGCAAGCAGACCTGGACCGGGACCCTGATCAATCGCACCAAACAGGGCGGGGACTACTTGGCTGAACTGGTGATCGCCCCGGTGCTGGATTGCCACGGGGAACTCAAGTATTTCCTGGGCATGCACCGCGACGTGACCAAGGTACACGAGCTGGAGGGCGAGTTGCGCCGCCAGAAGGGGCGCATGGAGACTGTCCTGGACGCGGCCCCGGTGGTGATCGTGTTGCTCGATGCCGAGGGTCGGGTGATCCTCGACAACCAGGAGTACAAGACGCTCGCCGGCGAACTGCACGGGGAGGTGCCGGCACAGGTCCTGAGTACCGCGCTGCGCGAGCAGGTCGGTCTGGACCCGCTGGCCGAGTGTCTGGGCGGGCGTGCCTTCAAGGACCTGGAGGTCAGCATCAGTGTCGAAGGTCTAGGCGCAACGCGCTGGTTCTCCTGCTCCGGCACCCCGGCGGACGAGGTCGACCCCAGCGCACGCGGCTTCTTTGGCCGGCAGAGGCCGGGCGAGCGGCGGATGCTCCTGCTGGCCAACGAGGTCACCGCCCGGCGCCGCGAGGTGGATCGGGCGCACCTGGAGAATCTGCGCGCCCGGCTGGCCGAGCAGCAGCTGGCCCACGGCATGCGCGAGGCCCTCTCCGCCGCCATCTACCAGATCCAGGCCCCCATGAACGTGATCCAGGCCGCCGCCGCCATGGCCCGCGGCGGTAACGCGAGCCTCGCGACCCTGGCCGGGATGCTGGAGGAGATCAGTGTCTCTGGGGCACACGCCCTGGAGACCCTGAAGGCGGCGCTGCCGGAGGGACCGCGCGAGATCGGGGTGATGGTCAACGTCAACGACCTGCTGCGCCAGGTCCTGGTGCTGGAGACCGACCGGCTGCTGGCCGCCGGCATCGTGGTGGACTGGCGCCCGACCCCCCTGTTGCCGCCGCTCTCGGGCCACCAGGATTCACTGCGCTCGCTCTTCAAGCACCTGATCGACAACGCCATCCAGGCACTCAACGAGTCCGGGCGGCCACAGCGCGACCTGCTGCTCGCCACCCGCCCGCTGGACGGCGCGGTGGAGGTGGTGATCCAGGACAATGGCCGCGGCATCCCCCACGGGGACCGCTACCGGGTCTTTGAACCCTTCTACATCGGCTGGCGCAATCGCCGCGGCCGGGCCGGCATGGGGCTCGCCATGGCCCAGGAGATCGTCACCGCCCACGGCGGCAGTATCGAGGTCGACCCGGATTGCCAGGACGGCTGTCGCATCCTGCTCACCCTGAACGCCGTGGCCACCGATGAGTGAGCGCATGAATCGCGATCCACTGGTTCCAGTCATTGCCACGGATGCGGCGCGCCTCGAGCTCTTAGAGACCCAGTTGGCCGCACTCTATGAGGTCAGCACAGTGCTCAGCCGCTCACTGGATCTCCGCCAGACGCTGCGTGAGGTCTTGCGGGTGCTGCACGAACGCGGCCGGCTCTGCTACGGCCTGGTCAGCCTGCTCGACGAGGAGAGCGGCGAACTGCTGATCAGCGCACTGCACAACGAAGAGGACGCGGACCCCTTCCAGCCGGTCCGCTATCGCCCCGGCGAGGGTGTGATCGGGCGGATACTCGAAAAAAATGAGCCCTGGATCCTGCCGCGGGTGGGGGACGAGCCCCGCTTTCTGGACCGGCTGAACCTCTACCGGCAGGATTTGCCCTTCATCGGCGTGCCGATCCGCATTGGCGAGGGTGCCGCGGTCGGCGTCTTCGCCGCCCAGCCGCCGGTGGCGGACGCTCTCTTGGAGGAGCGCGCCCGGTTCCTGGAGATGGTCGCTAACCTCATCGGTCAGGCCATCCGGCTGGCGCGCGGGGTGGAGGCCGAGCAGGCGGCCCTGCGCGAGGAGCGCGACAAGCTTAGGCGCGAGGTCAAGGGGGTACACGGGTTCGACAGCATCATCGGGCGCACCCAGCCGATGCGGCTCGTGTTCGACCAGGTCCGCCAGGTCGCCAAATGGACCACCACGGTGCTGATCCGCGGCGAGTCCGGTACCGGCAAGGAGCTGATTGCCAACGCCATCCATTACAACTCACCGCGCGCCCGCGCGCCCTTCGTCAAGCTCAACTGCGCCGCCCTGCCGGACAACCTGCTGGAGTCCGAGCTCTTCGGCCACGAGAAGGGCTCCTTCACCGGCGCGGTGGCGATGCGCAAGGGCCGCTTCGAGCAGGCCGACGGCGGCACCCTGTTCCTGGACGAGATCGGCGAGATCAGCCCCGCCTTCCAGGCCAAGCTGCTGCGCGTGCTCCAGGAGGGCGAGTTCGAGCGGGTCGGCGGCGGGCGCACACTCAAGGTCGACGTGCGCATCATCGCCGCCACCAACCGTGACCTGGAGGCCGAGGTGCGCGCCTGCGAGTTCCGCGAAGACCTCTATTACCGGCTCAACGTCATGCCCATCCGCATGCCGGCGCTGCGCGAGCGGATCGAGGACGTGCCGGACCTGGCCCGCTTCCTGATCACCAAGGTGGCGCGGATGCAGGGCCGGGAGCTCACGATCACCGACAGTGCACTGCGCATCCTCATGCGCCATGAATGGCCGGGCAACGTGCGCGAACTGGAGAACTGCATGGAGCGCGCGGCCGTGATGAGCGCCGACGGCACCATCGACCGCGGTGTGATCGAGCTCACCGGGCTGGATGTCAGCGCCTGGGATGGGCGCTCGACCAGTGCGGGTGTCGGCGCCGCGGTCGGGGCCAGCGCGGCCGGTCCGAGTGTCGGTGCCGGCGCGGATTCAGGCCTGCCGCTGCCGACGGATCCCGTCCCCAAGGTCGACCTCGACGACCCGGATTTGGACGAGCGCGAGCGCGTCATCGCCGCCCTGGAGGAGGCCGGCTGGGTCCAGGCCAAGGCCGCGCGCCTGCTCAACATGACCCCGCGCCAGATCGCTTATCGCATCCAGACCCTGAACATCAAGGTGCGGCAATTCTGAGCGCTACCCTCTGGTGACACCTACCTTCTGGTGACACCGCTCCAGCGGTGTCACCCATGTGTCAGGCGCTCCGCGCCGAGCGGCCTCTGGGTACGGGACCGGCCACGGGCTGATCCAGGCCCCGCCGCACCATACCCGCGGCGCCCCGTCCCGCCCGAGTGATCGGATTTCTTCCATCGCGGGGCCATCCTGCATAGACTTGAGTTCGCCACCCTCGCCCATCAGGAGCCGCCAATGACCCTGACCGTCAACGTCCACGAGGCCAAGACCCACCTATCCAAGCTCTTGGAGCAGGCCCATGCCGGTGAGGAGATCATCCTGGCCAAGGCCGGCAAGCCCTATGCGCGCCTGATGCCCTTGGCGCCCACACCAACACGGCGTCAACCGGGGCGCCTTGAGGGCCGCGTGACCGACGCCTTCTTTGAACCCCTGCCCCCGGAAGAACTGGACGCCTGGGAAGGCCGGTGATGCGGCTACTGCTCGATACCCATGCGCTGCTATGGTGGTTCACCGCCGACGCGCGGCTGTCTGTCAGGGCTCAGGCCGCCATCGCCGATGAGGCCAACACGATCCATGTCAGCGCGGCAAGTGCCTGGGACATCGCCACTAAGCAGCGGATTGGCAAGCTGGATGAGGTCCCCAAAGCGGCCGAGCGGTTTGCAGAACTGGTTGCCGCTGACGGCTTCCTGCATCTGCCGGTCAGCTATCTCCACGGACTGCGGACGGGAGGCTACGCCCTGGCCCACCGCGACCCCTTCGATCGCATGCTGGCGGCCCAGAGTGAGTTGGAATCCATGGTTCTGGTGACCCGAGATCCCGCGTTCAGCGCGTTCCCGGTCGCCACGCTGTGGTGACGAAAGATGGTCACCCCCGTGTTTGCATTGGCGGCAAGTCTCCTCACCCTCTGGTGACACCGCTCCAACCTCCCTTCTGGTGACACCGCTGCGGCGGTGTCACCCTGTGTCAGGCGCTCCGCGCCGGGAGTGCCAGCGCGAATCCCAGGCAACTCGCTCCCCGCCCCTTGGGGCGCAGCGCATCCGGCGCCTGCGCGATACCCCCGGTGCGGTGTCAAGAGAGCAGCGTTTCGCCAATGCTGCCAATTGAGTTCCCTAATCCTCTGGTCCGCCGCACACCCTTGACAGGTGTATTGTTTTTGTGGATACTGCCGCCGCGTCACACCCAATAAGGCCCCGGACCCCGTATGCGATCAAATAGATCAGGAATGCGGATTGCCGGTCGGGATGCGTGATGCCCCGGCCCCCGCCGGTCGCGAATAGGGACTTGGTTCGCAACCGCTGTTTCGCACCCAGTCCCCGCCTGTTCTCGCAGCTGGTTCACGGCAGCGCCCGCGTTGTCATGGATCGATCGACCACCGTAGATGCCAGGCCTTGATCAAGGCCGGCGATGACGACTGAGGACGCACCATGAAAAGACTGATCTGTGCCGTGCCATTGCTTTGTTCAGTGAATTCGTATGCAGGAGGATGGATTGCTGATTCCGCCAGTGGATGCCAGGTTTGGAATGGTAATCCGTCACCTGGCGAAAGCATCAAATGGTCAGGGCCGTGCTCAAATAAAAGGGCCAACGGCAACGGGGTACTACAGTGGTTGCTCAACGGGAAGCCGAACGGACGCTATGAAGGCGAGTACCGAGATGGCCAGCAGAGTGGCCGAGGTACCTACACTTGGGCCAACGGCAAACGCTACGAAGGCGAGTACCGGGATGGCAAGCGGTGTCCTAGTGAAATCTCCTGCTCGGCCAAAGAGTATCCCGCTGGTACCTGGACGTCCATTGGTTGGGAAGAGCTTTATAAGTTGATGTCAGGCAATACCCTGATTTCGCAGAATAAATTCTTTTGCGCGGACAAGAACACCAACCACGAATGCCTCGCGATTTCAATTCTTAATTCATCGGATGTTAAGATCGATCGCATACCGGCCACGGTCATCTATCCCGAAAGAAAGCAAGTCCTGAGCGGTGAGTGGGGCTACTATGCGGCAAACCTGATGGATATGGGGCTGAACGCGGGATTTTTCACTATGGTGACGGACAATCGCGCCTTGCCATTTGCCAGCCATGTTTCGATCAACAATAAAAAAGACATGTTTCGGGCCCAGTATGATGGCGTAGACATCGTCGTGAAAATCAAGCCGGGACACGACAACAAATACGTCGCGGATGCCAAGAAGGGTGATTTCCAACAGGTCGATGCGCGCGGCCGGATGACCTTTGGGCAGGCGGTGATGGCCAAGGCCGTCAACGGGTTCGTCAAGGCATGGAATGAGGGTGGGACAGCAGGTGACCTCAATAACCTCGCCTACTCATTTCACGACTGGGCTGACGGTATGTACGCAGTTCGCATAGGCAGCGGCGACCTCAAGAATCTCGCCTACTCACTTCATGACTGGGTTGACGGCATGTACGCACATCGCATAGGGAGCGGCGACCTCAAGAGCCTCGCCTACTCATTTCACGACTGGGCTGACGGCATGTACGCAAGTCGCATAGGCAGCAGTGACCTCAAGAACCTCGCCTACTCACTTCACGACTGGGTTGACGGCATGTACGCCAGTCGCATAGAAAGCAGTGACCTCAAGAACCTCGCCTACTCACTTCACAAATGGACTGATGGCATGTACGCACATCGCATAAAGGGATAAAGGGATAAAGGCGTCGGGCGCGAGTGGTTGCTGTTCTGTTCTGGTGACACCGCTCCAGCGGTGTCACCCATGTGTCAGGCGCTTCGCGCCGGGAGTCCGCAGCCTCTACCCCGGCTGATTGGTAGCTCCGGCCTCGGGGCGCAGAGCGCCCAACACAGGCGCGACAACGCCAGAGCGGTGTCGCGAGAGGTTATTCTGGTGACACCGCTCCAGCGGTGTCACCCATGTGTCTGGCGCTCCGCGCCGGGAATCCCCAGACCCCGAATAGACCAGGCGGGCTTTTCAGAGTGAAACACCATCACGAAGGAGGCACCCATGGCCCGCACCCGCTACCACTTCGCCGAGCACGACCGGCCGCACTTCCTCACCGATACGGTCGTCGAATGGCTGCCGGTCTTTACCCGCCCGGAGACGGCGCAGGTCCTGTTCGATTCCTGGACCTGGCTCCAGGCCAACGCCGGGTTGCGCCTTTATGGCTTCGTGTTGCTGGAGAATCATCTGCACGCGGTCGCCCAGGCGTCGGACTTGCCGGGGGTCTGGCAGCGGTTTAAGTCATTCACCGCCAAGCGGTTGATCGAGGTGCTGGAGACGGCGGGTGCGCGGCAGTTGCTGGACCGGATGGCCTTTGCGTTCAAGGCGCAGCGCGGGGATCGGACGCATCAGTTCTGGCAGGAGGGGTCGCACCCGCAGGCGATCGAGGGGGAGGAGATGCTGCGGCAGAAATTGGAGTATATCCATTGGAACCCGGTGAAGCGGGGGTTCGTGGATGAGCCGGAGTATTGGCGGTGGTCGAGTGCGCGTGTTTATGCGGGGCGGGCGGGGGTGGTTGAGGTCTTTACTGATTGGTGACCTGGGACTTCGCGGCGCACAGCGCCTGACACAGGCGTGACACCGCTGGAGCGGTGTCACGAGAGAGGTTGCGGTGTCACGAGAGAGGTTGCGGTGTCACGAGAGAGGTTGCGGTGTCACGAGAGAGGTTGCGGTGTCACGAGAGAGATTGCGGTGTCACGAGAGAGATTGCGGTGTCACGAGAGAGATTGCGGTGTCACGAGAGAGATTGCGGTGTAACGAGAGAGATTGCGGTGTCACGAGCGTGCATCGGTGAATTGGCGGAGGTCAATGTATGAACATCAAACGATTGGTATGGTGGTCTGTGTTATGCGGCGTGGGGGCTTTGGTCAGCGGCCAATCAGGTGCCGCGGAAACCGCCGATTGGGTATTCACCAATGCCCGGGTCTATACGGTGGATGCGCACCGGCCCTGGGTGCAGGCCGTGGCCGTCAAGGGTGCGGCGATCCTGGCCGTGGGCAGCAACGATGAGATGACGGAACTGACTGGTCCACAGACGCGGTCAGTCGATCTTCAGGGGCGGCTGCTGCTGCCGGGCTTCATCGATGGGCATAATCATTTTCTCTCAGGGCCCTATGCCAAACGCGGTGTCAAGCTGAACGGGGCGCGGGACAAGGCGGAACTGCTCCAGCGGGTGGCCGATTATATCCGGGCCAATCCCGACCGCACCCGCTATACGGGGTATGGCTGGAGCTATCCGATGATGGGCGAGGCCAAGGGGACCCGGCAGGAACTCGACGCACTGGCAGCAGACAAACCGATCATCCTCTTCAATGAAGACACCCACGGCGTCTGGTTCAATACCAGGGCGATGGAATTGGGTGGGCTGAGCCCGACGGCCGCCGACCCGACGCCCACGTCGCATTACACGCGCGGCGCCGACGGTACGCTCGCCGGTATCGCGGTGGAGCCGGAGGCCTGGAGGGGGATGCTCCTGGGGGCCGGGGTCCTGGGGGGGAAGGAGATGCTCGCCGCAATCGCGCAAGAGGTCTTTCCGAAACTGCCCCCGGCCGGTATCACCGCCAACCACGATATGGCGATCTGGGCGCCTGATTTTCCTCAGGGTTATCTGGGCCTGGAGCTGTTGACCGAGATGGAACGCGCGGGAAAACTCCCCGTGCGGGTGGTTTCGGTCCTCGGGGTCCGCGATGCCAATGCCTCTGCGCAAGAACATGTTACGCTTTTGAAACAATGGAATGAACGATATCGGACGCCCCTGGTGCAGGTCACCGGGCTGAAGATTTGGGCCGACGGGACCACCGATACCCATACCGCGGTACAACTGCAACCCTATGCCGACGACCCCGCGACCAAGGGCGAGAGTGACTGGACGACCGAAACGCTGGCACGCTGGATCGCCCTGGCCTATGCGGCAGGGTTCGATGTGCATATCCATGCCATGGGCGACGGCTCGATCCGGCGCGCGCTGGATGCCTTTGAGCGCGTTGCGGGACAAATGGATGTCCGGCAGCGCCGCTCGGCCCTGCATCACCTGAGCGTTATCCACCCCGACGACCTGCCACGCTTCAAGCAATTGGGCATCGGCGGCAATACGACACTGGAGTGGCTGGTCACCTATTGGGACGTCGCCCGGACGCTCGTTGGTGAGCAGATGCGGGCCGCGGAATGGGATGTGTGGAAACAGCTGATCGAGGAGGGTGTCAACGTCAGCTTCGGCGGCGACATCCCCGGTACCGATCCGGACGAATTGGCTCCGCTGTATCAGATGCAGGTCGCGGCCACCGGACGGATTCCCGCCTCGCCCGGCCTCGGCTCGGCACCGCCGGACCGCATTCCCTCCCGGGAGCAGATGGTCTATGGCTATACCCTGGCCGGGGCGCGACAGATGCGGCTGGAGGACCGCATCGGGTCCATTGAGGAGGGAAAGCTCGCTGACCTCATCATCCTGGATCGGGATATCTTCAGTATTCCGGCCGACCAGCTGGCGTCAGTCAAGGTGTTGATGACGATGATGAACGGCAACATCACGCATCTGGACAGTCAAGGGGCGGCGGTAATCGGGTTGCATTGAGGTTCGGTCGCTCGGGCCGAGTTGGCCCGATACCACCCGGGCGCGCAGCGCCCGACACAGGCGTGACACCGCTGGAGCGGTGTCACGAGAGATAAGCTACGGCAAATCGGTCAGCGGAATGGGATACACCAACTCCGCCGGGTCGCTGGTGCCGCTCTGGGCCAGATCCACCCATTTATCCTGATCGGCATAATAGAGGCCGTAGCGGCGGATCTTTTTGTTGAGCTGGTCGATGAACTCGTATTGCCGCATGGTGCCCCAACGCGTCCAGGTGTCCTGGGTCAGGGTCAATACGTCGCTCTTGTAGGGCAGACCCTGGAGGTATTCGCCCAGCAGGCCCAGGTCCGCCAGCCGGGTGGATTCCTCAATGCCGCCGGCCAGGGGGTCGACACTGAAGCGCGCGGCGACCGAGGCCAGGCGGTTGAAGAAGCTGCGGGCGGTGTTTTCGGCGTTCAGGTCGGTCTCGGCGGCCTCGACGATGCCCTTCAGGACCAGCTGCAGGTCGGAGAGTTGGTCCTTGGTCAGGAGCACCCGCACGTCCACGGCAAAGCGTGAGGGGTCGGCGAAGTCCTTGTCGCTGATCCAGGCCTCGAAGACCTCCGGCGCCCGGGTGCCCTGGACCTGGCCTAGATAGGCGAGTTGCGCGGCGTGGCCCAGGCTGTCGACGATCGCGCGACTCTGCGCCGACTGGTCGTCGGCTTTCGGCGGCGTGGCGGCAGCGACCGGTTGGCGGCCGGTCGGCCGCGCCAGGTTCTCGATCAGGCGCCCGGCATAGGCGTCGATGGCCGTGCCGAAGGCGGCCACACTCCCGTCGGCGATGGGAAAATAGGCGCTCTGTTGGTTGACTGCATTGGTCGACAGCGTCCGGTACTGGCCGGCGGCGGCTTCGGTGTCGCCCAGGCGCCTGGCCTTGGGGGTGAGCAGGTGCAGCACGGCGATGGAGGTGCCGGCCTCGCCGGCGAGACTGCGCAGCCGTAGCGCGTCCAGCCCGGTGCTGGACTGCACGCGCTGCCCGGTGGCGCCGTCGCGCTGGGTGCCGTCGAGTGCGCCGGCATCGGTGATCAGGATGATGTGGCGCTCGGCGAAGCGTTGCCGCCAGTCGGGGGCGTCCAGCGCGGCCTGGATGCCGGCATAGGGGTCCTCATCGAACCGGTCGGTGGACACCCGGGCCTCATCCAGTGTGCTCACCCGCCGGAGGAAGTCGCGCCCGTCCTGTACCTGTGCGGGGTTGGCATAGGTGCGGGCGACGAATTCGAGCCCGCGCGCCTTGGCCGGGTCGGCTGAGGGGGCACGGAAGGCGACCAGTCCGAAGGCAACCCGATCAAGCAGCCCGGCCTTGGCGATCTGCTGGTAGAAGCGCCCCACGGCGGCTTTGGTTTGGGCGATGTAGGGTCCCATGGAGACCGTGGAGTCGATGACGAAGACGACTGCGGCGCGATAGTCGGACGGGGTCGCGGCGTTCTGGGGTTTGGTCGTGGCGGCGGGGCCCGTGCCGGGCAGCGTCACCGAGGCGACCTTCAGTGCCCGCACCTTATCACCGGTGGGGGCGCGGACTTCGGCGAAGTCCAGGATCGGCAACAGATAGAAGTGCCGGTGCAAATCGATGAAATTGGCGGGCTCGACGGCCAGGATGCGCGGGTCTGGTCGGCCCGCGTCAACGGTGCGTCGCAGGGCCCCGGCCGCCTCTCCCGGGTTGGGGCTGTCGAGGATCGCGCGCAGGTCGTCCCAACTGCGCAGAAACAGCATGGGCTCACGCCCGGCGCCCTGGTTGGTGAAGGCCAGGGTGAGTTGCTGTTTCCAGGGGATGGTTTGTGCGGCGGGCAGCCAGCCCAGGATGCTCTGGTCGCGGGTCCCGGTGCCGACCCGCAACCAGTCCTGCCCGCCGAAGCCCTCCCGGGCATAGACATAGAGTCTGGACAGTGCCTTGATCGGTGACGGGTTCGGGGCCTGGTTGGCTCCAGTGCCCGGCGCCGCGGCAATCACGGCCCCCGGTCGGGTCAGTACCCGCTCGTAGACGGCACGCTTGCCGGGTGGGTGCAGCGGTTCCGCCACCACGGCGAAGGTACAGGCCAGCAGCACGAGCGCCAGGGCCGGCAGTCGGTACTTTGGTTGGTCCATTTTTTTCCACCTAAGATGACCGAATCAACTTCCGTCGCGGGTACCTCGCGACGCAAAGGACTCGGGAAAGGCGTGGATCAGTATCCGCCGTGCCAATTGGAAGGCAAAACTCTCGCGCTGGGTGCGCGAGAAGTCACAATGGCGAAACAGCGTCGACTCACCGGACTCGCTGACCGGCGTCCAGCCGTATCTCACCCGGCGCATGCGGCTCGGATAGAACCAGAACATGCGATACAGACTCTGCAGGAAGAACTGCCGGTCGCGCTCATCCACCCGGTTCGGGGTATCCTTCTCCAATTCGCGGATCAGTTGGTCGTAATAGGGGTCGTTGTCGTCCGCGCTACGGCGCTCGCCGAGCAGGCGCTTGGTCTCGAAATAGACCCGATCCAGGGGGAGCTTGCGCCCCTCGGCATTGGCCCCGATCAATTCTGCAGTGTCGTCTTCACTCACCTCCCCGAAGGTGCGGCTAAGCAGCCCGAGCAGCAGTTGCTCATGGGGCTGTGACTCGCGGGGAAAGGCGAACATGGCCCGCAGGTCCGCCATGAAGATGAAGGCCACATCGGCCTCGCTCAGATCATCGAGCAATTGGGTGTGTGACGTCCAGTTGCGCACCTCCTTGAGGATGGTGCCATAGCTCGCCATATAGGTGGACTTGTCCGGCAGGTGGTTGACCTTGGCGCGATTGTCC
Organism: uncultured Thiodictyon sp.; assembly: GCA_903837595.1. Taxonomy (GTDB): domain Bacteria; phylum Pseudomonadota; class Gammaproteobacteria; order Chromatiales; family Chromatiaceae; genus Thiodictyon. Next base: position 71,553 of record CAILVI010000562.1, read on the forward strand.
CATTCCCGGCTGAGCGCGTGCAGAAGGATGCGGTAGCGCTGTTTGCGCTGCTCGGACACCGGCGGCGCGCACAGCGGCAGCAGCGCCGTCATGCTGGCCAGATAGTCCCGCACATAGTCGGGTGAGGCGGGGCCCGGTGGCCATTCCGGTTCGTCCTCCCGCTTGAAGAAGAGCGAGAACAGCAACCCGTCATCACCCCGCCGGTCGAGCAGTTCCTCGGCCGCGGCGCAACCCATGAGGACGCCGCGGCGCAGCACCGAATAGGCGTCCGTCTGCTTCTGTGCGATCCACTGGCGCACGACCGCATCGTGCTTGGTATAGATGACCGGCGGGGTCAGCTTGGCGGCCTCGAAGGCGTGCGTAATGGAGGTGAGTTGATCGCCGTGATTGGAACAGAACAGGATGTGCCGCCGCGGGAAGCCGGCCTCGATCAGGAGTTCGGTGAAGATGTGGTAGCCGGCCACTTTCTTCAGTTCGCTGACGGCGGCACGCCAGCCGGGGCCGAGCGGCTCGGCGGTGTCTTTCAGGTACCTTTTCTCGCGCAGGAAGTGATCGATCTCGGCCACCGATTCCGGGTCGTCGAGGTCGTAGTCCTCATAGGGCTTAAGGTCGATATCGATGACCACATAATCGATTTCGGCCAGTTGCTGCGGGTCACGTACCAGGCGATAGGCCTCGAAAAAGGTGGTCTTGAGTGTGATTCCGCGCGCGCGCAGCCAGGCTTTGAGTTCCGGCAGGGCGGGCGGGCACTCGGGCAGCCCGAATACCTGATCGACAGTCGCCCGGATGTCGCCTTCAAAATCCTCGATCCACAGAAAATCGCTCATTGGAGTTACTCTAAGAACAGGTTTGCCGGCAATTGCATGCTCAGGCCGAATGAATGCCCGGTCGCGGTGGTGCTGAGTCGACCGTTGAGCTTCTCGATCAGCAGGTGCAGAAAATCATGGCCGCGGCCGCTGCCCTTGACCATCGCTGCCGCGCTGGGCGTGGTCGGGTTGTCGACGATGAGTTCGACCAGGCCGCCGGTGCTGACCCACGACGCCTGGGTCTGGGTGCGGTCGGCGGAGGCGTAGTATTTGAACAGATTGGTGAAAGACTCGGTGAAGAGGATGGTGAGGAACGACCCGGTAGTCCCGAACGGGGTGAAGCGGATCGGTGACTCCGCAAAGCCCTGGGTATGCAATGGGAAGAAGCGCTCGCCGATCCAGTCGGATAGGTCGGCGAGGCGCGCCCGCGGGAGTAATTCCATCAGTGACCTTTCCCATTCGCCCCGCAGGCGTTCCGCCAGTGGCCGATGCTGCTCATGCCAATCCCGCAAGCGGAGCCCGCTCGGCACCAGCGCGGTGCGCCGCGCGTAACACAGGAAATGCTGTTGAATGCGCTCACTCCCGCGTTGGGTCAGGAGTTGCCCCAAGGCGAGCCCCAGTGAGCGGACGACGATTTCCTCCAGGGTGGCCGCGCCGTTCTGGTCCTCATGGAGCTTGTGGCGCAGCAATTCAGTATTAGTGGAGATCAGGCCGAAGATATCAAGCAGGCCGCGCATGGTGTTGACCGCCTCACGGTGTACCCAGGGACTGTTTTCATGTTCGGTATTATAGACAATGCGGTCCAGTGACCCGCGGAACTTGTGCGCCACCAACGCCATCACGTCCTCCTGCTCCTTGTTCTTGATGCGTAGCACCTCGGCGTCATAGAGCGCGCGTTTGGCGATCTCGCTCTTGGCGTGCAGGCGGCGCAGATACTTCAGCTGGAAGAGGTAACCGCGATAAAACTCCTCGGACAGCAGGATCAGACAGAAGATGGGGATGGTCAGTAGGGTCAGCATCTCCATCGCGTGTCCGCCTTCGAGTGGGAGAGTCGCGGGGAAGAGCAGCGAGCGCACCAGGATCAGGGACGCGAAGGCCATCATCCCGTAGGCGAACCGGTTCAGGTAGCGCGGGTTGCGATTGGTATAACGGATCGGATCGGAGAAGACGCGGATGGCCGGAAACAGGACCGACAGACGATCGCTCCCGGGGGTGTCGGGCCGCGCCGAGCGTGCGATCCGCGCGATCCGATGGTACCCCCGCCGGCCGTAGGTGGCCGCCATGATCACCGTGGCCACGTACACGAAGAACGCGATGGGCGACTCGGTGTACACGGCGCTGAGCGACGGCAGGCTGTTCGTCAACAGGTAGACGAGATAGGTCGCGGCCTCCATCAGGCAGTAGCCGATAGCGATCTTGGTGAAGGTCGAGATGTGCATGGTCGGGGTGGCTCGGGGGTGCCGACGGGGGGGCGTGGTGACGGGCGGCAGGGGGGGCGGCGAGCGTTAAGGATCGCACGCTCCGCCGGACAGTGCCAGGGTCCGGGTGCGGCAACGCTATTCTGGGTTTCGACATTCGGCGTAGAAAACTTCAGCTATCTTAACATCGGCGGTACCACCGACCGGGCAAGATCAGCGTTGGCGGGCGACCGCCGACAGTTCGTCGCTTGGCCCAACGGAGATACCCTATGTCCCTGTTAATAATCAAACACGGCTCCACGGCTCTAGCCTCAAAGTCTGGTCGTGCTCCTCCTGCACACTGCCTGGCCATCGTCGCCGGTCGATGTCTCATCGGCGGGTGGCTGCTGTCCCTGTTGACGCTGGCTGCACTCGCCATACCCGCGGCCGCGCCGGCGGCCGCGGCCGCGAGTGGCCCGAGCATCGTCTCGTTCGACGGTCGGCGGCTCATGGTGCGTCGACGCTTGTCCGACGGTACTTTGTCTGCGACGGCCGAGTCCTTTGCGATGCGGGGCGTCGTGTGGTCGCCGGCCAGCCGCGGCACCAACACCTCGAAGACCGACCCGAATAATGCCAACGTGCGGCGCGCGGAATTTAAGACCTGGCAGGCAGTCGATGTCCCTTTGCTCGCGGCCATGCACGTCAACACGGTCCGGCTGCTGCTGGACCCCGGGGTCGACCCGGTCCTGGGTCCGGCCGGGTTGCAGGTGCTCGATGCGCTGTACGCCCAGGGGATCATGGTCGTGATGAATGTGGACGATGGCGTCAACGACCTGGCGCGGATCGGACAGGCGGTCGCTTATTATAAGGATCACCCCGCGGTGCTCATGTGGATGCTGGGTAGCGAATGGAACATCAACCTCTATTACGGGGTGGCCTCATCCATCTTGGATGCGGCACAACGCACCGAGCGCGCCGCCGCCCTGGTCAAGAGTCTGGACACCAATCACCCGGTCGCCAGCAGCTATGGAGAGATCGACTATGCGTCCCCCGGCCACTCCCTGGCGGATACCCGGACCTACGTCAACTCCACCTGCCCGAGCGTCGATGTCTGGGCACTCAATATCTACCGCAGTAGCACCTTCGGTACGCTGTTCGATCAGTGGGCGTCGATCACCGATAAACCCATGTTGATCGGCGAAGCGGGCACCGATGCCTATCGCTCAACCGCCACGACGCCGAACCCGCCAGGGGCCGTCGATCAGCTCATGCAGGCGAGTTGGGACCTGTCACTCTGGAACGATATTGTGTACCATCTCTCGACCGCCTCGCCGAATGGTGTGGCGGTTGGCGGGACCCTGTTCGAGTGGAATGACGAATGGTGGAAGGTCGCGCCTGCCGGGTCGCAACAGCCGGGCGGGTTCGTCCTGGCGGCCGGCCACCCCGATGGTTTCGCCAACGAGGAATATTTCGGCTTGCTCGATATTGATCGGGTACCGCGTCAGGTCTACAACAGCCTGCGCGACGCCTTTGCCGCCCAGGCGTACGACATCGATTTTATGTCGATGCGCAGCCCCATCGAAACCAATCTCGGGAGTTTCCTGGTGGCGGGTCGCTCGCCCGCGGGAAGCGCCATCACACTGAACGGCAGTTCCTTGATCCCAGCCCCAGACGCAGCCGGAAATTTTGCCACCGTCGTGGCGTTGACGGCCGGCGACAACGCACTGACCTTGGTCGTCACCGCGTCCGGACAGGCGCCGGTCACCTATAGCAAGGTGGTTCGCTATACGCCGGGGTTCAGTACCCAGTACCGTAATCTGGTCTATGTCGATGTCGCGACCGCCGCCATTGCCGGGACCGCCGTGATCGATCCGGACGGGGACCGTATTCTTGGGCTGCTACCGGGGCGGCACGCGGTGGCCCTGTCGCCGGACGGGCGATTCCTCTATATGTCCGATCGTGGGGTCGTGGATACCACCACCCACCAGGCGGCGGCCTTCGGGCCTTTGCCGTTGTCTGCGGACTTCGCGACTAATGCGTTCTTAGTCTCGCCAGTCGGGGACCGGCTCTATGTCCGCCAACAGGTTGTTGACGTGCCAGCAAATACACTGGCGCCGGACCTGTGTGCCAATATTGACAGCGCTACCTTTTACACTGATCCAGCAATTTCGGCCGATGGTGTGACGCTATTCGCCGGCCGGAATCCGATCCAGCGTATCACGCGGGCCGCGGACGGTACTTATGGATGTGTTGCGACTGCGATTCAAGACCGTCCGACGCGCCCCCTTCCCGGCGACCTGGCGCTGTCACCGGATGGGCGCCTGTTGTTCCGCACGTCCTATGGGTATGCGATTGGCGGACTCGATGTCTTCGACGCGAGTACCTATGCGGAGGTCGGCACGGTGGAGGGGCTCCGCGATTATGCGGGCGGGATCGCTTTTGCGGCGGACGGACACCGGGCGATCATCGGCAGTGTCGGGAATCCGAATCCTTCCTGGGGCGGTGGGCGCCTGTCGGTGATCGGGTGGGTGGACGGCCCGTCACCACAGGTCCAACTGCTCTCGTACACCAGCCTGGACGACGGCAATAATCTGGCGATCGGCCCGCGGGACCGGGTCTATGCGTCGTCCAAGGCCAGGCTCGGAATCGACGCATTCGACCTGAGTGCGAGCAGCGTCCTGAACCGGGTCAAGGGGTTCGTCCTCGGTGTCGGGTCAGGGTACCGGGACATACAGCGGGTCCTGCTGAAATCCATTGCGGATGCCGACGGGGATGGCGTTGCCGACCCGATCGACAACTGCCCGACGATCGCCAATTCGGGGCAGGCCGATTTTGACCGCGATGGGCTGGGCGATGCCTGCGACCCGGACATCGACGGCGACGGTGCCACCAATCTACAAGAGTATCGGTGGGGCCTCGACCCGCGGAACCCGGCCGACTACCCATCGCTGGTCGTGCCTCGCTCGGGGGGGTGGCGGGCTATTCGGCGCTGATTGACACCACAGGAGGATGGACCTGCCTGGACGCGTTGCTGCTCGGGCGGTTGCCACAGCGGGCTGTCTGGGCGGGTTCTTCCGAGTGCTCACCTGCGCTTGCCGGTAGGCATCTTTGCCCGCTTGTAACTGCGCCGATATTGTGGAAGTGCTCGGACGCCACTAGGGCGTGGAGTTTTTCAGCCAGATTCATGGCCTCTGCCGCTGCGCAGCAACATCGCTACACACCCCAGCGTCTCGCAAACGCCGCTGCCAGACTCTCGTAGGTGCAGACCTGGATAAGTGTAAAAATTAAGTATATCAATATTATACCGCGCTGCTAAGCCCGCCTAGCCGTGGCGTCTACCCGTCGCGCGTGCTGCTGTGACGCAACGCACACGCACATCCGGCCGGTCCCCGTGATAGCCTGTGCCCAACACGAATCTCCTACCAGGCCGATCGCCCATGCAGCAACTCACCCCCGAAGGTCAGCGCCTCGTCGCTGAACTGGCCAGCCGCCACGGTTTCAGCGTGGATGCCGTCACCCACCTGCTGTTCGCCGTGCGCAACGGCAACGGCACCATGGCCCAGTTCGGCCACCCGGAGTTCGGCGGTGGCGGCCAGTGGATGCGCGGCGGCATGATCATGCTGGGTGACATGTTCAACCACGCGCTCAAGGGCCGCGTCGACGCGCTGTGCAGCGAGATCGCCGACGTCCTCGCCCGCCAGCCCGGGCCGCTTCAGACCGGCAGCTTCCAGTCCCAGAGTCAGGGCGGGTCCGGCTACCAGACTCAGGCCGCCGGGGGCTTTGCGGGGCAGTCCAGCCTGTTTGTCCCGGACCCACTGATGCACTGGTGGCCCGCGCAGTTGGGGTCCCCTAGCGCCACTGGCTCCCAGAATCAGGTGAAATACGCCTATTTCGCCAATATCCGGCGGTTGGCGGTGGATACCGGCGGGGAGTGTTGGGTCTATGATACCCAGGACCACCAGATCGGCGGTTTCTCGCAGCAACAGGGCTATGGTTCCTCGATCACCTTCACCAGTCAGTATGGCACCGTTAACCTGGCGAGCCTGCCGGTGGTCTCACGGGGGCCCTCGGTGGGTTGAGTCGGCGGGCGCCGGCCCCGGTCCCTTGAGTGAAAGGACTTTCATATGATTTCGGTCGCCGCCTATCTGGAGAACGAGAAGGTCGCGGATCTGAAGAGCGAGTACGTCAATGGCCGGCGCGTCCCGGTGGTGGGCGCCAGCCGGTTGCACGACCAACTCTGCATGCGCCTCGCCCGCCTGCTCCAGCAGCAATTGGTGGGGTCGCCCTACCGCCTGTTCCGCCCGACGGTCAAGGTCCATATCCACGATGCCGGCGACGAACGCTTCTACTACCCGGACCTCCAGGTTGGCCACGCGGAGGGCCTCGAGCACCCGGACTTTCTGGACGCGCCCCGGCTGATCCTGGAGGTGCTCTCGGCGCGTACTGAGCAGCGCGACCGGGAGGAAAAGGCGCCGGCCTACTGCCGCATCGCCGGGCTCGAAGAGTTGGTCCTGATTGCCCACGACACACCGCGCATTGAGGTGTGGCGGCGCGCGCTGGGTTGGGTGCCGCAGATCGTCACCGGCACCCAGCGTCTGCCGCTCCTGAGCGTGGCGGGCGAGATCCCGTTGGAACTGCTCTATGGCGGACTGGCTCTGCCCGGCTCATGAGCCAAACCGGCCCGGGCTGCGGCTATTGGGGGTTGGGTTCGTAATTCAGTGTTTTGTGTACAGGCTAGCCGTTTCCATGGATCAAGCGCCGGACCTTTTTTCCTATCGCCGGCACTGGGCACACAAGCTCGGAGTCGCCCCGGAGCTGCCCATGTCGCGGGCGGAGATGGATCTGCTCGGCTGGGATGCCTGCGACGTGATCATCGTCACCGGCGACGCCTATGTGGACCACCCCTCCTTCGGCATGGCGATCATCGGCCGGTTGCTGGAGGCCCAGGGGTTTCGGGTCGGCATCATTAGTCAGCCGGACTGGACCTTGGCGGCCGACTTCCAACGTCTTGGGCGCCCGACGCTCTTCTTCGGCATCACCGCCGGCAACATGGACAGCATGGTCAACCGCTACACGGCAGACCGGCGGGCGCGTTCGGACGACGCCTATACCCCGGGTGGCGTCGCCGATCGGCGCCCGGACCGCTCGGTGACCGTGTATGCCCAGCGCGCGCGCGAGGCGTACAAGGACGTCCCCATCATCATCGGCGGGATTGAGGCCAGCCTGCGGCGCATCGCCCACTATGATCACTGGTCGGAGAAGGTGCGCCGTGCCGCCTTGGTGGACGCCAAGGCGGACCTGCTGATCTTCGGTAATGCGGAGCGGGCGGTGGTGGAGGTGGCGCACCGGTTGGCCCGGGGCGAGCCCATCGCCGCCATCCGCGACGTGCGCGGCACCGGTTTCATGGTGCGTGAGGTGGCGGCGGCCTGGACCGAGATCGATTCCAGCCACTTGGACCAACCGGGGTGGGTGGAGTCCCATCGGGACCCCTATGTTGCGGAGCCGGTGGGGTGCGTCGCGACGCCAGCGGGGCAGGGTGCCGAGCCAGTCGCGGCCGTTCCTATCACCTTCCACCGCCGCCCCCGCCACCTGGACCGGGGACACACCGTGGTGCGCCTGCCCTCCTTCGAGCAGGTGCGCGCTGACCCCGTCCTCTACGCCCACGCCTCCCGGGTCTTTCATCAGGAGACCAACCCCGGTAACGCCCGCGCCCTGATCCAGGGCCACGGCGATCGGGCGGTCTGGCTCAACCCCCCGCCGATCCCGCTGACCACCGCCGAACTGGACCGGGTCTATGAGCTGCCCTACAGCCGTCGCCCGCACCCGGGCTACGGTGCGCAGCCCATTCCCGCCTGGGAGATGATCCGCTTCTCGGTGAACATCCTGCGCGGTTGCTTCGGCGGCTGTACCTTCTGTTCCATCACCGAGCACGAGGGGCGGATCATCCAGAACCGCTCGGAGGCGTCCATCCTGCGCGAGATCGCGGAGGTCCGGGATCACACGGCGGGCTTCACCGGCACCATCTCCGACTTGGGTGGTCCCACCGCCAACATGTGGCGGCTGGCCTGTAAGGACCGGGCGATCGAGTCGTCCTGCCGTAAACTCTCCTGCGTCTATCCCGCCATCTGTCCGAATATGAATACGGACCATGGCCCGCTGATCCAACTGTATCGGGCGGCGCGTCAGGTCCCCGGCATCAAGCGGGTGCTGATCGCCTCGGGTCTGCGCTATGACCTGGCGGTGCGCTCACCGGAGTATGTCCGCGAGCTGGTTACCCACCACGTTGGCGGCTATCTCAAGATTGCGCCTGAGCACACCGAGCCCGGGCCACTCTCCAAGATGCAGAAACCCGGCATCGGCGCCTACGACCGCTTCAAGGCGATGTTCGACAAATACTCCAAAGAGGCGGGCAAGGAGCAGTACCTGATCCCCTATTTCATCGCCGCCCACCCGGGGACCACCGATCTCGATATGCTCAACCTGGCACTGTGGCTGAAGCGCAACGGCTTCCGGCCGGATGCGGTCCAGGGCTTCCTGCCCACCCCGCTGGCCATCGCCTCGGCCATGTACCACACGGGTTTCAATCCACTGCAACGGGTGGGTCGGGACGCCGAGCGGGTGAGCGTGGTGCGCGGCGCGCGGCAGCGGCGTCTGCACAAGGCCTTCCTGCGCTATCACGACCCGGAGAACTGGCCGCTGCTGCGCGAGGCGCTCAATGCGATGGGGCGGACCGACCTGATCGGCAACGGCAAGCGCCACCTGATCCCCGCCTTCCAGCCCGCCGGTACCGGCGGGACGCCGGAGGGTCGGCGCCGCCCCGGGTTGGGCCTGGCCCCGGGGGGGGGCACTGCTATGCGTCCGACCGGGCGCCGACGTTAGACGCGGTCCGTCAAAATAGTTCCGCGGGCTTGCCCTCACCTCGGGCAAGCCCCACGATCATGTCCCGCAACTTGTAGACCTCCAGCGACGTGTCGCCCTAGTCCCGTCCGCGGGCATAGCGCAGCTCGGCCTTGATCATCGTTCCGGCCAGCCGGTCCGTCTGCAACCGGTCGAGGCTTTAGCCGGTGGCGGCTTCCGGCAAACTCAAGAGAAATCAGTGGCGCCTGCGAGCCGGACCGGCTAACGGCCATGGCGCTCGCGCCACCCCGAACGATGAAAGTGGCGGGCGCCTTGGCCGTTCCCCTCCCCGGCCATCCCCCAATAGGGGAGGGAGAAGTGGAGCGCGCTCCCGGCGCGACTTTCACCGTAAGCCTCGACCTCCAGTGGCCGGAACGATGACCAAGGCCCGGTTTCCGCTGCCTCGGCGCCGATCGGCGGGATGCGGCCCTCGTCGATCGTGACGCCGCGGGCGAGGAAGCGGGACTGCGCGTAGGCGTGTTGGTGGATGAACTCCAGGGCCAGCAGACAGGGCTCCCCGGCGTGTCGGTCCAGGGCGAACAGTAGTCGGTTACTGCGGTCCAGGCGCGCCCGGTAGAGATTGTCGCCGACCTTCTTGATCTGCGCCGAGCGGAAATCGCCGGTCCGCAGGTAGCCCGCGAGCTTGTCAAAGCCGGGAATGGCCGCGATATCCAGACCGCGGTAGATCAGAATCTTCATGGCACCCCTGCTGATTGTGGACCCAGGATGGACCTGCATCCCGGCCTTCAAACTCACCATCACCATAAGGTGTGTGCAGAAGCGCCAGACCGGTGGGGCGGTTCTGTGAGGGGGCGATGGGCTCTGTCGCTCCGTCGCGTTTTTGCAACAACGGGCGCCGCCATCCGGCCCAACGCGGTGCCGCAGACAGCGTGTCTTGCGGGCCGCCGCGTGGCGTGCAACGCGCGTTCGTTGCAAATATGTTGCTCAGAGGAAAAAAAGTTGCACTGGCAGATGCGTTGTGGGCTAAAATCGCACTGTCCGGCTGTTCAGTCAGCGAGCCTCGTCCAGGCTCAAGGCACCTTAGCCGTCGTGTCGGGAGGTCGGCGGCGGCTCGCGGCGCTGGCTCGGCCGCTAGGTGTTGCTTTTTACTGACATGGCGAGACCATCAAGCCGCTTTATCGACCGAACTCCCCCAACCAATCGCAACAGGAAACACAAGATGCGCAAAGACCACAAGACCTTCCGCGCCGCTGCCGTGGCCGCCTCGCTGGCGATGGCCGCGGTGCTCGCAGCCCCCGTCAGCGCTGAGGATTCGATCGGCCTGTACTGGAAATCCGCGCCGACCACCACCGCCTGGGTCAACCCCTACGGTGAGTGCTGGCAGGGACAGGACGGCGAAAAGCTGGCTCCGTGCGGCGAAGTCGCCTTTGTCCCCCATGCCCCACTGGTCATGCGCCTGCTGTTTGAAATCAACAGGTACAAGCTCCAGGACATCCGTAACCCCGAAGAACTGCGCAAGCTCGATACCCTGATCGCGGAATTCAAGGCAACCCCGCGTGAAGAGGTGGTCAGCATCGTCGGCCACACCGACAAGCTGGGCAGCCTGCAACTCAACCAGGTGCTGAGTGAAAACCGTGCCGAGACCATCAAGAACTACATGATCGACCATGGTTACCCCGCCGCCGATATCCGCGAGGTAAAGGGCATGGCCTGGGAAGGCGGCAACGACGTCGCCGCCAACGGTGCGGTCATCGACCTGGGTCCCTTGGAGAACAATCCCCTGCGTCGTCGCGTCGTCGTGACCGAGCTCGGCCCCGATCAGCTCAAGCAGTTCAGCCAGTAGTCCGGCCCTGGATCGGCCCCGCGCGGGTGCCGATCCTTCAGCCCCCAGGGAATCCGCCGCCACGGGGCGTTTAGCCGCGCCCCAAACCCAATCGACATCGAACGCGCTGCCGCTGTACCTGCCGGTCCCGGCAATGGGTCGTGTGGCCGGAAGAAATGGATGACACCCATCCAATAGGCCTCATCCCCCCCGACGGAGGCTTAAAGGACGACCGGCCCTCGGGTTTCCCGATGGCCGGTTTTTTATGGGGTTTCGCAGGGTAATAGCATGGTCTGTCCCCGTTCCCAGCAGGCGCCGACGGCATCGTCAGCCGCAGCGGGATGGGGAATCCCTTGGTCGTCGATCTGGGCGACGAAGGTCCGCCACCGGCGCACACCCTGTTGGTCCAACTCCAGGCGTAGCAACCATCCGGTGTTGTTGACGGCCTTGTCGAACCCGTTGAAGACAAAATTGCCCAGGCTGTAGATGATCGGCTTACCGCGATACTGCTCAGTGTCCTGGGTGACGTGAGGGTGGCCGCCGATCACCGCATCGGCCCCGGCATCGATCATCAGGCGCGCCAATTGGCGTTGGCGGGGACTGGCAATGGTGTCGTGTTCCCAGCCCCAGTGCATGATCGGGATCACGAGATCGGCGTGATCGGTGCCGCGGGCGCGGGCGATATCGCGCTCAACCTGCTCATCTTCACTCCAGGCGACCCCCGGTTGATCGGCACCGGCCTCGAAGCTGCGCGGCAGGAATTCGTCGTAGCCGAGGAACGCGATCCGCAGCCCGTTACGCTCGATGATGAGCGGTCGATGTGCCTGCGCCAAATTGATGCCGCCGCCGAACCGGCCGATACCTGCCTGATCCAGGAGGCCCAGCATCTCGGCGAAGGCGCCCGGTCCAAAGTCGCCGGAGTGATTATTGGCCAGGGTCACCGCATCGAAATGCCGTTTGAGCGGCTGCAAGGTGCGCGGGTGGGCGCGGAAGGTATAGGGCTTCCCGGGCTCGGCCTCGCCCTGGGTCGCCACGACACACTCCAGGTTACCGATCCGGATATCGGCGCCGTCCAGCTGCGCGGCAAAGGGCGCGAAGGGGTCCTGGCCGCGCTCGATCGCCGTCCCCGGCGACTCGTCGAGCATGATGTCGCCGACCACGGCCAGCGTAACGGTCGGTGCTGGCGGTGGCACCGCGGCCATGGCGCCAGAGCAGCAGGCGAGGGCGCAACACAGGGCGGCCGCCAGGTGAGGGCAGCGGACTGTCGTCATGGATTGACCTCCAATAGCGCGCACCCATACTGGAACTGCCGCTCGCGCCCGGGTGAATACAGATAATTCCGGCCGGTGAGCGCGTCCCGGGCGGGGTCGGTCTGAATCGTCGGCGCCTGGTACTTGGCCTCGTGCAACAAGAGCATGCGCCGGTCGGTCTCGTAGTAGGTATAGAGATTGATGTATTGCACCCGCTGCGCGTCACCGATCACGACGGCCTTGAAGTGGAAACCGGTGTTGATGTGGATCGCGGGGACGCTGTAGGGGTCGGCCACCGGGGCGAATTCGAGTACCTGGGAGGTCGCGCCCTGCTCGATTTGGCAGCGCAGGCGCGGGGCGGCCGCCGCAGTTGCCGGCATGGCCCAGGCCGCGAGCAGGCTGAGTACCAGGGCTGATTGTGCGACGCGGTGACGGCTCAATTGGCGTGGTGGCATCGGCTTTTTTAGGGGCGGGCGATCAGGCTGAATTGGGAGCCAGCATACCAGCCTCTGTCGTCGCCCGCCGCGTCCCCGGTCGATCGGGCGCTGCGGCGGCACTTTGCCGCGTGTCGGTCCGACTGGGAGATGCAAGCGGCGAGCCTCCTGACCTGCGCCCGCCCCGCGCCCGCGACTCCGCCGGCCGAGTCAAGGCCCTGGTGCGCTATTGCCGCGACTGGGTCAGTAGCGAACACCCCTCGACCGTGCTTGAAGGGCCGCTCGGTCTCTAGGATCGCGCCCCCCCGTCGACCTCCTCCGCCCAGTCGAAAGCGGTCTGGGTGCGCCCCGCGGACCGCCAAGACCCACCTGGCGGACCTGAGTGCCCTGAGCCTGCCGGCGCAACTGTGCCGCTGCCAACCCCAGATGCGCTGAGTTCAAGCCAGCGAGACCACGCTTGAGGAGTGGGCTGATCGCGTGTTGGAGTGCCGGAGCCTGAAGGAGATCTGTGGCGGATCGGCTTGAGTGGGCGGCCCATTGGGTGCAGGGAGCAACGACGCGCCTCTTTATGTCGTACGTCCCCATTACCCTAGTCAAGCCTGGGGGAACCTGATAAGTTTCCATACGAGCGATTACGCCGATTATCATGAGAAAACCCCCGGCTGTGCCGGGGGATCGTTGCTGGGATCTTACGAAATAACCATGATGGGAGGCCATATGCCTACTGATGCACACGTAATGCTTCGTGAGTTTAACGCGTGGCTCAGCGTTGACTTCCATGCGCCCCCCGATTTGATGGCCGCGGCCCAGGATGCCATTGATGGCTGTAAAGGTTGGCCGATGCACACTGAGCAAGAGCGTCGGCGGCGGTTGATTGCCCTAATCAATGGGAAATTGAAGCTGAACAAGGACCCGATGCGGTCATTGCTGGACGGGGCAGCACGGAGCCGTATTTTCCCGAATTACCACGATAAGACCGAAATCTTAGAGTGTCTTGATTTCGGCGACGAGAGACGTTTTCACCACTGGCTCGCACAGTCTGGCTATGAAAACTCGCTTGCGCTACAATTCATTCCAACGACGGCAAGCGAGTCACTGGAGCGATTTCACCAATTACTCCGTACCGGCAGAGTTAACCGGACCGACGCACGATCTTGTGATCTCTCAGAGCGCCAGACGGAAATCTTTCGCTCGCTTTTCGGAAGCTTTATCTTCTATGCCTTTCCCGCGGAGGCAATGCATCGCCATTTTAATCATGACTGCAATGCAATTTATCGGGATAACTATTACCAACACCTGCTTGCATTTCATGCGCAAGCCCTCCACCGTGATTCCGCTCTGGTGTTCTTGCGGGTCACCCAGGAAATGATTGACGGATTAACAAAAATCGATCTACGCGATGCGCTCTGCACGTTCATCTGCGACACCTACGATCGTCTTGCGAATCACTGCGTCTTAGCGGTCCAACTCCCGCCTTTTCGGGATGGGAAGGAGGACGGCCAATGGCGCCTGTTCTCCGACATTGTTCTTTATGCGGAGAAGCACCGCGAAGTCCATTTGAAAACGGGGTATTTCCGACCGCGAGAAATCGAGCGCGCAACGTCGGAACATATCCCCAGCCTGGACACATCGAAAGCGCGGTTCGATCTCGCCAATGAAGGCTATTTCTTCCGGGACTGTTTTATCTTGTTGACTTCCGGCGACATAACCTGCCGATGCGACAATCAGCCTGGGGATATATTACTCCTGTTCGATAAGCACGCGCGTGATGAAACTCTCATTCCGTGCCCAGCATGCCGCTCACGCAATGTTGCAGGTAATTCCTATCCTGCACTCGGCATACGAGGTTGGGAGTGCCGTAATCCGATTTGTCCTGATCGTAGCGCGTTCGACCGGGGTAATCGCTACTCCCTTTCCGCCCTCATCAAGCAGGAGGCGATTAGGTCAGAAGCCGACCAAATCCCAGAATGGAGCCTGCGGCGATGGAAGTTAGACCTGATATCCGATATTGACGATAACGCCGTGCCGGATATGTTGATCAGGCATTACAGTCTACATGGCGATACGGTGATTTTCGTTAACGGCACCTGTCGCACGCAGGAGATGCATGGGCGTCGCATCGTACACGAAATATTCGACCCAACAAAAGCCGTTAAAGGGATGCATGAGAAGTTTCAATCATCCGCTTTATTTGATCGATTTGTTATCGATCGAATGCCGGTGGCGAATTCGGTAGCGGCGCTGGTTCCGCATCGCTCACAGGATGCTTTAGTCTATCATGGCGATTGCTTTGAGGTGCTGTCGCGGCTGCCGGACGCATCGATCGATGGAGCGGTCACGTCACCACCCTACTACAACGCGCGCAGCTATACGACTTGGTCTAATATCTACTGCTACTTGTATGATATGTACAATTCAGCGAGGGCAGTATACCGAACGCTTAAACCAGGGTCTTACTATATCTTCAACATCTTCGATTATTTCGACAATGAAAACGGTATCGTGTTCTCGGCAATGGGCAAGAAACGGATGATTCTTGGGGCTTACATAATTAATTTATTCAGACGAATTGGCTTTGGTCTGGAGGGTAATGTGGCATGGTATAAGGGGAAAGTCGAGGGCAAGCGCAATTACAATCAAGGAAACCGCTCGCCATACTACCAGGCTCCGCTGAATTGTTGGGAGCATTGCCTTATATTCCGCAAGCCTGGTGGCACGTCTTGCGCTTATCAGTTCCCGGTCTTTCTCGACGCCAAGCCGGTCTACAAGATTGTCCGTGGAGAGAATGTGCTCGGCCACACCGCTCCCTTCCCGAATGCAATTCCTGAATTGCTGATTTCCAGGATGCATACTGGAATGTGCGTCCTCGACCCCTTTTCTGGAAGCATGACGACCGGCCGGACGGTGCATCAGCATGGCGTTGCATCGATTTCGATTGAGATCTTGAAAGAATATTGCGAGCTTGGAATCAGATTATTGGAGAAAGAAACCCAGGCGTCGCTACAGAAGGACCTGTTTGCTTAGCTGCCACCATCGGACACGCAAAATTGTCAGGCGCTGAAATCCCGCTCGATCCGCAGCGGCGGTTGGTGACGCGCGTGTCGGGTCTACCCCAAGGTCGACGCAAGGCGCGTCGCGGCCCGGGCGGCGGGGATCCCGCAGTCCGGGCAAAGCGCTGCCTGTCAGGATGGGCGGGGGCGGGGGCGTAACCTCCCTCGTGTTCCCGCGTGGGGGCATCACGGCATTTCTTAAACAGCGCCCACTGAGTGTAAAATGCCGGCGCGCCAGCTCTTGAGCTTGGCGCACCCGTGGCAGCCCTCTGGGATACCCGCCCGTGAATCCCCAAGGGGTTTCCTCCAATATTCACCCTAAATCAAACGGAGACTTCTATGGATTTCATCAGCCTGACCTACATCGCGGCCGGCGCCGCGCTCGGATGGCTTGTCGCAGTCCTGGTGCAGCGCGGTGCGTTCGGTCGAATCATCGACCTCGCCACCGGTGGCCTGGGCGCTTGGTTCGGCGGCTACGTTTTCGGCCAGTTTGGCCTTGCCACGCAGTACCCTGGTTGGCATGGTACGTTGGGCGCCGCCCTTATCGGTGCCGCCGTGCTCTTGTTCGTGCTCGCTTTGATCAGGCGGTCCTGATCCGAGTCCGCGGGGTGGGCCGGCCGGCGACGCGTGCGCCAAGGCCCTCCGCCCCGCGGTTGGCTTGGGCCCGCGCCTGCTCAAGAACCCTGCGATAAACGCGTCTTTGTCGGCAGCACGGGGCAGGCACTGCGCACCGGTCCCGGCGGGCGTGCCGACCTGAGCTTCCTCGCCGTTCTGCTCATCGACAAGTTCCTCTACCACCTGCCGCTGTACCCATCGACACCAACCATCTGGAGCGCGCCCTGCGGCCGATACCCATGGGTCGGCGTTATGTGCAGCTCCGGAGTATGTGCGGTTGCCGGTTCCACGACGATCGTGTCACTTTGATACAACGAGTGTTTTCGTCTGCGGCAGTCGTCCCCTACCGTGAAAGTCGCGTCGGGAGCGCGCTCTACTTTTCCCTCTCCCGCTGAGAGAGGGCGCAGAGGGAACGGCTAAGGCGCCACCAACTTTCACTTTGCGGGGTGGTGCGGGCGCCATGGGCGTTAGCCGCTCCGGCGTGCAGGTGCCACTGATTTATCACGTATATTTTGGGAGTCGCCAGGGCACCTGGGGGTTGGCGTTTCGCACCGACCCTGGGACGCGGGTTGCCGCCTCGCCGATCAGCTCTAGATTGCTTAGGGTGGCATCGTAGGTTAGGCCATCGCTCAAGAATCCGCGCTGGTCCAGGCCGTCGGTGTAAGCGGTGACCTTCTCGGGGAATCCGATCATGTCATCCAGCTAGAAGGCCCATTCGCGTGGACCGCCGCCGGTCTCAGACACGAACCGCCTCCCGCTCGATGTAGGGTCGTAACTCGGGGCGCAGGGCCTTCTCAGTGACCAGATCGACGGGACGGCTGAGCAGGTCTTCGAGGCAGAACTGGACGCCGAAGAAACGCTCCGACGTGGCCGGTCCATCGAAGGCCACCAGGATATCCACGTCGCTATCTTCCCGCGCATCGTCCCGGACCGTGGAGCCGAACAGGGCGAGCGACGTCACACCGAAGCGGCCGGCCAGGAGTCCCTTGTGCTCGGAAAGAAGCTTCAAGGCATTGCTGCGAAGCATTTGTTCCGTCTCCCGGTCACTATGCAGTTCTTGCGATTCGAGCCGCACCGTTCGATGGCCACGCCGGCGGTGCAATCGATCAAATCTCAAGGCGCGGCGGCAGTCTAGTAAGCAAAACCGGAGTCTGGGCTCCGGGGGGGGGCGTCTAGGCGGCATCCGCCCGGCCACTTCGCCCGCTCCCATCCATGCTGGTACCATAGCGCGCAGTCCACCACGGCGAAGGCTGCTCGATCAGCACCCGCGAAACTGCTTGCGTGGCCGTGGCCCGGCGGTGAGCGGCGTGCGTCAAGGCTCGGCCTGACCCCGCACGGGCGCCGAACGCGTGGGCCAGCGCCGCCGACAGGCGTGCCGCCGGTGTCTGAGCATCGCCCCGTTTGGAGAGTACAATGAAGCAACACTCCCGTTGGCTTGCCGCCCTGATCTTCCTGGCTGTCCTGCCGCTGACCCCAGCACCGGCGTCGGCCGACACCCTCCAGGACGTCAAGGCGCGCGGCGTCCTGCGCTGCGGCGTCAATGGCGCCGTTCCCGGCCTCTCCTTCAAAGACGCCCAGGGCAACTGGAGCGGGCTCGACGTCGACTTCTGCCGGGCGGTGGCGGCCGCCGTGCTCGGGCACAAGGATAAGCTGGACTTGGTACCCATCCCCAACAGCGAACGCTTCGATGCGCTGGGCGAGGGACGTGTGGACCTGATGTCAGAGAACGCCACCTGGAACCTGTCCCGGGACCTCGCTAAGGGCATCATCTTCGTCGCGACCCTCTATTACGATGGCCAGGGATTCATGGTCCAGCGTAGCACCAGCACCATGAGTGCCCGGGAACTCTCCGGGAAGCCGATCTGTACCAGCGCCGAGAGCACCTCCCCGGGCGATGCGCGTACCTATTTTGCCCGCAATCGCATGGAGTTCGACCTCAGAGAGTTCGCCGACATCAAGGCGGCGACCAAGGCCTATCTGAGCGGCACCTGCTACGCCCTGACCTCAGACCTGTCCGAGCTCTATGCCATGCGCGCCGGACTGGCCGGCGAAAACGCCCATCGCATCCTGCCGGAGATCATCTCCAAGGAGCCCCTGGCACCGGCCGTACGCCGCGGCGACGATCGCTGGTTCGATATCGTGCGCTGGACGCTCTTTACGCTGATCAACGCCGAGGAGGCCGGGGTCGACTCCACCAACGTCGACGCGGTGCGCGGGCGTGCCCGCGCCGACGATGTGCAAATGCTGCTGGACGTGGACGGGCGCACCGGCAAGTTGCTAGGGCTTGACCCGGGTTGGAGCTACCGCGTCATCAGCCAGGTGGGCAACTATGCCGAGGTCTTCGAGCGTAACCTGGGCACCGGCTCACCCCTGAAGATCGCGCGTGGCTTCAATGCACTGTGGCGCGATGGCGGGATCTTGTATGCCCCGCCGGCGCGCTGACAACCAATACAATACGTGAGTACGTGCGGTCGTGGCAATCCCGGCCGGTATCCCCGTGCTAACGCACTTGCGTACTTCCGTACTATACCCACTTCCGATTCGAGTTCTATCATGCCATTGATCAAGCCCTTCGCCGGTCTGCGTCCCGCCACCGGCCGTGCCGCCGAGGTTGCCGCCCCGCCCTATGACGTGATGAATGCGCAGGAGGCGCGCGCCATGGTGGAGGGCCGCCCCCTGAGCTTCCTGCACATCTCCCGCCCGGAAGTGGACCTGCCGCTGGACACCGACCCCTATGCCGCGGAGGTCTATGCCAAGGCGCGGGAGAATCTGGAGCGGATGATTACGCAGCGGGTGATGGTGCGCGACCCGGCGCCGCACTATTACTGCTATCGCCTGACCATGGGCCGGCACGTACAGACTGGGCTGGTGGCGGCCGCCGCGGTGGCTGCCTATGACGCGGGGCGGATCAAGAAGCACGAGTTTACCCGCCCAGTGAAGGAGGACGACCGGGTGCGCAATATCGATACGCTCAATGCCCAGACCGGCCCCGTGTTCCTGGTCTATCGGGCCACCGCCACCATCGACCAGGTGCTGAGCCGGGTGAGTGCCGCCGCCCCCGAGGTGGACTTCACCGCCCCGGACGGCGTTCGCCATGAGCTCTGGGCCATCGCCGATCGGCCGACCATCGACGCGCTGACCGCCGCCTTTGCGGCCCTGGACTCACTCTACGTGGCCGATGGACATCACCGCTCTGCCGCCGCCTCCCGGGTCGCGGCCGCGCGCCGTGCCGACAACCCCGCCCATACCGGCGATGAGTCCTACAACTTCTTCCTGTCCGTGATCTTCCCCCACGATCAGATGCAGATCCTGCCCTACAACCGTCTGGTGCGTGACCTGCATGGCCATACCCCCAAGACCCTGCTGGAGCGCCTGGCCACGCGCTTCACCATCGAGGCCGTCGCGCAACCGCTCCAGCCGACCGCCCATGGCCAGTTCGGGATGTACCTGGCCGGTCAATGGTACCGGCTGACCCTGAACCCCGAACTCATTCCCGCCGCGGACCCCGTGGCCCGGCTGGATGTCAGCCTGCTCCAGGACAACCTGATCGGCCCCGTGCTCGGCATCCTGGACCCCCGGCGGGATGAGCGCATCGACTTCGTGGGCGGCATCCGCGGCCTTGCTCCCTTGAGCGAGCGGGTGGACTCGGGCGAGATGGCTCTCGCCTTATCGCTGCACCCCACCTCAATGGATGAGTTGATGGCGGTCGCCGACTCGGGTGAGGTGATGCCCCCGAAGTCCACCTGGTTCGAGCCCAAGCTGGCGGACGGATTGGTCAGTCACGTCTTGGATTAGTGCCGCAAAGCGGAACTCCCTATGGTCAAAGCAGTCTATAACCTCCCCGAGGAGTGCAACGAGGACGACGCCGCCATCAGCCACTGGCTGGACAAGCTAGCGCCCAACTACACCCGCGAGGAGCTCGCGCTGATCGCCGGGGCCTGTGCCGCACTCACCCGCTGCCAGGGTGACCGCCGCATCGAGACCGGCGAGACCCATGTGCGCCACGTACTGTCCACCGCGGACATCCTGGCCCAATTGCGCATGGACCACGAGACCGTGATCGCCGCCCTGCTCAACGGCTGCCTCGGCCAGGGCGAGTCGACCGAGGCGCAACTGGCGGACCGTTTCAGCCCCGGTATCGCCCGCATGGTCGGGGATCTCGCGCGCATCCGCCAGATCGCGAGCGTGGAGGCGATCATCGCCGCCAAGGACCAGGAGGAGCACGAGGAAAACCTGCGGCGCCTCCTGCTCGGTATCGCCGAGGATGTGCGGGTGGTGCTGGTGGTGCTCGCGGAGCGCCTGCACCTGATGCGCGCGGTGAAGAATCTGGAACGGAAGCCGCGCGAGCGCATCGCCCGCGACACCCAGCGCATCTATGCCCCGCTGGCCAACCGGCTCGGCATGTGGCAGGTCAAATGGGAACTGGAAGACCTGGCGCTGCGCTATCTGGAGCCCCAGGCCTACCAGCGCATTGCGCGGGCGATCGACGAGCGGCGCGAGGAGCGGCAGCGCTATATCCGGGAGGTGATCGCGACCCTGGAGCGCACCTTTGCGGAGGCCGGGATCGAGGCCCAGGTTACCGGTCGGGTCAAACACATCTACAGCATCTGGCGCAAGATGCAGCGCAAGGGCGTGGACATCACCCAAATCTTCGACCTGCGCGCGGTGCGTGTGCTGGTCGACTCGGTGGCCGACTGCTATGCCGCCTTGGGCCTGGTCCACGGACTCTGGCACCACATCCCCAAGGAGTTCGACGACTATATCGCCAGCCCCAAGGGCAACCTCTACCAGTCACTGCACACGGCGGTCAGCGGTCCCGGCGACAAGCCGCTGGAGATCCAGATCCGGACCCACGGGATGCACAACCATGCCGAGCTGGGTGTGGCGGCGCACTGGGCCTACAAGGAGGCCGGGAAGGGGCCGGACGCCGAGTTCCAGCGCCGCGTCAACTGGATGCGCAACTTCCTGGAGATCAAGAGCGAGGGCGAGGACGCCACCGACATCCTGGAGCGGGGCCGGGCCGAATTCGCGCCCACGCACATCTATGTACTCACCCCCCAGGCCAAGGTCATCGAACTGCCCAAGGGGTCGACCCCGCTCGATTTCGCCTACGAAGTCCACTCCGAGGTCGGCCACCGCTGCCGGGGCGCGCGGGTCAACGGGCGCATCGTCCCCCTGGTCTATCGGCTGAGCAGCGGTGAGACGGTGGAGATCCTCACCCAGAAGAACGCCGCCCCCAGCCGGGACTGGCTGAGCCCGCACCATGGCTATCTCACCACGTCGCACGCCCGTAACCGGGTCAGGCAGTGGTTCAAGCGCCAGGACTACGACCTGCATTGCCAGGCCGGACGCGCCGCCCTGGATCGCGAGTTAGTGCGCCTCGGGATCGCCGAGAAGCCCCAGTTTGACCAACTCGCCCCGCACTTCAACTTCAAGCGCGGGGATGACGTCCTGGCCGCCCTCGGGCGCGGTGACCTGACCGTGGGTGTGGTCGCCCGCCAGGTCGGCGACCCGCGCACCCCCGATGGGCGCCCGGAGGGACGCGGGGAGGTGCCGGAGCAGCGCCCTCGGCCCCCCGCCAAGCCCAAGTCCGGCGCCCGGGATGTCGTGGTGGAGGGCGTCGACGATATGTTGACCCAGATTGCCCACTGCTGCAAACCGGTTCCCTCTGACCCCATCGTTGGCTATGTCACCCGCGGGCGCGGGATCACCGTCCATCGGCGCGACTGCCCCAACGTGCGCCACCTGCCGCTGGAGGAGACCGAGCGGCTACTGCGTGTGCGCTGGGCCGACCAGGGCGTCGACGCCATCTACCCGGTGGACCTGCTGGTCATCGCCGCCGACCGCAAGGGCCTGCTGCGCGACATCACCTCGGTCTTCGCCGACGCGGATATCGACGTGCTCGGGGTCAATTCGCATTCAGAGCGCAGCACCGACACCGCCGCCATGCGCTTTACCGTCGAGGTGCACGACATGGCGCACCTGGAATGGGTACTGGCCAAGCTCGCCCAGACCCCCGATGTGTTGGAGGTCCGGCGGGCCTATTAAAGGAGGAGGGGCGTTCCGCCCCTGCGGCGGCCTTTATCATCGTTCCGGCCAGCCGGTCCGTCTGCAACCGGAGGTCGAGGCTTTAGCCGGTGGCGGTTTCCGGCGAACTCAAGAGAAATCAGTGGTCCCTGCGAGCCGGACC
>CAILVI010000563.1 GCA_903837595.1 uncultured Thiodictyon sp.
GAGCGATTTCTAATGGCTTATCTACAACAAGATAAGTCCTAGCTCGCTCTGCTCGCACGGCTCCCCTATTCGTTATCGTGGTTTCTCAGCTCCTTGGCAGAAAGCGCTCGGGGTATCCTTGCAGTCTTGAACGGATTTACGGTGTCCTTCCGGCAAGCCTGCATGAAATCCCGCCCCCAGGCCGGTACCGTGGGAACTCCGTTAAGTAATGATCAGGAGGTTCCCCGATGTCCCAGTCAGTCCCCGCCGTCGCGGCCGATCTGGCGCAGGCTGCCGCCGCCTTTGCGCGCTGGCGCGCCAGCACGCCAATGGGTGCGCGCATTCCCGAAGCACTATGGTTACGGGCGGTGGAAGTGGCCGCGACCCATGGCGTGGCCAAGGTCGCCGCGACCCTGCGGTTGGACGATGTTCGGCTGAAGCGGCGGGTCATGGGGCGCCCGGTGGCCGCCGCGTCGCCACCAGCGGCAGCGACGGCCTTTGTCGAATTGACGGTGGGTCTGCCGCCGAGCGGGCCGGGGTGTGTTCTGGTCCTGTCGAACGTCGCCGGTCACTGCCTGCGCATCGAGTGGACGCGCCCGCTCGCCAGTGAGGTCGCGGCGGTGGCGCGCAGCCTGTGGGAGGCGGCGGCGTGATCGCCCTCACCCCCCAGGTGCGGGTGTTGGTCGCGGTCGCCCCGGCGGATTTTCGCTGTGGCATCGATGGGTTGGCTCGGCGGGTGCGCCAGGTCCTGGCGAACGAGCCGATGAGCGGCGCCCTCTTCGTCTTCCGTAACCGCCGCGGCACCGCCGTGACACTGCTGATCTATGACGGCCAGGGCTTCTGGCTGTGTCACAAGCGCCTGTCCCAGGGCCGCTTTGCGCATTGGCCGACGGGTCAGCCGGGGCAGGTCCTGGCCGCTCAGGAGTTGGCGGTGTTGCTCGCCGGCGGGGACTGGTCGGCGGCGGGCGGGGCGCCGGTGTGGCGGACGGTGGGCGGAGGGGGCTTGCGTTCCAGCGCGGGTTCGGGTTTACTAGCGCCCATGAACACCGTCATCCTCAGCTACCGCGGGCGTATCGTCACCGCCGCCGACCTGGAGCGTATCCGCGCCTTGCAGGCCGCCCATCCCGACGCCAGCCGCCGGGCGCTCTCGCAGCGCCTGTGTGAACACTGGGATTGGCGCCAGCCCAACGGGGCACTGCGTGACATGGTGGCGCGCAGCCTGCTGCTCACCCTGCACCGGGCCGGGCATCTCACGCTACCGCCGGTGCGCCAGCAGCCCCCGAACAATGCCATCGCGCGGCGGCGACCGGCCCCGCAGCCGGTGGATACCAGCGCGCTGGCGAGCGCCCTGGGTGCGGTGCAACCCCTGGACCTGGTCGCGGTTCGGCGCACCTCCCAGGAAGGGCTCTACGACCACCTGATCGCCCAGTATCACTACCTGGGGCCCGCCCACGGGGTGGGTGAACAGGTCAAGTACCTGGCCTTCAGCCACGGACGCCCCGTGGCCGCCCTGGGCTTTACCTCCGCGCCGCGGCACCTGGCTCCGCGTGATCGCTTCAGCGGTTGGTCGCCGACGCTACGCCGGGCGCATGTCCATGAGCTGGCTTATAACACCCGCTTCCTGATCCTGCCCTGGGTGCGCGTGCCGCACCTGGCCTCGCACCTGCTCGGCCACGTCGCCCGGCGTATTGCCGCCGACTGGACGGTGCTCTATGGTCATCCGGTGCACTACCTGGAGACCTTCGTCGATCCCACGCGTTTTGCGGGAACCTGCTACCGGGCCGCCAACTGGCGGGTCCTGGGCCTGACCACCGGGCGGGGCAAGGACGACCTGACGCATCAACCCAACCGCTCCTGCAAGCAGGTGCTGGGGTTACCGCTGCATGCGGACTTCCGCCGCCGCCTGGGGGTGGTCGGATGAGCCGCCGCAAGCAGAAGCCAATACGGCGGGTGCAGGTCCCGATCGCGCAACTCAATGCCATCGTCGAGCGCACCCGCACCGCACCCTTGCCCGCGGACGAACACGCGACGCTCAAGGCCGCGGTGGACACCCTGGCGCGCCTGACCGAGGAACTGGAGACCACGACCACCACCCTGGAACGGCTGCGCCGCCTGATCTTTGGTCCCCGTACCGAGACCACCGCGACCGTCTTGGGTAACGGCCAGCCCGACCCGTCGGACACCCCGGCCCCGCCGGCGGACACCGCCCCCAGCGCCGGCGACGCCGCTGCCGCTGACCCCGCGCACACACCACCACGCCCAGGCCACGGCCGCAACGGGGCCGAGAAGTACCCGCGCGCCCCGCGCATCGCCGTGACCCATGACACCTTGCAGCACGGCGATCCCTGCCCCCAACCGGACTGTACCGGGCGGGTCTATGTGCAGCGCCAAGAGCCCGCGGTGTTGGTGCGCGTCACCGGGGTGGCGCCCCTGCAGGCGCAGGTCTATACCCTGGAACGTCTGCGCTGCGGGCTGTGCGGGACGGTGTTCAGCGCCGCCGCGCCGGCGGGCATTGGCGAGCAAAAATATGACGAGAGCGCCGCCGCCATGATCGCGCTGCTGAAATACGGCTGCGGTCTGCCGTTTCATCGCATCCAGCGCTTGGAGCAGGCCCTGGCCATCCCCCTACCGGCCACCACCCAGTGGGATGTCGTCGCGCAGGCGGCGCCCAGTCTGGCCCCAGCCTTCGCGGAACTGGTCCACCAGGCGGCCCAGGGCACGGTGCTCTATAACGACGACACCACCATGTGCATCCTCACACTCACCGCCGCGGCGCGTGCCGAGGCGCTGCCCCCAGGCGCCAAGGCCGAGCGCACCGGGGTCTTCACGTCCGGGGTCGTGGCGGAGACGTGCAACGGCCCCATCGCCCTGTTCAAGACCGGACCCTGCCAGGCCGGGGAGCACCTCGCCGAGGTCCTCGACCAGCGCCACGACCCCACGACTCCGATCCAGATGTCCGATGCCCTGGCGCGCAATACCCCCGGCGATCATCCGACCCAGGCCGCCTCCGGCATCCCGCATTATCCCGAGCCAAGTTTTATCTGGAGTCGCGCCAGCGTATCGACGCCGTCGCACCGCTTTGGCCGCGACCGTTGTCGGCATAAAAGAATCGATCCTGACCGGTCGAAAGCGTGCCGCGGGGTGAGTCTCCCGCCGACGGGCATGGTCAAAGACACCGGAATCACCGGCGCCCGTCACCGCAGCGTTGGTCCGTCATGCCGAGTATCGACCCGTGCAATTGCGTTTCGTCACCGCGCTCAAGGCTTCGGAGTACGTTCGCATGCAGGCCTGGCATGGGGCCACGCTGCCACACTGCCCGCTACATCCCACCGGTGGATGTTCCTTCAGGCGTAACGGGACTTACGGGCGCGTTGATCCGCCCGGTACCCGGGTGCCGCGCTGGTATTGTCCCGAGGGGCATTGCACGTTCAGTCTGCTGGCGGATTGCTTCGCCGCCCGCCTCCCCGGTTCGCTGGCCGAACTGGAACAGGTGGTCGTGGAAGCTGAGCAGGCCACCAGTCTGGAAGCGGCCGCCAACCGCGTGCGCACGGATGACATCGCCCTACCGGGAGCGCTGCGCTGGACGCGCCGCCGCCTGCGGCAGGTGCACCTGATCCTGGAGATCCTAATCGCGCTCATCCCGCAATTCTGGGGATGTCAGCCGACCGTGGGCGCCTTGCGCCGCTGGCTACAGTGCGACAGCGTGCTGCCGCAACTGCGCGAACTGGCAGCGACATATCTGCACCGTTTGCCGCCACCGCTGGGGTTTGCCTGCACGTGGCAGATCTGCGGTGCTGAGGGCAACCCCATCCAACATGACCAGGGGCCTGATCCGCCGCGGTCGATGTCGTAGTTTCTACGCCGAGCGTTTCGTCACGCGTGGTGCGAGAAACCATGAACATGACCATCTCCATCGCTGACTGCCCGACACACCCTGATCCAGTGGCGCAGGTCTGGCTTGAGAATCGTTGTCTGCGCGGTCCCTCAATGCAGGTCTACGCGCACTGGGTGCGGCGCTTCCAGGTCTATTGCCGGACGCAGCACCTAACGGTCGCCTCCCAACTGACGCTGGCGGGCGTCGGCATTTTTGCCACCTGGTATGCCCAGGAGCGCGGAATCGACCGCGCTCGGGCCTTCGCGGGGGCGCGCACCGCCCTGCATGCCTGGGCACTGGCCCTGGAGGTCTTGGGCGAAGGCGTCCCGCCTTGGACAACGCCGGCCCCGCCGACCGCCGACCCCGATCCAGTGCTCGCCCTGTTCGCGGACTATCTTGCCGATTACCGGGGGGATTGCCTGAGGACGCAGCATAAGGAAGCGACCACCATCGCCGCCTTTCTCACCTTTCTGCAGGCACGTCATCGCACCTTGGCGCAGCTGACCCTGCAAGACATCGATGCCTACATTCTTGAGTGCGCACCGCACTATGCAACCACGACGTTAGCGGACATCTGCTCGGCGCTGCGGAGTTTTTGCCGCTTTCTCCATGTCACCGGAC
Source organism: uncultured Thiodictyon sp. (assembly GCA_903837595.1). GTDB lineage: Bacteria > Pseudomonadota > Gammaproteobacteria > Chromatiales > Chromatiaceae > Thiodictyon. The sequence continues at coordinate 4,475 of CAILVI010000563.1, forward strand.
GCTTGGATGAGGACCTCGCCCCCGCCGTCATGGCGCCGAACGGACGTCGGGACCAGCGCCCTTTACGGGCATTGCCCTGGGCGCAAGTCTGCCAGCTGCTGAATGCGGTCGACCGCACCACCGTGGCCGGGCAGCGTGATTATGCCCTGCTGCTGATGATGAGCATCTACGGCCTGGGTGCGGGCGAGGTCTGTGGCCTGCGCCTGGATGACATCGACTGGCGGGCCGCCACCGTGCACGTGATGCGACCGAAGACGGGGGTGTCGATTCTCCTGCCACTGTTGCCGGGCGTCGCCGCCGTGCTGGTGGACTATCTGCGTCAGGGGCGGCCGCAGCATGCACCCACCCGGCACCTGTTTCTGGCCCTGCACACCCCCCACAGGCCACTGTCCACCGCGGGACCCGTGCGCCATATCATCGTCAAACATGCCCGGGCTGCTGGGATCACGGCCACTTACCTTGGCAGCCATGTTCTGCGCCACTCGCATGCCTGCCGGGAGCTCGAGCAGGGGGTGCCGCCCAAAGTGATCGGCGACATCCTCGGCCATCGTGATCCGGACTCAACGTCCGCCTACTTGCGTATCGCCACCGAGCGCTTACGCGAGGTCAGCTTGGTACTGCCGGTATGACGCCGATCACGCCAGAACAACTAGCCCTGGATATCGATAGGTTTCTCGCCTTCAAGCGCGCCCTCGGTTATGACTACGCCCGCGGGGAGCAGAGGCTGCGCAGTTTCCAACACTATGTCACTGCGCAGGTCAGTGGCGCGCCAAGCGTTGGGTTGGAAGCGCTGGTGAATGGGTGGCTCTCCCGCATCGCGGGACGTCAGCCGATTACGGTCTGCTTGGAATTGGGGGTGCTGCGACAACTGTGTCGCTATCGGCAGCGCGCCGATCCGCACAGCTTCGTCCCCGGACGCGACTGCGGACCGCCATCGGGGCGATCACACTTCCTGCCCTACATCTTCTCCCCGGAGGAGGTGCGGGCTATCGTCCTTGCCGCGAATGACTACCACGGCCGCCTGATTGCGCCGACCACACTGCGCACCTTGCTCCTCATTGTGTACTGCACTGGCCTGCGCCTCGGCGAGGCGGTGCGCCTGCAACTGCGCGATGTCACCTTGGAGCCGGGCGTCTTCACCGTCCGCAAGAGCAAAGGTAAGACGCGGCTGGTACCCTTCCGCCACGATTTGGCGCTGGTGCTAGCGGACTATCTAACGGCCCAAACCGCGCGCCTGTCGATGGATGCGACCGCGCCCTTCCTGGTGTGCACGAGCGGCGATGCGCTCAGCCTGCACGCGGCTTCGGCGGCCATTCGCCAGGTGCTGCGCACGCTGGGACTGAAACCGCCCCGGGGCCGCCGTGGACCGCGCCCCTATGATCTTCGTCATGCCTTCGCGGTGCATCGCTTGACCGCGTGGTGTCATGAGGGTGTGGATCTTCACGCACGTCTGCCCTGGCTCTCGGCCTACATGGGCCACGATAATGTCCGCGGCACCGAGGTCTACCTCCACGCCACCGCCGAGTTGATGGGCTTGGCCAGTACACGCTTCCAAGCGCGCTTTCAAGTGGCCGGCCGCCAACCATGAGGCACGCTGCGACCAATCCACTCCCGCATCTGCTCGAGTCCTTTTTCTGCGAGCACCTGCAGCGTGCCCGTGGGGCCAGCCCGCGGACGGTGCATGCCTACCGCGATACGCTGCGCCTGCTGTTGATCTATCTGGCAGAGACGGGGGGCTGCGCGGTTGCGGATCTGCAACCCGCTGCGCTCCAGGTCGAGGCGATTGCCGCATTTCTGACCCACTTGGAGTCCGTGCGCGGCAATAGCGCCACGACCCGCAACTGTCGGCTCGCGGCCATCCATTGCTTTTGCAAGCATCTGATCCGCGAGGATCCTATACATGCCGAGCAGTACCAGCGGATCCTGTCGCTGCCCGCCAAGCGGACCCGTACGACCCCAGCAACCTATCTGGAACCGGAGGATGTACACCTCATCCTGGACCAAGTGGATGACCAAACGCCCAGCGGGCCGCGCGACCATGCCCTCTTGCTGTTTCTCTACAATACCGGCGCCCGGGTGAGCGAGGCACTTGCCGTCCAGGTACAGGACCTCGACTTGAACAAGCCCGCTCAGGTGCGCCTGCATGGCAAGGGAGGTAAAGACCGGATCTGTCCGCTCTGGGCGGAAACAGCGAGCGCCCTACGCGGTTTGACGACCCGCTGCCAAACCGATGCCGACAGCCCGGTGTTCCGCAGTCGCCGCGGGGCGCCGCTGTCGCGCGATGGCGTTGCGTATATCCTGCAACGCTATGTCCGGCTCGCGGCAGTCGAGCGACCGCCGCTTCAACAGCGCCGTGTGACGCCGCATGTCTTGCGCCATAGCTGCGCGGTCGCCCTGCTGCAGGCCGGAGTCGATATCACGGTCATCCGCGATTATTTGGGGCATGCGAGTGTTGCTACGACCAGTCACTACGTGACCGCCAATCTGAGGATGAAACGCGAGGTGCTGGAGGCGTTCTGGAACCGCGCCGGCATTGCGCCAGCCCTTGGAACAGCCTGGGATCCAAAACCGGACCTGCTCGCGTTCCTGGACTCGCTGTGACTCCGTCGAATTATCTGGAGCAGATAACCGCCGGTTTGCCCGCCATCGCGGCAAAACGGCCAAGTTGCTCCAGATAAAACTTGGCCCGGGATAATGCGGGATGCCGGAGGCGGCCTGGGTCGGATGATCGCCGGGGGTATTGCGCGCCAGGGCATCGGACATCTGGATCGGAGTCGTGGGGTCGTGGCGCTGGTCGAGGACCTCGGCGA
>CAILVI010000564.1 GCA_903837595.1 uncultured Thiodictyon sp.
CGCACGGACACCCTGTCCCAGGGCTTGCGCAACGGCCGCGTGCTGGTGCTCGGGATCGCGCACCAGCACGCCGACCCCGTGCTCGCCGACCCCCGCCGTCAGCGCGTCGGTCCCCGCCCTGGCGGCAGCGGCCGCGGCCAGCCGCGCCTGGGAGGACGCGTCCTCGCCGGGCCGCTCCAGATAGATGAGCGCCCAGTCCCCGCCCGCGGGGGAACGCAGCAGACGATCGAGCCGGGCCAGCAGGTGGTCGCGGTTGACCGCCACCGCCGCGCCCCCACGCATTCCACCCCATTGACGCATCCGCGCCGTTGCCAGGCGCCGACGCACGCAGAACACCAACTGCCCCGGCTGCACCGGTTTGGCCAGGAAGTCGTCGCCGCCCACCCGCAGGGCCTCCAACTGGCGCTCCGGATCGAGCTCGACAGACAGGAAGACGATCGGCAGGTCCGTGAAACGCTCCTGTTCGCGGATGACCACGGTCAGTTCGATCCCGCTGACCTTGGGCATGTGCAGATCCATGAGCACCAGGTCCGGGGCGAAGCGCTCCATGACGGACAGGACCTGGAGCGGATCGGATACCCGCTGTGTGACCATCCCGGCACACTCCAGGACCCGGGCGGCAAACAGGGCGGCCACCGGCTGGTCGTCCACCACCAAGACGCGCTCCGGGGTACCGTCCGGCGGCCCGACCAGTGCCGCCAACCGCGCCGCCAGGTCCTGCGCATCCAGGTCCGCGGCGAGCCAGGCCGTCGCCCCCGCGCGGATCGCCGCGACCCGCTGCGGGAGTTCGCTGGCCGGCCCGAGACAAACCAAGGGCAGGCGCAGCCCCTGACCGGTGGTGCCGCCGACACCCAGCCCCGCAATGGCCTCAGTATCTGGGAAGGCCCGCAGGTCGATCAATGCGAGCGTCGCGTCGGGGTCCCGCGAACCGGGCTGTGGCGGGAGGTGAACCCGGCGGCGCAGGTCAGCGGGCGACGTAAAGGCCTCCAAGGCGAGGCCGTGCACCGCGAGATGCGGTAACAGTGCGTCGCTCAGGGCGCCGTCAGTACCGAGGAAGAGGACGGCTCCGCGCCTTGACCCGGTAAGGTTTTGTGCGTTCATGATCCTGATCTTCACCAGGCCGTCACGGTCCACGGTGCACACACCGTCGGCGCCGCGCAGGCGTTTGCTTGGCTATGCAAGCCATAGTGTAGACCAATACCAGGCGTGATCGTCGATGACTTGCGGCCCGCTACCCCACCGCCTCCGCGAAGTCGAAGTCCATGGTCTCGGTCGGCGGTTGGACATAGGGTCCCTGGATCAGGTCGACCCCGGCGCAATACAGGGGGGTGATGGCCTCGGGCCCCTCGACCCCGGTCGCGATCACCAGGGCATGGTGCCCGTGCACGCGACGAACCAGGTCCTGTAGCCGGTCGGGCGACGCCTCGCGGATCCACTCCCGCGTCAGCCGCACATAGGCGACCGGCAGCCGCTCCAGGACCCGTTGACCGATGTCACCGTCCGTGAATCCGTTGAGACACAGGCGGAGCCTCAGGTGGGCCAGTTGCTCGGCGCGCTGCACGGCCAAGTCGAGGTGGTTCTCCATGTCGGCCAATTCCCATTGGATCGTCGGGCGGCATTGGATCAGGTCGCGGGCGCTGATTTCGTCGCGCACACGCTGGATCCAGGTGTCATCCGCTGCACTGACAATGGATTGATGCAGGAACAGGTCCAGCGGCCGCCCCGCCGCATGGCGCTCCCGCAGGGCGTCGAGCCCGGCAGTGAGCAGCCAGCGATCGATCAGCCGCGCCGTCTCCGCCAGCCGGACCAGCGGGACGAATAAGCGCGGGGCGAGCAGCTCACCGTGTGGACCCGCCAGGCGCGGGGTCGCCTCGTAACGCTCGGCGGCCGCCGTGCCCAGCGTGACCATGGGTTGGAAGAGAAGCTGCAAACGGTTGGCCTTGATGGCCGCCAGCGTCGGATCGGCCGTTGTGTCGTCGCCCGGCCGCGCGGGCGGTGCCACGATATAGCCGTCGGCCCGGCCCTGATGGCGTTCGAGACTGAGGCAGGCGGCCTTACGCGCGCGCGAGACCAGGGTCACCGACTCCCCGCCCCCGGCTGGGAGTGCGCACCAGCCGACCCCGAAGGTCGGGACTTCGGCACCATCAGTGCCCAGGTCCGCACGGACACCCTGTCCCAGGGCTTGCGCAACGGCCGCATAGCAGCGCTCGGGACCGCCCCGCATGAGCACGCCGACGCCGTGCTCGCCGACCCCTACCGTCAGTGCGTCGGCCCCCGCCCGCGCGGCAACGGCTGCGGCCAGTCGGGCCTGGGTGGGTGCGTCCTGCCCCGGCCGCTCGAGATAGATGAGCACCCAATCCGCGGCCGCCGGGGAATGCAGCAGGCGGTCGAGCCGGGCCAGCAGGTGTTCGCGGTTGACCGTCACCGCCGCGCCTTGGCTGCGCATCCGCGCCGCCGCCAGGCGCCGCCGCACGCAGAACACCAACCGTCCCGGTTGCACCGGTTTGGCCAGGAAGTCGTCGCCGCCCACGCGCAGGGCCTCCAACTGGCGCTCCGGGTCGAGTTCGACGGACAGGAAGATGATTGGCAGGTCCGCGAAGCGCTCCTGTTCGCGGATGACCGCAGTCAGTTCGATCCCGCTGACCCCGGGCATGTGCAGATCCATGAGCACCAGGTCCGGGGCGAAGCGGTCCATGACGGACAGGACCAGCAGCGGATCGGTGACCTGCTCCGTGGCCATCCCTGCACACTCCAGGATCCGCGCAGCGAACAGAGCGGATACCGGCTGGTCGTCCACCACCAGCACGCGCTCCGGCGTCCCGTCCGCCGGCCCGACGACGGCGGCCAACCGCGCCGCCAGGTCCTGTGCATCCAGGTCCGCCGCGAGCCAGGCCACGGCCCCCGCGCGGATCGCCGCGACCCGCTGCGGGAGATCGCTGGCCGGCCCGAGACAGACCAAGGGCAGTCGCGGCCCCTGCCCGGTGGTGCCGCCAAGACCCAGACCGGCCATGGCATCACGATTCGGGAAGGCCCGCAGGTCGATCAGTGCGACCACGGCGCCGGGGTCGCACGGACTGGGCGCGGATGGGGTCGCAACGGGGGGCTGGACCCGGCGGCGCAGGTCAGCGGGCGATTGAACGGTCTCCAGGGTGAGTCCGTACACGGAAAGATGGGATGCGAGTGCCTCGCTCAGCGCGGCGTCGGTACCGAGGAAGAGGACGGTTCCGCGCCGCGATTCCGGGGGGTTGTGTGCGTTCATGATGGTGCCCTTCGACATGGTTGTAGCGATCGGCAGCCCGCACCACGGGGACCCAGAAGGCCCTTGTGGGGTCCTACAACCAGTATTCTAGTCCAGCCACCCGACGCTGCTCGGCGGCGGCGCCACTGCGCCGTGGCGCCCGAACGCTTCAGGTCAGGATGTCGATCAGGTCGCCGCCTTGCGGCAGGGGCACCTGATCGGTACCGGGATCGCCACCGGGGCCGAAGCGGTGTCCCTGATGCAGACAGTAGGCCAGCCATTTGCCGAGGAACAGGTTGACCCGCCATTTGGCCTCAAGGGCTGGGCGCTGATAGTCCGTGCGCAGGGGCAGGGTGGTCTGGCGCAGGTCGAGGACCTCCACCTGGCGGGCATCGTGATAGATCCGCAGGCGCGCATTGGGGTCGGCCCGCTGTCGGGTCAGGTCGCCGTTACCCGCGGCGAGCGGGGCCGAACCCGGCGCGGGTAGCGGTTGCGGCCCGGGGAAGAAGTGGGTGAGCCTGATCAGGCTGGTGTAGCGTGATTGTTCCTCGATCAGGAGGAACAGGTCGACCCGGCCCTGGCGCCGGGAGACCAGGTCCTCGCGCTGATCCTTGAGGTGCGGCGCGAGTCGGCGCAGCAGGACAAAATTCTCCTCGCACAGACGCATCAGGTCGCCCACCGTGGGACGCGCGAATGCGAGACCCAGGAGGTCTTGAGGACCGCGCGGGGTGGGCTGCATGGCTAAGGCGCAACGGGCCGCACGGGCGTGCGGCATGGGCTGGGCAAGCCGGTGCGGGGCGAGCGCCGGCGCACGGGGGTCATGGCAGGGGATGCACGACGAGGACGGCCACCGGACCGTCAGGCGCTGTCCGAGTTCTGCGCATCGTTGCGCTTTTCGGCCTCCTGGCGCTTAACCTCGGCCATGTCGAGGTCGCGGGCCTTGCTGAGCAGCTCGCGGAAGCGGGCCTCAGGCATCGCCCCCGCCTGGGCGTAGATGATGGTCTGTTCGCGAAAGATCATCAGGGTGGGGATGGAGCGAATGTTGAAATGGGCGGCGATTTGCTGCTCGTCCTCGGTGTTCACCTTGGCAAAGAGGATGTCGTCGAAGTCGGCAGAAACCTTCTCGTAGACCGGGGCGAAGGAGCGGCACGGACCGCACCAGGGGGCCCAGAAGTCGACAATCACGAAAGCGTTGTCTTGAATCGCGGCCTCAAAGCCGCCCTGATCGAGTTCGACCACTGCCATGGGAGTCACCTGCTTACAAACTGTTTATTAGCCGATAGTAACAGAATCGCTGCGGGGCCGCCGCGCCCCAGGACCATCGGGCTGGAATTTAAAGTCTTGTAAAAACAACGGTCAATAAAAAACCGGGCGTGAGCCCGGTCTGCACCGCGTCGGCACTCGCTCGCCCGTTTAGAGGGACTCGAGCTGGCTGATGATCTGGGCACGAATCGCGTCTACCGCGCCGATGCCGTGGATCTTGATGTACTTCGGCGCACCCTCCCCACCCTGCTTGGCCCAGGCGGAGTAGTAGTGGATCAGCGGCTCGGTCTGGTCGTGATAGACCTTGAGGCGCGCCTTGACGGTCTCTTCCTTGTCGTCGTCGCGCTGCATCAGCGGCTCGCCGGTTTCGTCGTCCAGCCCCGCCGTTTTGGGCGGGTTGAAGACCACGTGATAGGTGCGGCCCGAGGTCGCATGGCTCCACCGGCCAGACATGCGGCGGATGATCTCCTCGTCCGGGACGTCGATCTCCACGACCGCGTCGATGAACACGCCGGCTGCCTTCAAGGCATCGGCCTGGGGCAGGGTGCGGGGAAAGCCGTCGAAGAGATAGCCGCCCTTGCAGTCGGCGTCGGCCGTGCGTGCCTTCACCATCCCCAGGATGATGTCATCGGACACCAAGCCGCCCTCGTCCATGATCTTCTTGGCCGCTTTGCCAAGATCGGTGCCCTGTTTGACATGGGCGCGCAGCATGTCTCCGGTGGAGATCTGGGGGATGTCGAAGTGCTCCTTGATGAAGCCGGCCTGGGTACCTTTGCCGGCCCCGGGGCCGCCGAGCAGGATCACGCGCATGGATATCGCCTCTTCGTCTGTGGACTTTGGGGTCGCGGCCGGACGGCGCGCGAGATAACGCGGAAGTTTGCCACAACGCACTTGGAAAATCGCCTTCCAGGCGACTTTTCCAAGGATGCCATCGGCCGGGGTCCCTTTGATATACTCGGTGAGTCGAGTTCCATTTGCCTTACAGGAGATATCCCATGGGTGCATCTGTTACTGAACGGCCTCGTCGCGGCCCTTCTGGCCTCAGGGGCGGGCTTATCGTCTGGTTGATCCTGAGTGCGCTGCCCGCCTTGCCGGTCCGGGCGGCCGATCTGATGATCTACGAGGATGCCCTGGCGAGCGGCTGGGCGGACTGGTCTTGGAGTACGACAGAAGCGGTCGCCGCGGACATCAAGGTCACCGGTGCCTCGTCGCTGGCGGTGACCTATACCGCCGGCTGGGCGGGGCTGTCGCTGCGCAGCGGCACGCCCATCCCCACTTCCGGTTATTCCGCGATACGTTTTTCGGTTTACGGCCGATCGGGGGGCGGGGCACTCTCGCTCTACACGCAGCCGACTGATAGCGGCGCCAACAGCACCAGTTTCCAGTTCACCCCCACCCCGAACGCCTGGAGTGTCGTCGACGTGCCCTTGAGCGCCTTGGGCAACCCCACCGTGATCGCCCGGATCAATATCCAGGACTGGACCGGCAGCGTTGCGCCGACCTATAACCTCGACACCCTGCGCCTGATCGCCACGAGCCTTGCGCCGCCGACCCTGACGGTCGATGCGGCGGCGCAGCGCAAGCCCATCAGCCCACTGATCTACGGCATCAACAGTTACAACAGTGGGGCGACCGCCGACGCGGCCTTCCTGACCAGTCTCGGCGTGTCGGTACAACGCTGGGGCGGCAACAATACGACACGCTACAACTGGCTGCTCGACGTCGGCAACACGGCCAGCGACTGGTACTATGAGAACGTCAAAATGAGCGATGCCGCCGGCCCGCCGGACGACTCCGCCACCAATCGCCTGATCGCCCAGGGCGGCCCCTTAGGCGTCGCGACGGTGCTGACCGTGCCCATGATTGGCTATGTCGCAAAAAATGGCGACTTGTCGACCTGCGGATTCAGCGTTGCCAAATATGGTCCGCAACAGCAGACCGACGCCGGGCGTCCCGACTGCGGCAATGGCGTCAAGCCCGATGGCAGCTTGGTAACGGGCAATGACCCGACGGACACCAGCCTTGCGATCGCCCCCGATTTCGTCCAAAACTGGGTGACCTATCTGGTCAACCGCTATGGCTCGGCGGGCAATGGCGGTGTGCGCTATTACAACCTGGACAACGAACCGGACATCTGGTGGAGTACCCATCCCGACGTGGCGCCGGTCGCCCTCAACTATGACCAATTGCGGGACCGCACCTACCAATACGCCGCTGTCATCAAGGCCGCCGATCCCACGGCCCAAACCCTGGGCCCGGTCGTCATGGGCTGGACCTATTATTGGCATTCGCCGTGGGACGGACAGCGGGTGGACTGGAGTACCCCGGATGATCGCAATGCCCATGGCGGCACGCCCTTGGTGCCCTGGTACCTGCAGCAGATGCAGGCCTACGAGCAGGCGCACGGTACGCGCATCCTGGATTTCCTCGACCTTCACTATTACCCCGCCGCGCCCGGCGTCTCTTTGAGCGCGGCCGGTGACGCCGCCACCCAGGCGCTGCGTCTGAACAGTACCCGCTCGCTGTGGGACCCGACCTATGTCGATGAGAGTTGGATCGCTGCTGCCGGTCCGGACGGTGGCATTGTGCGGCTGATTCCGCGCATGCGCGAGTGGGTGAACAGCAATTATCCGGGTACTAAGCTTGCGATCACCGAGTACAATTGGGGGGCGCCCGAGCACATCAATGGTGCCCTGGCCCAGGCCGACGTATTGGGCATCTTCGGTCGCGAGGGGGTGGGCTTGGCAACCCTGTGGTCCCCTCCCGCCAGCACCGAGCCGGCCGCCTTCGCATTTCGCCTATACCGTAACTATAACGGGGCCGGCGGCCGCTTTGGTGAGACCAGCGTGAACGCCACCAGCGACGCCCAGGACCGGCTTGCGATCTATGCTGCCGAAGAGACCGCCACGGGCGCTTTGACCCTGATCGTCATCAACAAGACCGCGGACGCCCTGTCTGCGCCCCTGACCCTGGGCCACTTCGCGCCCGCCGGCACCCTGCAGGGCTGGCGCTACAGTGACGCGCAGTTGACTGCGATCGTGCACCTGGCTGACAAGACCTTCAGCGGCGCCACATTCACTGAGAGCTATCCGGGCAATTCGATGACACTGTACCGCCTGCCGCGGTTCTGTGAGGAGTGTCTGCCCAGCCGCAGCGGCTGGCGTGCGATCTTCTGACGCGCAGTGCCGCCTCGGTCCAAGGTTCAAATTTGGAGGAGCGGCCGAAAGGCGGCCCTCCCTGGCACTGGATTGCGGCATCCTGCCGCCATGACGGCGCCGCACCGGGGTGCGGCGCCGTGGGCCTCAGCCCCCGGCCAGTAGCACGTTCATCATCAGGCTGTTGAGCCGGCCGACGAAGGCCGCCGGGTCGTCCAACTGGCCGCCCTCGGCCAGTTGCGCCTGATCGAACAGGATCAGCCCCAGGTCGGTGAAGCGGGTCTCGTCGGCCTCGGCCTCCAAGCGCTTGACCAGCGGGTGGTCCAGGTTGACCTCGAGCGTCGGGCGCTGTTTCGGGGCGTCCTGACCCACGGCCTTGAGGACGCGGGCCAGGTTGGCGCTCATGTCGTACTCGCCCACCACCAGACAGGCCGGGGAGTCGACCAGGCGGGCGCTCGGGCGCACCTGATCCACCCGCTCGCCCAGGGTGGTCTTCAGGCGCTCCAACAGGGGGCCGTGCTCCTTGGCCGCCTCTTCTGTCTTGGCCTTTTCCTCGGCATCGGCCAGGGTGCCCAGGTCCAGGTTGCCCTTGGTGACCGACTGGAGGTGCTTGCCCTTGTATTCGGTCAGGTGGTTGACCAGCCACTCGTCCACCCGGTCGGATAGCAGCAGCACCTCGACGCCCTTTTTGCGGAAGACCTCCAGGTGCGGGCTATGGCGGGCGGCGGCGGGGCTGTCGGCGGTGATGAAATAGACCTTGTCCTGGCCTTCTTTCATGCGCTCGATATAGCCGTCCAGGGACTCGGTCTGGGCCTCACCCTCGCTGGTGGTGGTGGCGAAGCGCAGCAGGCCGGCCAGACGCTCACGGTTGGCGAAGTCCTCCGCCGGCCCCTCCTTGATGACCCGGCCGAACTCCTTCCAGAATTCGGCATACTTCTCCGGCTCGTCCGTGGCCAGGGTCTCCAGCAGACCCAGCACCCGCTTGGTGTTGGCCTGGCGGATGGTGTCGATCTTGCGGTTGTGCTGGAGCAGTTCGCGCGAGACATTGAGCGGCAGATCGTCGGAGTCCACCACGCCCTTGATGAAGCGCAGGTAGTGCGGCAGCAGCTTGTCCGCCTGATCCATGATGAAGACGCGGCGCACATACAGCTTGATGCCGTGCTTCTGATCGCGGTCCCACAGGTCCCAGGGGGCCTTCTTGGGGACGAAGAGCAGCGTGGTGTACTCGTTGGTGCCCTCCACACGGTTGTGGGCATAGGCGAGCGGCGCCTCGTAGTCGTGGGCGATGTGCTTGTAGAACTCCTGGTATTCCTCCTCGGTCACGTCCGCCTTGTTGCGCATCCACAGGGCCGTGCCGCGGTTTACCTTTTCCCACTCGAGCGCCTTGGCCTTCGACTTGTCCTCGCCTTCCGCCTCCTCGTCCTCGGGGCTGTCGTGGTGCTCTTTGAGCATCTCCACCGGCAGGGTGATGTGGTCGGAGAACTTGCCGATGATGGAGCGCAGCCGCCAGGCGTCCAGAAACTCCTTTTCCTCCTCCTTGAGATGCAGGGTGACGTCGGTGCCACGACCGGCCCGCTCCACCGTCTCCAGCGTGTAGGCGCCGCGACCGTCGGACTCCCAGCGCACCCCATGCTCGCCGCCCAGACCGGCCCGGCGCGAGGTCAGGGTCACCTTGTCGGCGACGATGAAGGTCGAGTAGAAGCCGACACCAAACTGGCCGATGAGCTGGCTGTCCTTGGCTTGGTCGCCGGTCATCTTCTCGAAGAAGCGGCGGGTGCCGGAACTGGCGATGCTGCCGATGGTCTCCACCACCTCTTGGCGGCTCAGACCGATGCCGTTGTCCGACACCGTCAGGGTGCCGGCCTCCGGGTCGACGGTGACGCGGATACGCAACTCGGCGTCGCCTTCATACAGCCCTTCGTCGCTCAGGGCTTCGAACCGCAGTTTCTCCGCCGCGTCCGAGGCGTTGGAGATCAACTCGCGCAGGAAGATCTCCTTGTTTGAATAAAGCGAGCGAATCACCAGGTCCAGTACCTGGCTCACCTCCGCCTTAAATTCCAGTGTTTCCTTATGCGCTTCGACAGTCATACGCTTTCCTACCTCTTTGAGAACGGTTTGGTTTGTGTGCCGGGGGGCCGGTGCCGGGCGCGCCGGGGAAGCGGCGGCCGCGGGTCGCCGGGGGTTCCCGACCGCAGCCGGTTATTGTCGCACGCCTCGCCGGGGCTACAATCGTGACTTTCCGTCCCGTGGCAGCGGGGTCCGCGGCCAGTCGGGCGCTGCCCCCCCTGTCCGAGCCGTATCAATGTAGGCCATCACAACGACAATCAAGGGTTTGAGCATGGATCCGACAGTCATCAAAACCACGCCCTTCGCGGGGCAACGTCCAGGTACCTCCGGGCTGCGCAAGAAGGTGCGGGTCTTTGCACAGCCGCACTACCTGGAAAATTTCGTCCAGTCGATCTTCGACACCCAGCACGAACTCGCCGGCGGTACCCTGGTGGTGGGCGGTGACGGCCGCTACTACAACCGCGAGGCCATCCAGACCATCCTGCGTATGGCCGCCGCCAACGGCGTGGCCCGCGTGCTGGTGGGGCAGGGCGGCATCCTCTCCACCCCGGCGGTCTCCTGCATCATCCGCAAGTACCACACGCAGGGCGGCATCGTGCTGTCCGCGAGCCACAACCCGGGCGGACCGGAGGAGGACTTCGGCATCAAGTTCAACGGGGCGGCGGGCGGGCCGGCCCCGGAGTCGGTCACCGAGGCGATGTATGCCCGCACCCAGGTCATCGACACCTATCGCACCCTGGACTGTCCGGATATCGACTTGGACCAGCTCGGCACCGCGCAGATCGGGGCCATGCAGGTCCAGGTCATCGACCCGGTGGCAGACTATGCGGCCCTGATGGAATCGCTGTTCGACTTCGACGCCATCAAGGCGCTCTTCGACTCCGGGCTCTTTCGGCTGCGCTTCGATGCCATGCACGCCGTCACCGGTCCTTATGCCATTGAGATTCTGGAGAACCGCCTGGGTGCTTCGCCCGGCACCGTCATGAACGGCGTCCCCTTGCCGGATTTCGGCGGCCATCATCCGGACCCCAACCTGGCCCATGCCCAGGAACTGGTTGCACTGTGCCAGGGTGCCAAAGGTCTGGACTTCGGCGCCGCCTCCGACGGCGACGGCGACCGCAATATGATCCTGGGTAAGGACTTCTTCGTCACCCCCAGCGACAGCCTGGCGGTGCTGGCCGCCAACGCCCACCTGACCCCGGGCTACAAGGCTGGCATCCGCGGCATCGCCCGCTCCATGCCCACCAGCCAGGCGGCCGACCGGGTGGCCGAGGCCATGGGGATCGAGTGCTTCGAGACCCCCACCGGCTGGAAGTTTTTCGGCAACCTCCTGGATGCCGGCCGTATCACGCTCTGCGGGGAGGAGAGCTTCGGCACCGGCTCCGACCATGTGCGCGAGAAGGATGGGCTCTGGGCCGTGCTGTTCTGGCTTAACCTGCTGGCGGTACGCAAACAGTCCGTGGCCGAGATCGTCGGCGACCACTGGCGGCAGTTCGGTCGCAACTACTACACCCGCCATGACTATGAGGCGGTCGATGCCCACGGTGCCGCGGACTTGGTGCATCACCTGCGCACCCTCTTCCCCGAACTGCCCGGCAAGCGCCTGGGCGATTACACCGTGGCCTATGCCGACGACTTTGAATACACCGACCCGATCGACGGCAGCGTGTCCAGTCACCAGGGCCTGCGGATCGGCTTTGAAGGCGGCGCACGCATCGTGCTGCGACTCTCCGGCACCGGGACCGAGGGCGCGACCTTGCGCGTTTACATCGAGTCCTACGAGCCGGACCCGAGCAAACACCAGCAGGACACCCAGGAGACCCTGGCACCGCTCATCGTGATCGCCCGTGAGTTGGCCCAGATCGAGGCGCGTACCGGACGCACGGAACCGACCGTCATTACCTGATGTAGTCGAGGCGCCAGGGATGGCGCGTCCCCCGGGGATCAATGCCGCGGTCCCCCGAGTAGACTAGCACAGGGTGGTGGACAAGCACTGGCGCGGCTATCCGCGCGAGCAGATCGCACCCGAGACGACCTTTGCCATCCGGATGCACTGCACGACGCCGCGTTCCAATGCGCGCGATGAAGAGGAAACCCCATCATGTTTCGCATCCTGAGTCTGGACGGCGGCGGTATCAAGGGGGCATTCGCCGCCTCGGTGCTGGCCGAATTGGAGCAGGTCACTGGCCAATCCGCGGTGGATCACTTCGACCTGGTCACCGGCACCTCCACCGGCGAGTTGATCAGCCTGGGCCGGGGCGAGGCGGTCAAGAAGGCCAACCTGGATGCGGTCAAGGCCCGCTTCCTCAACGGCACGCCGGCGGTGCCATTCGTGCCGATGGTACCACTCGCACCCTAGCGTGGTTCCGCGAAAAAGCCGGCTTCCCGCCGAGACGCCAAAGTCGAGCGCCGGGCGATTCGCCCGGCGGGTGCTTGGGAGGGTGCAGGGACGCCATTGCTGTTCTGGCATCGGCGGCTCTTGGTGTGAGCCAATGCCGGATGTCGGTCTAGGGTACCGTGCCGACCAACTGGTCGAGGCCGCTCAGATCGTTGGTCAGCGCGAGGCGCAATGGCGTATCGCTGATCTTCGCGAGCTTTTGACGCGCATCCCCGAGGCGCAGTGCCAGCGCCTCGTTGGTCGCCAGGATGGCCAATGCGCGGTCACGCTCAGGTACCGACGGAATCGCTTCGGCGAGTTGGCGCGCCTGCGCAAAATAGCCATCCGCAGTCTTGGGATCGCCACCACGGACCGCAAGGCGCGCGATCTCTGCGCTGATCACCGACTTTTGCGCAGGGTCCGTGAGCGCCGCGATGGCCGCGATGGCCTTCTCGGAGGACTGCGCGGCCAGCGGGCGATAGGCGGGATGGCGCTGTTGCTGTAGCCCCAGCAACCCGGCTGCCAGGGCCTGATACGTCGGGGTCTGCAGGCCCTCGGACACATCCATCGCGTTGGCGAGTCGATCGGACACAATTTGATCGGCGATGATGTGATACACCGTCCGATCCTTATTGAGCGGGCCGGCAATTCGCGCAGCGGCCCCCTTGGCGGCCTGTATATCCCCTAAGTGAGCGGTGGTTTCGGCGATCACGCCAAGAATGCGTGCCCGCTCCTGCGGGCCGTTGACCGATTCGATGTTCTTGGTCGCCTCCTCCAGAAAGTTTAAGGCCGAGGTCCGAAAGCCTGCCTTGGCAAAGCCGCGGGCGAGTCCGGGAATGGCCGCCAAGCGGTCGGCCGGCACCGGGATGCGGCCTAACCCTTGCGTGGCGCCCGTGAAATACACGCGGGCGTCCTGGGGGCGGCCGAGGTTGGTCAGGAGGGCCCCGATCTCACTGTCGGCCGCGATCTTGTCTGCCGGTCCGGTCACGGCCTCCGCGATGGTCTTGGCCTGCCGCAAGAGCAGATCGGCATCGGCCGGGCGCCCGACCCGGTTGAGGTGGCGGGCCAAGGTGCATAACGCCGCCACCCGCGCCCCAGCTGTGTCGGGCTCCCGGTCAGCGGCGGCCATCAGGCTTTGATAGAGGCGTTCGGCATCCGCCAATTGTCCATCATTCCACAACGTATCGGCCAGCCAGGCGCCACGATCGAAACGCAACTCGGGGTTGCGCAGGTGGTCAACCAAGGCGATGGCCCGCGCCGTCGCGTGCTGCTCGCGCAGGGCATCCATCCGGCCGAGGATGTAGAGGTCCCACTCCGTGTCTTTCTTCAGGTCTGCCAATTGGTTGCTAAGGAATCCGGCGGTGTCCGACGCAGTTGCTGAGGCCACCGCCGCGCCCTGCCCATGCTGGCGGCTGGAACCTGCCGTAGCGGCATTGACGAGTTGTCCGGACTGTGAGGACAGGGTCGCTGCGTCACCACCTCGAGGCGCTGCGCCATCGCCGGATTCCGTGGCAGCGGCGCCGCTCGCTGCCGCGGCCAGCAGTGCGGCGACCTGCACCTGAGCGGCCATGCCGGGATTGGACGCGCCGGCCCCGGATGCGCCGAACCCAGACTCTCCGAAATCGGCGGCGCCTTGACCGGCCAGGGCGCCCACGCCGAACGGCCTTGGTTGCGCGGCGATGGTACCGCCGCTCCCGAACAGCAGGTCGTAACCAACGAGGCCCCCGGCGCCCATGACCAGGCCCAGACAATAGATGCCGGCCGCAGAACCGAGCAGGCTGGCGCGGCTTCTCACCATGCGCGGCAGGCCGAGCTCCTTGCGGATCTCATCCTCCAGTTTCCGGCGCCGTTCCTGGGCCAGGCGCTCTTCGCGTTCCTTCTGCTCCTGGTCCTGCCGACGCTGCTGGTCTGACAGCAGTGATTGGCGGACCAGCTCGCGCTCCTTTTTCTCCTGCGCTACCTTCTCGTACTTAGCAAACACAATCCCGCATTTCTCGCAGGCTGCCGGTGGCGGCTGGTTCGCCTTGACGTTGTGGTAATGACCGCAGGCAGGGCACACAATCACCGTTGGCGGCGCCTCGAGCGGGGCGAGATCCAGCGACACGTCGTACGCAACGTGCGGGCGCAGATTGCAGCGAATGCCCAGTGCGATCACTTGGCGTTGGGTCTCGGCACCAGCCGCCTCGTCCAGATCCGAGGCAATCACGCGTCGGCGTTGCTCGAGTACTGGCGCCAGTTGATCGGGCGCAACATTCATCCATTGAGCCAGCTTGATGAGCGCCTCGGTGCGCTCCGGACCTTGCCGGTCGATTCCGAAAAAAACCAAGTCGTAGCGGGTCTGGTGCGTCGTCATAGCGACAAGCTCCGGGGGATGGCTCTAAATTTTTAAGGAAAAACGACTGGTTCTTCCTGGTCAAGGCGCCGCGTTCTCGCCGGCGGTCGTCACCGCCCCCGGCGCCCGGGGGATGGCGGGGGCGAATGGCCCCTTGCCCGGCTGCGGCGCCGGCGCCGCTTGTGCGGCCTCATCGACCCAGCCCCCGCCCATGGCCTGGTAGATGCTGACCACGGCGGACAGGGCGGAGGCGCGGGTGGCGGCCAGGTTCAACTCGGCCGGAAAGAGTTGCTGATCGGCCTGCAGCACCGTGGAATAGGGCGCATAGCCGCCCGCGTACTGGAGCTTGGCCAGACGCGAATAGTCGCCCAAGGCCTTCACCAGCCGCTGTAGCGCCAGGACCTCCTCGTTGAGCTTCTCGCGCGCCACGAGCGCGTTGGAGACATCGGCGAAGGCCCCCTGGATGACCTGTTGGTAGTTTCCCAGCGCGGCTCGCTGCTGGGCCTCGGTCTGGGCCACCTGGCCGCTGATCGACCCGGCGGTAAAGAGCGGCCCGGCGAATGCACCGGCGTAGCTCCAGGTGCGCGCCGGTCCGGTGAAGAGCCCCGAGAGCTGGGAGCTATTGGTTCCCAGGGCACCAGTCAGGGAGATCGTCGGAAAATAGAGCGCCCGCGCTGCGCCGATCTGGGCATTGGCGGCGATCAACTGCTGCTCGGCCTGGAGGACGTCCGGACGGCGCTCCAGCAGGTCCGACGGGACCCCGGTGGGGACACTGGGCGGGACCAGGGTCTCCAGCGTGTGCCCGCGCGCGATGGGCCCAGGGTTGCGCCCGAGCAGCGTGGACAGGCCGTTTTCGGTCTGGGCGATGCTGCGTTCCAGCAGCGGAATCTGGGCACTGGCGGTCTCGTACTGGGACCTGGCCTGGGCCACCGTCATCTCCGAGACCTGACCGTACTTGAACTGATACTCAATGAGGCGCAGTGATTCCCCATAGGCGGCCTGAGTTTGTTTCGACATGGCGAGCTGCGCGTCGAGCCCGCGCAGTTGGATATAGCCGTTCGCCACCGCCCCGACCAATGACAGGACCACACCGCGTCTGGCCTCTTCCGTGCCCAACAGTTGGGCCCGTGCCGCCTCAGTCTGACGGCGAATGCGGCCCCACAGGTCGATCTCCCAGGAGGCCCCGGCCAGGAGTTGGAAGTTGTCGCGAGCACTGGCCGGGAGGGCACCGATCGCTGCGGTTTGCGCGCGCGCGCCCTGACCGTTGTAATTCAACTGGGGATAGAGCGGCGCCCGCGCCTGGGTCAGGACCGCGGCGGCCGCCTCCACATTGGCCGCGGCGATCTTGACGTTCCAGTTAGCGCCCAGTGACTGAATGATCAAGTCATCCAGGATCGGGTCATTGAATTGTCGCCACCATTGGGTATTGGCGGTGTTCTGCGCGTCCCGCAGGGCAAAGCGGTAGGTCGCCGGGGTATCGACCCTGGGTCGGGCATAGTCGGGCCCAAACATGCAGCCGGACACCAGCGCGGTCAGTGCCATCAGGGCGAGCAACCGGGGGCGAAGCTCAGACATCGGTGCGCTCCTGCTCCGGCGCCTGGAGGCTGACCGCCCCACCCGCGCCGGCGGCGGCCGGCTGGTTTTGCGCCCCGGATCCTGGCGATTGCGGCAAGTCGCTCTTTGGACTGCCGAAGAAACGCGCGCTCAGGGTCCCCACCAGCCAGTAGAACATCGGGATGAAAAAGATGGCGATGACGGTGGCAACCAGGGTCCCGCCGATCACACCGGTGCCGATGGAGTGACGGCTATTGGCCGAGGCCCCGGTGGCGATCGCCAGCGGCAGGGTGCCAAGCACGAAGGCAAAGGAGGTCATGACGATCGGACGCAGCCGAAGCCGTGCTGCCTCGGCCGCCGCGTCGAACAGCGACATACCCTCCTTGCGGTGCAATTCTACGGCGAACTCGACGATGAGGATGGCGTTCTTGGCCGCCAGCCCGACCAGCGTCAACAGGCCGATCTGGAAATAGATGTCATTGTCGAGTCCGCGCAGCGCAATGGCCAGCAGGGCGCCGATAACGGCGAAGGGGATCGCCATCATGACGCTTGCCGGCAGGGACCAACTCTCGTATTGGGCCGAGAGGATCAGGAACACGAAGATCAGGCCGAAGATGAAGGCAATGGCCGAGGTGGAACCCGAACTGATTTCCTCGCGGGCCTCGCCGGCCCACTCGAAGCCATAGCCGGGGGGCATCACCTCTTCCGCCACCGCCTGGATGGCCGCCAGGGCCGTTCCCGAACTGACCCCGGGGGCCGGTGCGCCATTCAGTGCGATGGCCGGGTAGTTGTTGAAGCGGGTCACCATGTCCGGTCCCACTACATAGCGTGTGTTCACCAGGGCCGAGAGCGGGATCATGTTGTTGCTGCTGCTCTGCGAGTTGGTGCCGCTCTGCGGGTTGACGGCGCTCTGGATGTTGGTGTTCCTGACATAGAACTTACCGATGTCCTCGGGCGTCATGCGGTAGCTCGGCTCCGCCTGTAGAATGACCTTATAGAGGCGCGAGTCCTTCGGGAATTGGCTGACATAGAGTGAGCCGAACATCGTCTGCAAGGTATTGTAGACATCCTGAATCGGGACGCCCAGAATCTCCGCCTTTTCCCGATCGACATCCGCCAGCATCTGCTGCCCATTGGCGCGCACGGTGGTGGTCACAGCAGTCAGTTCAGGCCGGGTCTTGGCCTTTTCGATGATCTCTTGGACCACGTCGTTGAGTTGACTAAAGGTCCCGGAGCCCTTCTGCTCGATCCACATCTGGAACCCGGCGGTGATCCCCAGGCCGGGGATGGCAGGCGGGTTGATTGGTATCACCAGGCCGCCCTGAATGCTCTGGAATTTACCCGTCGCATCGGCGATAACCGCATCCGCCGACAGCGTTGGTGATTGCCGTTCCTCGTAATCCTTGAGCGCCACGAACAGCAGGCCGAAGTTGGTCTTGGTCTGGGAGTCGATGAGGCTATAGCCATCGAACTGGGTCACACTCGAGACCGCCGGGTGGGCGCGCAGGATCTCCGCCGCCTGACTGCCGACCGCGTTGGTGCGCGAGAGGCTGGCTGAATCCGGCAGGAAATAGGGTACAAAGATGTAGCCCTGGTCCTCTTGGGGGACGAAGGCGGTCGGCAGGACCTTGAACAGCCACACGCAACCACCCACCACCAGACCAAAGACGATCAGGCTCACGAACCAGCCTCGCATGACCGCCTTGACGCCTCTCACATAGCCGTTGGTGAGTCGCTCGAAGCCCGCGTCGAACCATTTGAAGAAGCCCTTTTGCTCTCCCTGCTTGGCCTGAATGAGGACGGCCGCCAGGGCCGGAGAGAGGGTGAGTGCGACAATCCCGGAGAACACCACCGAGATGGCGATCGTCACGGCGAACTGTTGGTAGAGTGCGCCGGTGATACCGCCCAGGAAGGCCACCGGCACGAAGACCGCGTTCAGGACCAGGACCACCGCGATCACGGGTCCGCTCACCTCGTCCATGGCCTTCTTGGCGGCCGCGTTGGGTGTCAGGCCGAATTGCGCCATATTGCGCTCGGTGTTCTCCACCACCACGATGGCGTCGTCCACGACCAGACCGATGGCGAGGATCATCCCGAAGAGGGTCAGCATGTTGACGGAGAAGCCGAAGACCAGCATGCCGATCAGGGCGCCCAGGATGGACACCGGCACCGCCAGCGTCGGGATAATGGTCAGGCGCAGGCTGTGCAGGAAGATATAGACCACCAGCACCACCAGGACCACCGCCTCGAAGAAGGTCTTGACGACCTCATCAATGGAGGCCTGCACGAACTTGGTGGTATCCAGCGCGACGGCATAGTCGAGCCCTGGCGGGAAGCTTTTCTTCATCTCCGCCAGCATGGCACGGACCTGCTTGGACACCGAAATGGCGTTGGACCCGGGCTGTTGATAGACGGCGATGAGCGTCGCGGCTTTGCCCTGGTACGTGGACTCGACGATATAACTTTGGGCGCCCAGTTGGGCATAACCGACGTCCTTCACCCGCACCAGGGCCGCGGTCTGGTTCGCCGCGCGCACGATCATGTTATCGAACTGGGCCGGCTCAGTAATGGTGCCGGTAGTGACCGGAAAGGTCTGGGGGACCGGGAAGGGGGTGGGGGTATCCCCGATCCGTCCGACCGCGAATTGCTGATTCTGCTGCTGGATCACATTGGCCAGATCGCTGGCGGTGACCGCCAGCTGGGCCATCCGGTCGGGTTTCAGCCAAATCCGCATGGCATAACTGGGCTGGCCCAGGATCGCGGCCTGATTGGCGCCATTGATGCGATTGATGTTGCTCAGTATCTGGGTGTTGGTGTAGTTGGCGACATAATCGGCATCCAGGGTGTCGTCCGGTGAGAAGAAGGCGAGGATCATCAGGAAGGTACTGGTCTTCTGCTGGACCGTCACCCCCTGCGCCTGCACCGACTGCGGTAACTGGGCCATGGCCTGGCTGACGCGGTTCTGCACGTCGACCTGCGCCAGTTCGGGATTGGTGTCGATGGTGAAATAGACCGTCAGCGTATAGGCGCCGGTCGAGGAGCTGGTGGACGCCATGTAGATCATGTTGGTGGCGCCGTTGACCTGCTGTTCGATCGGGGCGCCGACATTCTGGGCGACCAGGGTGCCATTGGCCCCGGGGTAGGTCGCGCTGACCTGGATCTGGATCGGTGTCACCTGCGGGTATTGGGCGATGGGTAACTGCACCATCGCCACCAGGCCCGCGATTGAAATGACGAGCGCGATGACCGCGGCGAAGATGGGCCGGTCGATAAAGAAATGGGAGAACATGGTGGTCTCCGCGGCTACTTGGCGGCGCCGGCCGGGGCGGCCGGGGCGACAGCGGCGGGTCCGTGAATCACCCCCGGCTGGCGGCGCGCGGCGGGCGGCTGGGCGGATGCCGGAGCGGAACCAGGCGCGGCCGGGGCCGCGTGGATGGCGGGGGCCGGGGCGGTCGCGACCACCTTCACCTTGGCCCCGGGGGCCAGGCGTGACACCCCATCGATGATCACCACATCCCCGGCGGCGAGCCCCCCAGTGATGAACCAGTCACTGCCGTGCCAGGGGCCGACCTCGACCGGACGCGGCTGGGCCGTGTTGTCCTTGGTCAACACCATCACAAAGTGCCCTTTGGCGCCTTGGAGGACGGCGGCCTGGGGGACCAGAATGGCGTTCGGGCGCTCGGCCCCGGTGAGCCCCACGCGGACGAACTGACCCGGGCGCAGGGAGAGGTCGGGATTGGGCACGGTGGCACGCAGCAGATAGGTCCCGGTGGTGACGTCGTAGTCGGCGTTGGCAAAGGTGATGCGGCCCTGCTGCGGGAAGGTCGAGCCGTCTGACAGCACCAAATCGACCACGAAGTCATGGTCCTTCGGTACGCTCAAGACACCTAAGGTCTTCTCAGTGCGGAAATCGAGCATGTCGTCCTCCGACACGCTGAAGTTGACCCAGAGGCTGTCGATCTGGGAGACATAGGTGAGCAGGCTGTTGGTCGAGGAGACGTAGGCCCCGTCCTGGACCTGGGCGTAGCTGGAGACTCCGGTCACCGGGGTGGTGATGGTGGTGTAGCTCAGGTTGAGTTGGGCCGTCTGCACATTGGCCTTGGCCGTGTAGACGGCCGCCGCTGCCGCCTGCTGCTGGCCAGTCGCATCATCCAGGTCCTTCTGGCTCAGGGCCTTCAGTGCGGTGAGCGGCTTCACCCGCGCCAGGTTGTCGTTGGCCGTCTGGAGCGCGGCCTGTTGCTGGGCCAGCGCGCCCTTGGCTGCGTCCAGCTGGGCCTGAAAGGGCTTGGGGTCCTGGCGGAACATTACATCCCCGGCTTTGACCAGGCTGCCCTCGGTGTAGACCCGTTGCTCCAGGAAGCCATCGACACGCGCCCGGATCTGCACCTGATGGGTACTCTGGGTCTGCCCGACGAACTCGAAGCGCACCGGGGTATCGCGCGGGACGATCGTCTGGACCGTCACCTCCGCCGCGGGATGCGCCTGGGGCTTGGCCGCGGGCTTGTCGCAGCCCGCCAGGAAGGCGGGAACCGTCAGGGCGATCAACAACCAACGCATGTCGGCGATACTCCGATCCAGTCAAGCTTAAGAGGACCCGCGCGGGCGAGGCCGCGGCCCAGCACCTGGGTTCGGGTGGGAGGCGGTGCTATGTTCTCACACAGGGGCCAGACACGACACCTGACTGATTGGCGCGGCCCTCGACTCAGACCAGCAGCGCCTGGCCCAGGTGCATCAGGGCGAGCGCCATGAGACCCGCGACCACGTCGTCGAGCATGATGCCGAGCCCCCCGCCCACTTGGCGATCGATCCATCGGATCGGCCAGGGCTTCCAGATATCGAATAGCCGGAAGGCGGCGAACCCCGCCACCACCGCCGGCCAGCTCGGGGCGATCGCAATCATCGTGATCAGATAACCGACGATCTCGTCCCACACCACCGAGGGCGGGTCTGTCCGCCCCAGCATCCGCGCCGCCCGGCCGCAGAGCGGTATGCCGATGAGCAGCAGCACCGCGGTGACCGCAAGATAAGGGCTGAGCGCGAGCCCGAGTCCGGCCAGGAGCAGATACAGCGCGACCCCGGGCAGGGTGCCGAAGCTCCCCGGTGCCCAGGGCAGCCGCCCGCTGCCGAAGCCTTGGGCGAGGAACAGGATGAGGCGATCCGACCGCCGCGGCTCACCCGGCACGGCCGCGGGCGCACTGGACTCGGCGGCGGCTAGCGGCCCTGCAAATGGCACCAGCAGACCAGCCGCATCCAGGGTCCAGCGGGTGCCATCGTCGGCGGGGATGCCGTGCGAGAGGCGCCAGGGCTCCGGCAGCGGGCGGGGCAGGGCGAGCAGACCGCCACCCGGGGTGGTGAGGAAGGTGAATTCCAGCGCTCCGGTCGCGGCCCCGGTGATCTCCACCCGTGCCTTCCAGCAGCCATTCCACTCGCGGAAAAAGTCGTACTTGAGCTCCACCGGACCGATCAGTTCGGTCAGCATCGACTGGATCAGGGCGCGGGCGGCGGAGGCCCGGCGGGTGAAGTCGGTCAGTGGGATTGGGGTCTGGTCGGTCATTTGGCTCCGGGGCAGTGCTGGCAACGAATCCTCCACCAGGACCAAATCTAGCAGAGATCCGCGGCGGCCGTCGCGCCCGGCCCATCGACAGCCCCGGCACCGACCGATACCATCGGCGGGCCACCCGGCGCCCGCCTTACACGACACTAGCCCTCCACCGGAGACCCCATGAAGATCGAGACCCAGGCCATCCACGCCGGCTTCGCCCCGGACCCCACCACCAAGTCGGTCGCTACGCCCATCTACCAGACCACCAGCTATGCCTTCGACGACACCCAGCACGGGGCGGACCTCTTCGACCTCAAGGTGACCGGTAACATCTACACCCGCATCATGAACCCCACCAGCGACGTGCTGGAGCAGCGGGTGGCGGCCATGGAGGGGGGGGTTGGGGCCTTGGCGCTCGCCTCCGGCATGGCGGCGGTGACCAACGCCATCTTCACCATCGCCCAGGCAGGGGACAACATCGTCGCCGTTTCCACCCTCTACGGCGGCAGCTACAACCTGTTCGCCCACACCCTGCCGCGCCTGGGCATCCAGGTGCGCTTTGCCGCCCCCAACGATATCGCCGGGATGGAGGCGCACATCGACGGCAAGACCCGGGCGGTCTTCTGTGAGTCGATCGGCAACCCGGCCGGCAATGTCGCTGACATCACCGCCATCGCCGACATGGCCCATGCCCACGGCGTGCCGGTGATCGTCGACAACACGGTCCCGAGCCCCTACCTGTGCCGCCCCTTCGAGCACGGCGGCGACATCGTGGTCCATGCCCTGACCAAGTACATGGGCGGTCACGGCACCAGCATCGGCGGCATCCTGGTCGACTCCGGCAAGTTCCCGTGGGCGCAGCATGCGGAGCGCTTCCCCATGCTCAACGAGCCCGACATCTCCTATCACGGCGTGGCCTACACCCGCGATGTGGGGGCCGCGGCCTTTATCGCCCGCGCCCGGGTGGTACCGCTGCGTAATATGGGCGCGTGCATCTCGCCCTTTAACAGTTTCCTACTCCTGCAAGGGATCGAGACCCTGCATGTGCGTATGGACCGTCATTGCGAAAACGCGGTGAAGGTCGCCGAGTATCTGAAGGGTCACCCGAAGGTGGAATGGGTGCGCTATGCCGGTCTGCCGGACAGCCCAGACTACCCGCTGGTGCAGAAATATATGGACGGCGGCAAGGCCAGTTCCATTCTGTCATTCGGGATTAAGGGTGGGCTGGCCGCCGGCGCCCGATTCATTGATGCACTCAAGCTCGCCGTGCGTCTGGTGAACATCGGCGATGCCAAGACCCTGGCCTGCCACCCGGCCACCACCACCCAGCGCCAACTCTCACCGGAAGAGCTGGCCCGTGCCGGCGTCTCCCTGGACCTGGTGCGGCTCTCCATCGGCATCGAGCATATCGACGATATCATTGCCGATCTGGAACAGGCGCTGGCGGCGGGGTAGTCGCGCCGTCGTACTCGTGACACCGCTCAAGCGGTGTCACGCCTGTGTCAGGTGCTCTGCGCCGCGTTGCCGATCAACCGGAGCCATCCATGCAAGACCTGAGCGTAACCACTGGCGCGCCGCCGCCGCCGGCCCAACCCATTGCCATCGGCGCACTGAAGCGACTGAGAATAAGTTGTATCTCGGAAGTCGGCTGGCTCGACACCCCGACCCTGCTGGCCGACATCGCGGCGGCCGGCGGGATGAACGCCAACCAATATGAGCTGCCGTGGCCGCCGTTTGCGCAACTGCATGCCGACAACGCCGCCGGCTCCTCGGCCCTGCTCGAAGCGGAAACACCAGATGGTCGTCTGCACCGGGTGCTGTTCGATACCGGATGGAATCCGGACTGGATGGAGCGCCGCTTCGCCGAAGAGGGCGTGGACCGGTTGCTGGCCGACGGTGGCGTGGACTGTCTCGTCATCAGCCACGAACACTTCGATCATTTCTGGGGGATCGGTGTCACCCTGAAGCACTGCCCCTCACTGCCGATCTATATCCCCGCCGGCTTCCACCCCGAGGGATTGAATCTGATCAAACACCAGGGTCATACCGGGCCGCTTATCACGGTGCCGCCCCAGCAGCCTCTGAGTCTCTTTCACGGTTGCGCATTGGTCCAGTTTCCGATGCAGACCCTGTTGCAGGTCGCGGGCGAGAACGTGCTGTATTTCGAGATCGAAGACAAGGGCCTGGCGATGGTCACCGGCTGCGGTCATGGCGGCGTACTGAACCTGCTCGACTATGCCCGCCGCACCTTTGTCGGGGGCGAGCGCCTGTATGCGGTCTATGGCGGTCTGCATATTGCCCCCTTCGAGGACTGGAATGCGGAGAAGGACGCCGTGATCGCCGCCCTGGCGGACTATGGCATCGTGCACTTCGGCTGCAATCACTGTACCGGGGCGATGGCCGTCGAGAAGATGCTCGCCGCCGGTCTGCCGGTGGTGCGCGGAAGCGCCCGACACGGATCCAAGAACGCCATGTTTCTGGGCAATGGGGATGCGCTGGAACTGTCGGGGGGGCTTGATCGGCCTTGATCATCGTTCCGGCCATCTCAGGGCTGGAGTCCAAGGCTTCAGCCTTGAACTTCAGAAGATGGCTGCTGGCCGCAACGATGGCCAAGCCCAGGCCGCGTTTAGATTGTCACCCGTAGGCCGCCATCAGTCCATTGAGATCCACTCGCGCCCGCAGGCGGCGACAGAGCATGAAGGTGCCGACGAACTTGCGGTGCAGGAAGAAGGTCGCCGGGTCGGGGGTCCGGCCGAAGGCCTCGTCGAAGAAGAGGTCCCGCCCGCGGACATAGACCCGCTCAAAGAGATCGGATGTCCCGAAGTCATAGGCTCCTCGCTGGCGCAGCGGTTCGCCGGTGAGCGCGATCAGCTCGGCAATGTTCACGGCCTGTTCCGGGGATGAGTCAGGGTCCAGGTAGCCCAAGGCCACGGCGCACTGGCGTACTGCTTCCGTGTCCCCGACGACGGACGCCTGCATCATCTGCCGGTAGTACCCGACCAGCGCGGGGGCGATCCGCTGGGTGGCGCCAAAATCGAGCAGGACCAGCTTGCGGGTCTCTGCTTGGTAAAGGAAATTGCTGTAGTTGGGATCGGTCTGCACCAGCGCGAAGTCGAACAACTCGCGCAGCAGCAGTTGGACCAGGAGGGTGGCGGCACGGTCACGCTCCGCTTGGCGAAACGTGTCCCCGGTGAGCTGATCCACCGGGATACCGGTGGCGAAGTCCATGGCGAGCACGCGGGTGCTGGAGAGGTCCCGGTGAACCTTGGGCACCAGAAAGTCGGGGTCGTCGCCGACGAGCGCCCCGTAGGCCTCCAGCGCATCGGCCTCGGCCACATAATCGGCCTCCTGGTGGAGCTGGCGGCGTGCCGCCGCCAAGACGGGCGCCAGGTCGACCCCCTTGGGCGCGAGCCCCAGGGTCTGCCCCAGGAAGGAGAAATTGTCCAGATCGCTGTCGATGCTCTCGCGCACCCCGGGAAACTGGATCTTGATGGCCAGGTGCCGGCCGTCGCGGGTCTCGGCGCGATGCACCTGCCCGATGGAGGCGGCGGCTACGGGCGTGAAGTTGAAGCGGTGAAAGCGCTTGTCCCAGTCGGCCCCCAACTCGCCGGAGAGGACCTGATTGATCTGCCCCAGCGGCATCGGCTGGGCGCGGTCGCGCAGGCTGGCCATGATCTCGGCGGCCTCCGGGGTGAGCAGGTCGGAGCCGTCCAGTGACATGAGCTGGCCCATCTTCATCGCCGCCCCGCGCATCCGCGCCAGGCGATCGGTGAAGCGTTGCGTGCTCGCGGCAGAGAGTTGGGGGCGGTATATCCCACCGTCGCGGTTTAGCGCCAGCTCGATCAGGCCGCGCATCCCGATCCCGGCCGCCAGGTCGCCGCTGGCGCGGCCCAGGTGCCAGAGTCTGGCCAGGCGTTTACTGGGGACGGCAAGGCCGCTGGACAGTGGGGGTTTGGCCATGGTTGGGGGGCTCTCGAATGGGGTTGCAGGCCAAGTTGCCCGGCGTTAGCTGGCAATATGCGGTCGTTGCCGTCCAGGCGCAATGCGCTCCGTCAAGCGGCAAAGAAGAAACGCATGAGTGCCAGCGATAAAGCAAACAAGTAACCGTAAGCAAAGCGATTGATCCGCAGCGCCGGTTGCCCGCGACGCGTCCGCCAGGCTCCCATGATGACCATGATGCCGCCGACTACCAACGGAGTGACCATCAGATTGGGAAAACGCCATGCCGCAGAAACCAGGCTGTTGGGAAAGACCAGCAGACTGAGGGCGCCAAAGATGGCCCCAAAGAGCGTATAGCCCAGCGCGGCCAGCCATGGATTCGGTGGACGGCGAAATGGTTCGGCCAACGAATGAAAGCCCAGCTCGACGAGTGCTTCGCCAAAGGCTTGGAGCAGGAATTCACCAACTACTTCGAAGATTAACTCAACCATGCCGGTGATGAAGATAGAGCATTTTCGGGTTTGCGAAATTGGGCCTTGATAAGCGGTGCCACCCCGCGCCCTCGTGACACCGCTCCAGCGGTGTCGCGCATGTGTTAGGCGCTGTGCGCCCCGCAGCCCGCGCCGGCGCCTATCTTCTGGAGTTCGAGGCTTCAGTCTTGGTCCTGTTCATCCAGGCTGAAGCCTTGGACTCAGACCCCGGGCTGGCCTGTTCGCCGATCGCGGCCTATTCTCCAACCTCTGCCAATGCTTCGATTACCAGTGACGGGCTCAGATAGAGTCCGTCGCTCAGTAGTCGCTCAACGAGGGGGCGAGCGGCAGCGATCCATCCCATGCGCTTGGCGGCGAGCACGATTCCAAGGGTGCCAACGATGGGTATGCCGAGGCTGCGAGCACATTGCCGGGCGGCGGCGTCATCCAAGACCGCGACAGCGCCGGACTGTCCGAGGCAATTCGCGAGCACCTGGGTTTAACCCAGCCCAAGATCCCATGCCGCGATGACAGCGGGGACAGCCATATCCTCGACCTGCAGAACGCGACCCTCTGCCGCGACGGCATCAATGATACTTTGGCCATCCTGGCCGGCGGCGACCTCACCGATGACTCCACGCGGAACTTCCACTGGTCGCGTGCAAAGGTCACAAAGCCATACCAACCCCCCGATCCGGGTCAAGAAGATCAGCGGCGAGGCATTGACGATCATCCGGTCAGGCACGCCAATTCCTCCCGTAGTTCTTCAATGTCGGTTTGAATCGCAGGTACCCGCCGACGATAAAGCTCATCGAGGAATCGGACACGACTGATGCCGAGGATCTCAGCCGCTTTGCTCTGGGAGATACGCCCCTCGGCATACCATTGGACCACGGCGGCGGTCTTGACCTCCTCCGCCAACTGAACGGGTCCTTTGCGCAGTGCCGACATGGCGCCGGTGTCGAAATCCAGTACGATTTGGGTCATGGGTGTGGACCTCCAGGCCCCGGACTTGGTTTGTGTGCTTACTGGCCTTTATCATAGGCTGTGTGTGCGTTAGGTGTTGGTTCTGGTCCGTCACGATGCTAAGTCCTTGTCGCAAGAGTCAATGCCGGAACTTCGGTGTTACAGGGGTTCTCAGCACTTTCAGTGGGTTGCCGAAACGCCAACACCTAACGCACACACAGCCTTGTCATAACGCCCGGCAGCGGCGATCGGTCCGCACAGCGGACACTACGGCAAGGCCCACGATCCGTCGGGGCCGCCGTGCGGACCAGCAGTCTCGCGGCTAGCACAGTGGCCGGGATTATGACCAAGGTCTGCTTACGCTTGTCAATTTTTGGCGGTGAATGGGGAAACGCAAGGGTCCGGGACTGGTCGCTGCCTTCCCGGGGTCGAATTAGTCATTAACGTATTCCTCCATGCAATTGAATGCATGAAAGTTAATATCGCCCCCACCTCGCGCTCGGGTATATTTCTTAAACGATTTTCGCATCTCAAAAAGAAACGACGCAGGACTCTTTTCATTCAGTTTCTTGAGGTCTTCCCTTGTGTTCATAATATTGTAAAGACCGCCGATGGCAAGCCCAGTGATCCCCAAGGCGACGGTTGATGCCGCAGGAATAGAGAGCAGCTGACCAAAGATCTGAAGTTTCCTACTTTTGATCTGGGGCCTTGACCGTCATTCCGGCGATGCTATTCCCGGCTCCTGTCCTTGAGCGCATGGGCTGCACATCGGTGCACCGGGCAGATGGTCGGAACGGCGGACGGGGACGGCGGTGGGTTC
>CAILVI010000565.1 GCA_903837595.1 uncultured Thiodictyon sp.
AGGAGTCCGGCAATGCTTCCCCCGCGATTACCGGAGAGCAGCACCAAGTGGGAAGGCGCGGACTGGCGGACCCGCAACAGCGCCTGTTGTTGTACGGCATTCCAGCGCGCCCCGCCATCATCCTGGTAATACTGTGGTTCATTGAGTATTTCAAACGCCACCTCGGATACCGGACTCGCCGCGTAGTGCCGGGCCATTTGCTGCCAGAAATCAAGAAAGGCCTGCTGGACACTGTCTTGCGTTTCTATACGATTATGTAACTCACTTTCGGGATGAAAATCGAGGATGACAGCCAACTGTGCCTGCAACGCAAG
This sequence comes from uncultured Thiodictyon sp., assembly GCA_903837595.1. Taxonomy (GTDB): domain Bacteria; phylum Pseudomonadota; class Gammaproteobacteria; order Chromatiales; family Chromatiaceae; genus Thiodictyon. The sequence goes on from CAILVI010000565.1 coordinate 315, forward strand.
ATTCATCGCCTGATCCAGCGCCGTCCAATCCGTTGTTGGGGTTGTAGCATCCGGATTCCAGCCCAGTGCTTCGGGGTTAAAAGGGATCCGCACATGATCGAAGCCGGCCTTCTTGATCATCGCCATATCGGCCGCCACCACCGGTTGGCGGCCCCAATATTGCAGCCAATGGCTCAGATTGACCCCGCGCTGCAACGCCGGCGTGCTCGCCGCTTCAACGGCCCCCGGCGCGATTCCAACCGCGATGCAGATCAGGAGCATCAACCCATATACCCAGCGTACCGAGTTAGTCATCGTCACGTGCCTCCGGTTTCATCAAGCAGCGATACAAGCCGACGACCCGATCCGCCGTACGAGCGATGCTGAACAAACGCTCAAAGCGCTTGCGGGCGGCCAAGACCAGTCGACTCCTGAGCTTCGGGTCGTCAATCAGTTGCACGATCGCCTCGGCTAAGGCGGACACGTCACCGGGCGCTGTCAATAGGCCGGTTTCACCGTTCGTAATCGCATCGGCAACGGCGCCGACCGGGGTGGCTATCACTGCTACACCGGCCGCCATGGCCTCCAAAATGGCGATCGGCAGTCCCTCCCAACGCGACGGCAACAGCAAAATATCACTCTGAGCGAGCAGGCCTCGGGCCTCGTCAGCCCCCAACCAACCCGGGAGGCTCACGCGCGTGGCCAGGCCCAGCCCCCGCAGTTGCGCCCGATAGTGCGCCACCAGGCCGTTACCGGCAAGGGTCGCAACCCATGCGCGCTGTTGCAGGTCTGGAGTAGCCAGCGCAGACAGAATCTCTGGGGTACCCTTGCGCGGCCCAAGTTCGCCCAAGGCCAAGAGTTTACAGGGCTTCGGTTCGGGTTCACGGCCAGCCGAAGCAGGCGTCGCGCGAGTGTCACTGCGCCAGCCCGGATCAGGGACACCATTGAAAATGATCGTCACACGTTCCGTCGGGATGCCTAGACGCCTGGTCAGGTAGTCTTGCCAATAGTGACCGATCACGACCAGCCGATCGACAGCGGTGAGTTGACGCACCAGCCACCCCCGCCGCCGCGGCGACAGGCCATCAATGAAGTCGGCCAACCTCGAGCCATGCAGATGTAGTACGACCAGCAGCCCCAGGCGCCGGGCGACTGCTGCCAAGATCAATTTTCGCGCGGCACTCCCGAATGCGGCCATATGGATATGTACCACATCCGTTTTCTGCCAGTGACCTTGCCAGATCAGCCGCGCCAGCGCGGCGGCAAACCAGAACGGCATCAGCGCCCGCGGGCCAGGACCGTAGCTATCGACCACGCCGCACTGTACCTCGGGGTGGTCACGCGCGATGGCGGAAAGCAGATAGACCAGAAAACGCCCCATGCCACCGCGACCACGCATCCCGCCTGGACCGAAATGGGTGACACGGATCGCACGCTTGAGCGGCGGCGAGACGGCGCATGCTGGAACCTGGTGAGCCTGGCTGCACATAGGACGTCAGAAATACCCCTGAGAATTACGATTGACCGTGTAATTGAAGGCTCGCGAGAACGGCAGACTGCGATTGAGGTACTGATCAATCCACAGGTCGACTTCAGCGATGGTGGATTTGGGAACAAAAACGACATCGAAGCGGTGCAGCGGAACGTTATTTTCATCGGCGCGAGCTTTGCCCTCAATGATGTCGTGGACATTGATAACCTTCAGCATCGGCTTGTTGTCGCTGGTGCGCCGAATCAGCACCACTTGATTGGTGCGGGCGGTGTCGAGGAATCCTCCCGCCTCAATGATGCCCTCGAGCACTCCCATGCGATGTACCAGCTTGAACACGCCAGGACGCTGGACTTCCCCGCCGACATACACCAGCTCCGATCCGAACTGTCGGGGGACCACGTTCAATTCCGGGCGACGTAGCTCATGGGCATAGCGTTCCCGCAGCTCGTTGGCCAACTCCGGCACGGAACGGTCGAGCGCCCGCGCCGGGCCGATAAGTGCGAGTTCAATCGTGCCATCGGGCGCGACAATGACCCGATCGCTGAATTCGGGATTGTAGATCAGCTTCACGTCCAGTTCGTCGCCGGGCATGAAGCGATAGGCGGACTGTTCCTCGGTCCAGGGCAAAAATCCTTGCGCGTGCCGTTCCTGGGGGCGAATGGAGCCGACACAGGCCGCCAGCAGCAGGCACAGCAACAAAAGAAATGCGGACAAAAACCTCATGAAGTCTCTTACACACAGTGAAGTTGATCTTCCCCGCTGAACTCTGTCCGGCGGCGCAGATATTCAAGTTGTCTTGTGAAGTTTAGCAGAAAAAGTTCAGTAGGCATTTTTTCCTCTAAACCCACGCAGAGTGGTCAAAAGGATGATCTTGAGGTCGAGCCCGAGTGACCAATTGCGAATATACCAAAAGTCGTATTCGACGCGCTTCTCCATTTTATAAAGCTCATCGGTCTCGCCGCGCCAGCCATTGATTTGAGCCCAGCCGGTGACTCCTGGTTTTACCTTGTGTCTGAGCATATAGCCTTTGACGCGCGAGCGATAAAACTCATTATGGGCGACGGCGTGTGGCCGGGGGCCGACGATGGACATCTCGCCGCGCAGTACATTGATGAACTGGGGTAGCTCATCCAAAGACCACTGCCGCAGTAACCGGCCCAGCGGCGTGACGCGAGGATCGTTGCGCTTGGCCTGCACAATGACGGCACCGTTCTCACCGACGGTCATGGTGCGAAATTTCAGCACGGCGATGGGCGCCCCGGCGAGCCCATAGCGACACTGTTTGAATAAGACTGGGCCGCGCGAGCTGAGCTTTATCAGCAGCGCAATCAGTAACATCGGGCCGCCGACAACGGCCAGAATCAGGACCGACAAGACGATGTCCTCGATCCGCTTCAGGTCGCCGTCGACCCCCCAAAACGGGGTCTCAAAGACGCTGATCAGCGGGATGCCTTCAAGGGCTGACCAATGTCCTTGGAAAAGGTCGATGGTAGAAAAGTCGGGTGCGAGATAAACCGAGACGGTGGTGTCTGACAGACGGTCGATGAAGTCGGCGAGGCGCTCGCTGGAAAAGCCCTGGCGCGCGATGTAAAGGATGTTGAAATCACCGCGCCGGGCCCGCTGTATCAGGTCGGCAAAGATGGCATCGGGCGGCGGTGCTGGGGCGTCATCACCCTGGCTATCGTCGTCGCGGCGATCACTATCACGCTCACTAATAACGACATGATCGATCAAGGTAAGCCCCAGTTGCGGCGACTCGCAGATCGCCGTGACCAGTCGGTCAGCGGTCGAACCACGACCCCAGACGACTACTTTTCTTTGATATTCCTCGCGCTTCACCAGGCGGGCGAACAATAGGACGGCGATGAAGCGCCAGCCACACAGGGCGAGCGGCGTCGTCACCAGCCACTGCACCTCGGCGACGTGGGAAAGTCCCGTGGTATTCGAGAGGTGGGCCGCCGCAAACAACACGAATACCGTGGCCACCCAGGTCGTCCAGACGCGCGCATATTTGCGGGCCACCTGCTCACCATGCCACTGGCGGTAGAGTCCCACGATCCCCGCGAAGCTGGTGAAGGCAATGATGGCAAGGAGCAAAGCAATCGTGTAGGTCTCTGACCACGGGCGCGTCCAGACGCCAATCGCTAAGGCCAGGCACAGTGCAATCAGACTGGAATCGATCAGTTTGCCGATTCCCGCCACCAAGCGGCTGCTTGGTGAGTAACGGTTGGCGGCGAGCGAGAACCCCGGTAAGGAGGATTGCAGCATGTGGCTAACTCTTTCTGAGGTGGTCCGATGAACCTTGGGGCTGCAATCCCCTTCGGGTCGACCCGGCGCCGGCATAATCAACGGGGATTGACTACGGGCCGGTCTGAAATCGCAGCACATTTGCATCGGGATGTCAATCTGTTAACTAGGCCAACCAGTCCCGGCCGGCGCGGCAGTGCCTGGCCACCGTGACCGCTCCTTTTGGTAGGATATAAGCTATTTCTTGGCGCGGGCCAGAACCTTGGGCGTAGCATGGGCGAGGAGGGGTGAACCTTGATGAGTGGTGCTGGGCATGATGAGCGGCAGTCGGAAATCCCAGCGCCACTGGCGGCGGGGTCGGTGCTTGCTCGCATCGGGACGCTCGGCCTGCCGGCGACGCTGCTTTCATGGGTCTCCCTGTTGGCCTTGCTGTTCGTCCTGGTGACGGTGCAAAGCAGCGCCGCGCTGCGCTCCCATTACACGCTGGTCCTGGTGCCGCCCTGGGTGGCCGCCGTGGGTGCGGCCGCGCTGGCCTGGGCGATCGTGAGCGCGGGCCGCCGCCGGCCGGGACCGCTGTGGCCGCGACTCTGGGCGTTGGCTCTGGCAGTGGGTACCTCGCTGACGGCCGGTGCGGCCCTGCTGAGTCCTGCCTGGCTGCCAGCGCCCCAGCTGCATGCCCTGGCCATCGCGACCCTGGCCGGTGTGTTGGCGTTGGCGCCGCGTCTGGCTCGCATCCATCCGGACAGCGACTGGACGACGCGTGTCGCACCACTGAGCCTGCTCTTCACCCTGTGCCTCATCCTGCCGCTGGCCCTGGCGCAGCGCCAAGGAACGGGTGCAGCCACCGTTGACGCGGCCATTGATGCCTTAAGTGAAGCGCAGCAGGTCTTTAGTCAAGCCGGCGACTTTCAGTGGTCGCGCTTGCCGCAGCGACTCCCCGAGGCCGGTCAAGTGGTCGCGCGGCTGCGTGCCCTGCCTCCGGACCCGCTGCCGGCCGACCCTGCGCTCTGGGCCAGTGCCGCGGCGCTTGGTCGCGCGCCCCAACTGACTGCGGCGGCGCAACGGTTGATGCGCACCATCGCCGATGGCCTCAACCCGGATCGGCCCGACGGGTTTCCGCGGCTATCAGCGCTCGGCCTGGGCGCCGCCGACCTCGGCGGACCAAGTCAAATCGTTGGCGACTATTTCGAGCAGGTCGGGCGTCGTTTCCACGCATTGGACCCGGCGCGGCGCGGGGCCACCGCTGGCCCCCTGCCGGGTGCCTATGCGAAGATCGCGTCCGACTTCGCGGGCTTCCTGCGCACGATCGGTGATCGGTGGTCCGATGCCTGGGCCGTGGCGATGATTCCCGAGCGCTTGCGCCTGGGCGTCAGCGCTGACCTGTCGCCGCGGGCGCTCTTGGGGAAGGCCCTGTTTGGCGACTACCAAGCCAACGATATCCCACGCCTCTGGGGGATCGATCTCGCCACCGCCCGGCGCCTCCAGCCAGGCGGTCGCAACGACTGCGGCGGCCTGGCGTTCGAGCAACCGAAGCGCGAGTACCGTATCGATTGCTTTGCCTATGCCCCAGCCGCCGCGGGTCGCACCGCCGAGGTGCTGGCCGAGGTGCGCATCGTCTATGCAGCGCGCGCGGGCGACCTGTCGGAGCATTCACTGCCAGCGCAGATCTGGTATTCCTTCGCCCTGCC
>CAILVI010000566.1 GCA_903837595.1 uncultured Thiodictyon sp.
CGCTGGCGCTGGAACAGGCGCAGCAAAAGGTCATCGCGGGCGTCCGGTGACATCGGTCGGGGGCTCAGCGCGCCGGCGCAGGCACGTAACGCTGCCAATCGGCGCGCTGTTTGAAGAGCAGTTCGGGGAAGGGCATGGGCTGCCCGGCATCCTTTAGCCCGGCGATCAGTTGGGACGGGTCCTGCGCGCGGGCGGCAAGGCGCGCCCAGGCGCGGGCAAGCGCCCGCAGCCAGTCCAACAGCTCACTGGTCCCCGGTTTCTTGAACAGGTCATCGCGCTCCCGCAGGGCCAGGAAACGCTCGACGGCGGCATCGATCAAGCCGGCATCCAGTCTCTCCCCGGCCGGCGGCTCGGAGGCGGCCGGCTGATGGGCCGCGATGATCGCCTTGAGCCGATCGGGGTCGCTCGGGAACTGGATATAGGAATAGATGCAGCGGCGCAGGAAGGGGGCCGGCAGATTGCCCTTCTCCTTGTTGCTGGTGATGATGACGAGCGGCGGGTGGTGGGCCTTGATCGCCGGCAGGCCCGCCTCGCGGATGCTGAACTCGCGCGGATCATCCAGCACGGTCAGCAGGTCGTTCGGGAAGTCGATGTCCGCCTTGTCGATCTCGTCGATCAGGACCACGGCCGGAAAGTCCTGGAGCAGGAAGGCGCGGCCCAGGGCGCCATAGGTGACATAGTCGAGCGCCCGCTCCGGGTTGCGCGGGCGCTTGGTCGGGTCCCCCGGCAACTGGGCGACGTGTACATCATGCAGACGCAGGATCGCATCGTAGCCGTAGAGTCCGTCCTGGGCATGGCTGCTGGAACGCACCAGCCAGGGGTAGAAGGGCAGACCGAGACGCCAGGCGACATAGGTCGCGAGCTGGCTCTTGCCGCTGCCGGCCTCGCCCTCCAGCAGCAGCGGGCGATTGAGATAGATGGCGAGATTGACGGCCTCGATCAACTCGTCGGCGGCGATATAGGGCACCGGGCCCGGCGGCGCATCGGGATGGCGTCCGCCGGGCGGGCGGCGCTCCAAGGGCAGGTCGAACGGGCATTCATCGGTCATGGCATGAGTCCTCGGGTGGCGGCGTGCCGGTCAGGCCGTCGCGCAGCGTTGCAGCAGTTCTCGCTCGATCTGCGTCGGGTTGCCGTGCGTGTTATCCATGATGGTCCGCGCCGGCAGCCGCGTCTGCGCCGGCGGGTGATCGGCCGAAAGGCCCCAGTGGGTCAGCCAATCCAGTACATCGGTATGGCTCCAGCGGGTCAGCTCGATCTCCAGGAGGCGTTCACGGTGAAAGGTGTCGAGGCAACAGCAGTGTTCGGCGCCCAGCGCGTCATCCGGCAGCTCGCCGCCCAACAAGAGCAAGGCAATGACCGTGACCGTACCGGGAAGCTCTCGCGCTGCCGATGCGAGGTCGGCGAGCAGTTAGCGCCAGAAGTCCGTGACCAGCCATTGCACCGCGCCGTGGTCGCCCAACAGGTACTCGCAGCAGCCGATCTCGATAAACACGATACTGCCCGCCTGCGATGAGCGGCAGAGGGTGGCGGTGACCAGGGGGAGTTGCTCCCCTGCCGGGCAGTCGGCCAGGTGCAGGTCCAGATGGCCCGCCAGCCGGCGCAGGACGGCGCCGACGTCATTTTGATCGCCCAGTCCGATCTCGACCGGCAGGGGGCGAAACTTCCCCTGGTCGGTCTCGGCCTTCAGCAGCTCCCGGATGCATCTGGCGGCTAGACGGCCGTTCATTTCGCTTGCGCGGCGGAACATGACCAGGCCCGCGCGACCGGCATCGCAGTCGGTTTCCAGCAGATCCCGGAGCCAGCGCCTGAGTCGCTTGAAATCGACGCGATGCAGATGTTGTTGCAGCAATGCATCCACGCGGTTGGGGTCACGTCCGGGGTCGAGCGGGAAGTTGGCGTCTGGCAAAGCCAGATCGAGCTGATCGAGCTGACCCTGGATGGACAGCATCCGAGTCTCAATGGCGTTCGCCTGCTGCTTCGCCTTCTCCTCGGCCACCGCGTCGATCGCAGTGACGCTTTGTAGCAGTGCGGCCTCATATTGGGGGGCCAGCGCTTCCAACTGTTTTTGCAGCGCTTTGCGCTTGATCGCACGTATGGTCATGGGCGATCCCCGCGATCCAGACGCCGGGCGAGACCGTCTATCTTTCGCTCAATCTCTTCCGCCTGTTGCCGCGCCTTCTCCTGAGTGACGGCATCGATCGCGGTAACACTCTGCATCAGCGCCGCCTCGTGCTGCGCACCCAAGAGGGCCAGTGCCTGCTCGAGGGCGCGGCCGCCGGGCGATGTCGATGGCGCCCCGGGCGCGGTTTGGGTGCCCTGCGCGGATTCGCGCCGGCCTGGCGCGGTGCCCAGCACGGTGACCGATCCGAGTGCCCCTTTGACGGCCGCGGGTTGCCGGGTCAGCAGGCGATAGAGTGCCTCATAGCCGGGGTCCGCCATGTCCAGCCCCGTGACGCGGCAGAAGGTCCAGCCGCGCACGATCGACGGGATGGACTCCTGCGGCTCATCGTCGAGCAGCACCGGCACGAAGCGGCGGTTTTCCTTGGCACCATAGATCTCATCATCGATCAAGGCCCCTTCCCAGAAGGCGCCCTTGCCGGTGTGCGGGTCGACCCGGTTTTCCAGACGGTCGCGATACGCGGCAGAGCAGACCATCAGGACCCAGTCCGAACGGTCGGGTCGCAACTGCTCGCCGCACCAGCGCGGCCAGTCCAGAAGTTCATGCTGATGGAATTGGTCGAGGTCGCTGTCGATACCCTGTGCGACCAGGGCCTGGGCCAGCGCGAGCACGCGTCGAGAATGCGCGTCCGAGCACTGGGCGTAGCTGATGAAGACCCGCGGCGGGGCGGCGGGGGGCTGACTCATCGTCGTCACGGCTGGCCGGGGGTCGGCCTGATCATCGCCGCAATCGGCCATCGCCGGGACCTCTTGCTCCCTCCCCCCTTGTAGGGGATGACTGGGGTGAGGGGTTGGGGCGCTCGCATCGCGGAAGACCTCATCGGGCGTCAAGCGGGGTTTGGCGGCCGGCTCCGGCACCTTGGGCGAGGCCGCGCCGACGAGGGTAAGAGGGTAAGAGGGCCAAGGGCCAGTCCTCGAAAGACGGAAGCCGAGGTCGTTGTCGCGACCGGACGGAAGCCTGCGATAGCGGTAGGCCGAACGGCAGATGTCGGCACCGAAGCACCAGGCCCCGCCCCGACAAACCCGGATGGAGCCCGACTGGGGCCCAGTGGGGTTCTCGCTGGCAGGCAGTGGGATGTCGCTCGCACTCCGCTGCGTGCCAGTGGCCTCTGCTGCAGCCGCGTGTGACTGCAGCACAGTGGCCAGTTGCTTATAGTAGCCTGTGGACCACCAGTCCTGACACCACTCCCAGACGTTGCCTTGCATATCATACAGATGCCAGGCATTGCGCTGTTTACCCCCGACCGGCTGGGTCTTGCCCCCGGCATTCTTGAGATACCAGGCATGGTCGCCGAGCGCCGATTCGTCGTCGCCGCAGGACCAGCGGCTGGTGCTGCCGGCCCGGCAGGCATATTCCCACTGCGCCTCGGTCGCCAGGGCATAGCGCTCGCCGGTCTGCTCGCTGAGCCAGGCGCAATAGGCCTGGGCATCGTCCCAACTGACATTGATCGCGGGCCGCTCGCCGCGGCCCCAGCCTTGATCCGCGGGCGGCGCGCGCTCGGTCGCCGCACAGAAGCGGTCATACTCGGCGAAGGTCACCGGATACTGACCGATGGAACAGGCATCAACCCGCACCGGGTGGGCGGGCTTCTCGTCGTCGTGCGCGCTGTCATCCTGACCCATGATAAAGGTCTCGCCCGGCAGCCAGACCATGGCGGGCCCCGCGGTCCCATCCTTCAGCCGGTCGCGCAGGCCCGGGATCGGCTTGGGGTCTGCGGCATTAGCAGGCGACACCGGCATCGCGCCCGCGTCAACGGGCCCCGTCCGGCTCGCGACCGACGCCGGCTCGCCCGCGCGGCGCGCCTCCCTGAGCGCTGCGCAAAAGGATTCGACGGACTCATAGCGCTCTTCAAGGTCCCAGGCAATGGCGCGGCAGAGGACCGACTTGACCGCCGCGGCGACCGTCAGCCGGGCGATGAATCCTTCAGGGTTCCGCAGCATGTCGCGCGGGCGCAAGTCCTGGCGGTGAAGCGCAAAGATCGCGGTCATCCCCAGACCAAAGACATCGGCGCGGGCATCGGCGTCCTGCGGATGGTCCATCAACTCCGGGGCCGCATAGACATAGGTACCCATCATGCCGGTGACGGTGCCGCCGGTGGTATCGACGGCCCGCACCAGGTCGAAGTCGGTCAGCTTGGGCAAGCCCGCGGCGTCGAGCACGATGTTGGCGGGCTTGATGTCGCGATGGATGATGCCCCGTGCATGCGCGAAGGCCAGGGCGGCACCCACGGTCAGGATCAGGTCCAACGCAGATTCCGGAGCAACGACGCCGTTCAACACCGCCTGACGCAGATCGCCGCCGGGGAGATATTCCATGACGAAGAAGTGATGCCCCTCATCCGCCAGGTCGGAGTCAAAGACCTGGACGATCCCCTGATGGCGCAATTCCGCCATCTTGCGGGCACCGCGGAAGAAGCGCTCCACCCGGCCGCGCTCGTCGCCATGCTGACCATGGAGGACCTTGACGGCGACCAGACGGCGGGCACGGCCGTCGAACGCCTTGAAGATGGTCGCAAATCCGCCGCGTCCGAGGGTGTCGATGAGCTTGTAACGGCCGTCGAGCAGATCGTCGCCGACGCACAATCGACCGCCCTCGCGGATTCGCCGCTTGAGGTCCAGGATGCGCGTCTGGACTTCGCGGGTATCAGCGCCTTCACAGATGAGCCGTTCTTCCTCGGCACGGGCGGCATCCAGGGCATCGGAGAGTGATTGGGTCGTCAGGTCCGGACATTGGCTCAAGGGACGTGTGTCGACACTGGTCGACGCCACCGCCGTCAGCCCGTCGGCGAGGAGGATGTTATGGCGCGCATTGCCATAGAGGCCCGGCTGGGGCGCGGGCTTGGGGTGGGTGCTCGCATACGCCCGCGCCCAGCGGCCCACGAACTCGTCCGCGCGGTTGACGGTGAGACGGCCCTCCTCGGCCAGGCTCGGCGCCTCGGTGGTCAAGGCCCGATCGATCAGGGCGGTGAACAGGCCGCCATGGGTCTCTCCGTCCAACTCCTGGGCATGCTCGTTGGCGCGGGTGGCGACCCAGATCCGGCCCCAGGTGCCCGCGGCGGTATTCCAGAATCCATCCAGCGACGCCGCTTGGCCCGCCTCACAGCAATCCAGAATCAGGAGTCGCTCGGCCGCCTTGCGCGCCTGTTTGAAGAGGCCCACGACCTCTTCGATGTTCCACAGGTGATCGGTATCGTTGACATCCTGCCCGACCACCAGATTGAACACCTCGCCGTCATAGAGACTATGGCCGGAGAAATAGAAAACCGCCGTGTCGCCCCTGGCGCAATCCTTGAGGAAGGCGCGCAGGCGCTGGGCCACGATAGCGACCGGTGTCGACGCCGCCGCCTGACCGACTGGCCCCTGAGTACCGGCAACGTGCAACTGCGAGGACGTGCAACAGACGATATGCCACCCGCCGCAGCGCTCGAGCGCTCGCTGCATGGTGGCTGCATCGGTTTCGCAATGCTCCAGCGACTCGCTGTTACAGCCAAGCAGGAAGGCCCGGCGTCTGGGGCGCCCGTCCATCAGTCCTGCGGCGCCTCGCCCTGGCGCGGTGTGGTGGCGGGCATCCCATGCTGGATCCCGACCGCGAGGCCCTGTTTGCCGACCGTGATGGTGATGCTTTGCGTCGGCCCGGTGGGGATCTCGTCGAATCCGCCGATCCGTCGGCGCACCAATTGCGGATGGCCCTGCCGATCCAGGATTGCCTTGCCCTTACCATCGAGCATGGGCTCGTTCACCCAATATTCGAAATGGGTCTCTCTGACCGCCTGCCGATCGAGGTAATCGGAGATCGAGGATTGGACCAAAGTGCCGGCGGCCGCAAGCGTGACGGCCCCGATGGTGGCCGCCCGCACCGTCTCGGCCAGCGCCTTGGTGCGCGGGTCCTCGGCGGTCGGCGGGACCGCGCCCCATTCGATCTCGGCGGCGATGCCAGCCTGATCCAGGATGGCCGCCAGACCCGGGAAGCCGGCCAGTTCGGCCTTGAGCTCTGGTGTGAATTCGACAAAGATCCGCGACTTGCTGTCCATGGTATCCCCTTGGAGGCTGTGTCCCCAGCAGTTTGGCGCCGCTTAGAATAGCACTGTTGGGGGCATCGTCTACAGGGATAAGGATGCTCGCCTGCAGCCTGCGTCAGCTTGACCTGGGCCTGTTCTCACTCACACCAGTTGATCGAGCGACGTAGGGTGGATAAGCGTAGCGCATCCACCAGCGCCGCCGAAGCCTTGGCTGATGGATGCGGCGCGCCCAAGCGCCGTGCCCGGTCCGCGGCGTTGTGCGTCGCGCCTTATCCACCCTACAACGGGCGTTTTCGCTAACCACGACTGACCCGCCGACCGCGGAGCCGCTGCGGCTGAAGTCCGGGGCCTCAGCCGTCCTCTCGTGCCCAAGCGCCGAAACGGTGAAGGTATTCCGGGAACGAGGAAAACCCGCCATGTGGTTCGGCAAGGTTCATTCCGCGCCTCACCCTATGCCTCAACTCCCGAATCGAGATAGATCGCCGCAAGCGGGAGGCTAATGCCAAGGGTATCGAGCGCCAGCACGCCGCCCGGGTCCTCGATCAGGAGCGGTTGCCACCAGCTCCCGTGCCTGCGGTAGTGGAGGACGGCCATGGCCGTCGAGTCCACCAGCACATAGTCGGTCAGGGTCTCGATGGTCTGGTATTGCAGAAACTTGGCGCCGCGGTCGTCAGCGGCCGTGCTGGGAGAGAGCACCTCAATGATCAGCACCGGGTTGGTCAAGGTGCGTAAACCATTGATGGTGAGGTAGCGTGGTTCGCAGGCGACCGACAGGTCCGGGTACAGATAGGGACTCCCGGCATTGACCTTGACCCGTTGATCGCTCGGGAAGGGGCGGCAGCCCCGTTCCCGCAGGCCGCTGCGCAACTCGGTCAACAGATTGACGCAAATGGTGTTGTGCTCGGGCTGGGCGCCGCCCATGGCGAACACCTCGCCGTTACGGTATTCGCAGCGCTGGAGCGCGTCGCGGTCGAGTGCAAAGTAGTCGTCCAGGCTGACGAAGGTGCGTCGCAGGGATGTAGCCATGACTGGAACCGGGGTGGAGGCGTTGGCGAAAGTATAGCGCTGCGGGCCTGCCATCGAGCAGGTGCGCACCGCCTATTCGAGGGTGTCCATGCGGTTCACTGTTTCGCGGTTAATCGCAAAGGGCTTCGTTTTCGCGAGGACCCAACGGCGGTTCGCGCCGTCGCCGACAGAATGTCGGCGCTCCCAGGGCCGCGCGCACCGATCAGGCCACTAGCAATTCCCGATGTTTCTGTCGCAGCTTGGCCAGCTTGGGTGAGATCACCACCTGGCAATAGCCCTGGTTGGGGTTGCGGCGGTAATAGTCCTGGTGATAGTCCTCAGCCGGGTAGAAGGTCGGCAGCGGCGCCACCTCGGTGACGATCGAATTGGGCCAGACGCCCTCGCGCGTCAGGCGGGCGATCACCTCGGCGGCCATGTCGCGCTGCGCCGGGGTGTGCCAGAAGATGACCGAGCGGTATTGGGTGCCCACGTCGGCGCCCTGGGCGTCGAGCGTGGTTGGGTCATGGATGGTGAAAAAGACCTCCAAGATGGTCTGATAGTCGATCAGGGCATTGTCAAAAGTGACCTGGATCACCTCGGCATGGCCGGTGGTGCCGGCGCAGACCTGCCGGTAGTTGGGGTTCGGCTGGGGGCCGCCGGCGTAGCCGGAGACGACCGCCTGGACCCCTTTCAGGTCCAGAAAAGCCGCCTCCACACACCAGAAACATCCGCCGCCTAAGGTTGCCGTCTCGCTCGCCATCGCTTGTTACTCTCGGTGTGTCGTTGCGGCAAAGGTGCCGGTGCCGCGCGGCGAATTCAACCGACGGCTGGCCGCGGGCCGCCGCCGACTGGCACAATGCGCCCCCCAACCGCGCCGACTCCACCCGATGCCCCATCCCCGCTTTCGCCTGATCACCCTGGATTTGGACGACACCGTCTGGCCCTGCGAGCCGGTGATCCGGGCCGCCGAAGAGGCGGTGCTCCGGTGGCTGGCCACCCATGCCCCCCGCCTCGCCGCGGTCCATGACCGGGAGACCCTGCGGGAGCATCGCTTTGCGTTGATGGCGCAGCGTCCGCAGATCGCCCACGACCTGGGCCTGGTGCGGCGCCTGTCCATCACGGCCCTGCTCCAGGGACTGGGCTACCCGCCGGCGGAGTCGGAGCGGCTGGGCGAGCAGGCACTGGCCGTCTTTATGGCAGAGCGCAACCGCGTCGACCCCTACCCTGATGCGGGGCCGGTGCTGCGGCGCCTGGCGCTGGACTACCATTTGGTGTCCATCACCAACGGCAACGCGGACCCGGAATTGACACCGCTGGCCGGGGTCTTTCACCATCACATCACCGCCGCCCGGGCCGGGGCCGCCAAACCGGACCCGGTGGTCTTCGAGCTGGCGCTACGCCTCACCAGCGTCTCGCCGCGCGAATGCCTGCACGTGGGCGACGAGCCTTACCTGGACGTGGAGGCGGCGCGGCGCCTCGGGATCGAGTCGATCTGGATCAACCGCTCCGAACGGGTCTGGCCGGACGCCCTGGCGCCGCCCACCCTGACCATCACCGACCTGCACCAGCTCGCCGCCTGGCTGGACGCCGGCCCGACCCCCACCCTCACGGACCGCCCAGGAGGGCACCATGGAATTTGATCTGATCGCCACCCAAGGCCTGGCCCGACGCGGGCGTCTGCGCTTTGCGCGCGGCACGGTGGAGACCCCCGCCTTTATGCCGGTCGGCACCTACGGCACGGTCAAGGCGATGACCCCGGAGGAGCTCATCGCACTGGGCGCGCAAATCGTGCTCGGCAACACCTTCCATCTGATGCTGCGCCCCGGGGTGGAGGTGATCCAACGCTGCGGGGACCTGCACCGCTTCATGCATTGGGAAGGCCCGATCCTCACCGACTCCGGCGGCTTCCAGGTCTTCAGCCTGGGTGAGCTGCGCAAGATCACCGAGGCCGGGGTGCGTTTCCAATCGCCCATCGATGGCAGCCCGGTGTTCCTGGGGCCGGAGGAGTCGATGGCCGTGCAGCGCGCGCTGGGCTCGGACATCGTGATGATCTTCGACGAGTGTACGCCCTACCCCGCCGACCTGGAGACCGCCCGCGCCTCCATGGAGTTGTCACTGCGCTGGGCGGCCCGCTCCCGCACGGCGCACGGCGACAACCCATCGGCGCTGTTCGGCATCGTCCAGGGGGGCATGCATGAGTCGTTGCGCGAGCGCTCGCTCGCCGGCCTTACGGAGATCGGCTTCGACGGCTATGCCATCGGCGGTCTCTCGGTGGGTGAGCCGGAGGAGGATCGGCTGCGGGTGCTGGATTTTCTCTCGGATAAGCTGCCCACCGACCGCCCCCGCTATCTGATGGGCGTCGGCACCCCGGAGGACATCGTGGCCGCAGTGTGCCGCGGCATCGACATGTTCGACTGCGTGATGCCCACGCGGCATGCCCGCAACGGCTGGCTCTTCACCCACCAGGGCACGGTGAAGATCCGCAACGCCGTTCATCGTACCGACGATGGTCCCTTGGACCCCCTATGCGACTGCACCACCTGCCGCAACTACAGCCGCGCCTATCTCTATCACCTGGACAAGTGCCATGAGATCCTGGGCGCGCGGCTCAACACCATCCACAACCTGCACTATTATCAGACGCTGATGCGGGGGCTGCGCGAGGCCATTGCGGCGGGGACGCTGGAGGCGTTCATCTCCGAATTCAGACGACTGCGTACGCCGCTAGCGGGTGGATAGCATGACGGACACCATCGAATACCGCGGCGGCCTGCCTAGGGCCACCGGCTGAAGCCTCGACCGGTAGCCGCGGCACGCCGCACCGGTCGAGGCTTCAGCCGGACGGGGGCGCCGAAGGCGCAGGGGAATTCTTCCGCTCGGTCCGCACACCGGACCCTACCCGTCGGCCTTGGCACGCACCCGAAACATCCGATAGTCCGTCACCGCCTTGGGCTTGGTCACGGTCGGGTGCTGGCGCCCCTCGGTGAGCGCCTTCACCCGCTCGGCCAGATAGCACTCCAGCTCCGCCAGGGTCACGAACCCCAACCGGCTGAAATCCGCCCGGCCGTCGCGGATCGCCTCCAGCAGGGCACAGGTGAATGCACCATGGCCCCAAGCCGGGTCCTCGCGCGAGAGCTGGGCGCCGCTCGATGAGCTGAAGACCACCACCCCGGTATCCGCGTCCGCCAGCTCGTTGGCGAAGCGGTCCAGATCCGGCAGCGAATCGATGGCCGCCCGGGTGTCGCCGAGCAAGGCGCCCGAGTAACAGGTGTCCAGCATCAGCACCACCTTGCCCTGGATGCGCCGCAGATACTCGGCGATGTCGCCGCCCTTGATGGCGCTGTGGTGCGGCGCGCTCGGGTCGCCGTCGACGCTCAGATAATAGTAGGCGCCATAGGTGTCCTTGAGCCCATGACCGGCCAGGAAGACCACCGCCACGTCCCGTTGACCGACCTCCCGCTCCAGCCAGTGCAGTGCGTCCAGGATCGCCGTCCGCCCGGCCGCGCCGTCGATCAGCGGGCGCACCTCCACCTCCCGGTAGAGCCCGCCGGCCTGGGCGCGCAACTCCGCCGCCACCGCCTGCGCGTCCGCGGCGGCGAAGTGCAGCGGCGTGGCGACCCCCGGCGGATAGGCGCCCACCCCCACCGTCAGACCATAGAGCCTGGGCTTGCGCCAATCCTCGTCGCCGGTCCAGGCGATCGGCAACAGCACCGCCTCGCCCGCGCCCCGGTCGCTGAAGGCGACCAGGCTCAACATACCGGACTGGGGCGGGGCCAGCACCCGCAACTGGCCGACCACTTGGCGACCGCCGTCGGTCTGCGAATGCCGCTCGTCGCGCAGCACCGGCAGCGGCCGGCCGTCCAGGCGCGCCTCCACCCGCAGGACCGGGGCGGTGCCGGACTCGGCCTTGTAGAGCAGGTCCACCCGGGTCCCGTCCGCCATCCGCTCCAGGGTCTGCGACAGCAGGCGCAGGACCGGCGGCAGCAGGTCGGCCACCGCGCGCGTCCCGCTCGCCAGGCCGCGGGCGGCATCGGCCAGGCGCAGTGCCTCGGCGGGGTCGGCGGTCTGCAACACCAGTGCGATGACGTCCGGCCGGTTGAACTGGTCGCGCAGGCGCGAGGCGCCGAAGAAGTCCGGCGCCTGGTCCGGCCCGCGGTTGACGTGCCAGCCGATCAGATCCTCGCCCCCGGCCGAGGCGGCGTAGTGACCGAGCGGGGACCAGAGAACCCAGCGGGGTTGGGTGCCCGGGTCCGGGCAGGGATAGAAGGCCAGCACCTCGACACCGTCGGTCAGGCGGTGCCAGCGCAAGGTGCCGTCGCCGTAGCCGGCCACCGCATAGCGGCCGTCGCGGGTCACGTTGAGTGCCCAGACGATGTCGGGCACCGGCTGCTGCCAGCGCTCGCGGCCGTCGCGGGTGTAGGCGCGCAGCGACCACTCGGTGCCGAGGCAGAAGCCCACTGGTGAGCCGGCCAGCGCCAGGGCGAGTGAACGGCCGATCTCGTAGGGTTCGAGCTTGAGCGGGCGTCCGTCGAGTTTGGGCTCGGTGTCGTTCACCCAGTCGGTCACTACGCACCGGGGGACATCCGGGTGCGCCGGGTCGCGATCAGCCGGACCCTCGTCCGGCAGGGCCAGGTCCGCGAGGGCAGCGGCGGCCGGGTCGAGGGTCAGGGCGCGGGTACCCAGGTCGAACAGGGCCGGGCGCTTACCACCGTATTCATAGCCGAAGGCGATCCGGTCGCCGGCGGACGAGAGCCGCAGACCCTTGGCATGGTTCTGGGCACGGAAGTCCGCGGAAGTCACGGGCCTGGACCAGCGGGGCACACCCTCGGCGCCAGGTCCGACCGGGCCGAGCACGACGATGCCGTCCTGCGCCCCAACCACCAGTCCGCCGTCGGCGAGCGGGTTCAGGGTCATCACCGTGTTGCTCGCCGCCCGCAGGGGTCGGCCCTTGTGTCCAAGGCCAGCCTTCGACCAGCGCAGCACCGGACGCGCGCCGCCCTCGTCATAGAACCCACCGGCAAAGAGGGTGCCGCCGTCGGCGGACCAGGCGACGGTGCTCAGACTGCCGTTGCCGATCCCGGCGGTGTCCGCGCTGCCCAGATGTGCAAGAGTGCGGCCGTCCAGCAGGTCCACGGCGGTGCTGTCTTCGTAGCCGACCGCGATGCGGGTCCCGTCCGGGGAGAAGGCGACCGCGAATGGGCGCTTGCCGCCGGGCGGGCGCGTCCTGTGGGACGGTTTGATCGATGGGTGGCCGCCAAGGCTGGACCAGATCCGACCCCAGATGGACCGGCGCGGAACCGGGATCGGTCCAGCGAACTCGGTCGGCGCGTCATAAAGCCGCACCCGGTCGTAATAACAACTGGTGACCAGCCGACCGTCTGCGGCGAAGTCGGCCCAGTGGGCCTTATCGCCATAATCCGGGTCCCGGCCGACCTCGGCCCAGGCCGCCGCGGCGCCGGTGCGACCGCCGTCAGTCGCCAGTCCATAGAGCCGCAGGCCCCCGCCGCCGAGCACCGCCGCGAGCCGACGCCCGGTGCGATCGAATGCCAGGTGATTGACCACGTTCGGCAGCCCTTTGAGCCGTTGGCGCAGGGTGCCGGTGGCGCGGTCGAAGAGGTAAATCTCGGTGCTCAGCCCGTTCGCGGAGCCGAGCCAACCCCCGACCGCGACGGTCTCCCCGTCCGGGGTCATGGCCACGGCATAGACCTTGCCCAGGTTGCCGGGGCCGAGCGGCACCCGGATGGTCCGCTCCAGGGTGCCCGGCGCTTCACCCGCGGGCCCCGCCGCGAGCCGCCAGACCCGCACCGTCTTGTCGTCCGACCCGGAGACCAGCCAGCGCCCGGCCGCATCCACCGCGGTACGCACGATCCGCGCCGTATGGCCCCCCGGCTCCAGGCGGAGCTGGGGGGCGCGCGGGAAGGCGTCCGCGTCGGCGGGGGCCGGTTGCGGATCAGGCTCAGGCGGTTGGTCGGACATTGGCTGGAAGACGGCTCCGGTCGGTCAGCTTGGGCATAATGTACCAGATCCCGTAGGAGCGGCCCCCCGGCCGCGACGGGTTGCCGCAAGGGTGCGTGGCCCGGGGGCGCTCTCGTGACACCGTTCCAACGGTGCCACGCCTGTGTCAGGCGCTGTGCGCCGCGGGCGCCCCGTCCGGCCCAAGTGAAACCCGGCAATCAACGCTCGACCTAAGCGCTGACGATGGGTTTCGCTGCGCTCAACCCATCCTACGGGCTGCCACTCAACCATGGCCGCGTTGCGTCGGCTGGCTCGGGGCGCAGAGCGCCTGACGCAGGCGCGACACCGCTGGAGCGGTGTCACGAGAACGCGGGGGCGGCGCTACCGCCCCTGTGCACACAGCCCCTCGAGCCGCTCCAATTCATCCTCATCAAACCCCGCCCGCTGCCGGTCCGCGCGATTGAGAGGGCAGCGGATCTCACCCGTGAGCCAGGTCGCGATCAGCTCGAAATAGGTCGGACCGGGCGCCAGCCCCCGCTGCTCGCAGAGATAGCGGAACCAGCGGCTGCCGGCCGCCACATGGCCCACCTCCTCGCGCAGGATGACGCCCAGACGCTCGGCCGTCTGCGTGTCGCCCACCGCGCGCAGGCGCTCGATCATCCCCGGGGTGACGTCCAGCCCGCGCGCCTCCAGCACCCGCGGGACCAGGGCCATGCGCACCAGCGGGTCGTGGGCGGTGCGACTGGCCATGGTCCAGAGCCCGTCGTGAGCCGGAAAGTCGCCATAGTCGTGACCCAGATCGATGAGCCGACCGCGCATCAGCGCAAAATGCTCCGCCTCCTCCGCCGCCACCTGGACCCAGTCGTCATAAAAGGCGCGCGGCAGGTCGCGGAAGCGCTGCACCGCGTCCCAGGCGAGGTTGATGGCATTGAACTCGATGTGCGTCACCGCGTGGATCAGCGCGGCCCGGCCCTCGGGGCTTAAGAGCTTGCGCGCCTTGAGCTGGCGCGGCTCGACCAGTTCCGGGCGCGCGGGCCGGCCCGGGGTGTCGCAGACCGGCCCGGCACCGGCCGGGTCGAGGCTCAGTTCACCGGCGGCCCAGGCCGCGGCGGCCTGAGCGGTGAGTGCCTGCTTGCGCTCGGGGTCAGGCTCGGCCAGACAGGCAGCGGCGACGTCGAAGAGGTTGGAGGTGGTGAGGGTTGGCATGGTGCGTGCGGCCGGTGGAGCTGGATGCGCTATTTACTCACGCCCGGCCGTTTTCTGCCAAACCAGATGGGCCGCCTGCTCAATCCCATCGATCAGCACCGGCGGGGCGCTTAGGATCAGTTGGTCTTGGTCAAAGCGATAACGTCGCTCTTGACTTTTCCCTGTCCAGTTTGGGAACAAGCTCACCTCGACGTGATGGATGACTGCTTCATCACGGACTTCATATCTACCGCAATAAGAGAAATATGTATCAAAGGCCTGGACCTTTTCCTCTGCACTGCCTGCACGCAAGTCATCAGACGCGAAGGGATTGCGACCACTACTCATGAATGCCACAGAAAGATATCCATCCCTGCTATAGATAATGTACCCCTGCGCGTCCTTACCCATTGGATAGCTGATCTGACCATTTACACTTCTGAGCTCACAGGAGATCAGCCTCCAGGCGCCCACAAAGGGATTCTCTATCATCGCTCGCTGCTCCTCGACAGGCAATTAGAAGCCGGCGTCTGTCGCGCCTCTCAGCCACGCTGGATCGTTATAGGCGGGATTAGGGTAGGCGTAGAATCCCTGGCCGGTCTTGACACCCAGTTGTCCCTTTTCAATTTTCTCCAGCAGGAGCCGCGGCGGCGCGTCCGATTGATCTCCCGACTCCTGAAAGTAAACCATTTCAATATCCCTGACAACATCGAGCCCCACCATATCCATCAACCCAAAGGGACCAACGCGGTGGTGATTGGCGATCATCCAGGCGCGGTCCACATCCGCCGCGGACGCAACACCGGAGTCAACCAGCTGCAGACACTCCTTCTTGATCGCCCGCCATACGCGATTGAAGATAAAGCCGGTACTCTCCCTAAGCACCAGGAGCGGCGTCAGGCCGATCGCGCGCGCAAAATGGGCTGCGCTCGCCATGGTCTCGTCAGAGGTCGCCGTCCCCTTCATCAACTCCACCATGGCCCGCTGCCATGGCGAGGAATAGAAATGCATATTCAATACCTTGCCCGGCCGACCGGTGGCACTCTCAATGCTTGATATACGTAGCGAAGAGCTATTGCTGGCGAAAATCGTATGGCCGGCGCACGCCGCATCCAACTGGGAAAAAATCGCCCGCTTGATTTCCAAGACCTCAGGCACCGACTCGATGACCAGTCCAGCATCGAATACTCCCGCGTGCAAGTCCCTGCTGAAACTGATACGACTGATAATTGAGGCCGGTTCATCCGCAGTGATGTACCCCTTGGCGCGCCATTGCTCCAGCTCTTGCGAATGGGATTGCGCAGACCGCTGCAGGCACTCCTCAAGGCAGTCTACCAACCGGACAGTATAGCCGTGAGCGGCACATTGCAA
The DNA here is from genome assembly GCA_903837595.1 of uncultured Thiodictyon sp. Classification (GTDB taxonomy): domain Bacteria; phylum Pseudomonadota; class Gammaproteobacteria; order Chromatiales; family Chromatiaceae; genus Thiodictyon. The sequence continues at coordinate 15,714 of CAILVI010000566.1, forward strand.
GCCGATCTGCGTCCCCATGAATCCGGCACCGATGATACAGACGGTGTCGAATGGTTCTTTTGTCATGTCACTACGCTCCTGCTATTGCTGGCAGACACCGGGGCCAGGGTCAAATCACTCCCGTGCGATCGCTTCAGCAAGAACCGGCCTGGATCAGTATCCCGGCCACCGAATCTCACCCCCGCTCTCGTGACACCGCTGCGGCGGTGTCACGCATGCATCAGGCGCGCTGCACCGCGAGCACCGGGGCCGGATTGGTGATCAAGGCCGACGTGCGCCCCCAGCCGCCCCATCGCGATGTAATTAAATTCCGGCTGAGGCTAATACAGGCCCTGCCCCTCGTCAAGCCAAGGCGAACAAATTATTCCTTCTGCGACCGCGGCGTTAAGCAGCCTTTGTTTCAGGCCAGATGGCCCATGGCGTTGCAAGCTAATGCGGTGGGGGCCGCGGGGGCCGGGGGTGCACCTTGCCGGCCCGCGCTAACCCGTGCGCCTCCAACAGCCCGGGGCAGAGTCCGTGGGCGATGGCATAGCGGGTCAGTTCGGCGGCACTGGTGAGACCAAGCTTGCGGCGGATACTCAGTCGATGGGACTCGACCGTACGCCGACTCAGGGCGAGCGCTTGGGCAATCTGCCCATTGGCCAGACCCTGGGCTATCAGGCACAAGACCTGGAGCTCGCGCGGGGTCAAGGGGTCCGGGTCGTTTGACCGGGGCGGGTATTCGACCCCGCGGCCAATGAACAGCACCCCCTGATGCACCGCCCGAATGCCGGACCGCAGTTCGGCGAGCCCCTCCTGTTTGAGCAAGCACCCGCGGGCCCCTGCCGCCAGGCTCCGCACCACATAGTGAGACTCGTCGTGTATGGTGAAGATCAGGACCTGGGTCTGCGGCAGCTCGGCGCTCAGCCCACGGGTTGCCTTGACCCCGTCGCTCCCTGCCCGCAAGGCGATATCCATCACCACCAGGTCAGGGCACAGGTGCCGGGCCTGCTCCAAGGACTCCTGCGCCGTGTCGGCCTGCCCGACCACGGCGATCCCGGGGTCTTCCCGCAGGCCGGCGATGATGCCGGCGCGCACCAGCGGGTGACCGTCGACGATCAGGACCCTGATTGGCTCGGTCATGCGGTCTCCTTAACGGGTGATGGGTATGGGGAGCGACTATCCGGGAAAGGCAACGGCGTCGCATCGACGAAACTACCGGGGGTGGGCCAGTAGAACTACGCAGACCGGTGGAATGCCGGATCGCTTGATGAAGGCGTTACGCGACGCGATCGCTGAGCCGGCGGCCTTCATCCGCTATTTCCCGGGGAGGGCAGGGTGAAAAAAGCCAAAAGGGGGAGCGAGCGGATAGCGCTGCCGCCCGCGCGGGTGCTGCGCCAGCGCGGGCTGCGCGATGATCGGGTATCAGAAACGAGGGAGAGGCAGCGACTGGTAGCCAGGTGGGACCAGCAGGCCGTTGGGCCTGAGGTTGGAGCTTGGGACCCGCCGCAAAGCGGCCATCCCTGGCGCAGGATTGCGGCGTCCCGGCCGGAATGACTGACTGGCGGAATGCTTGCCCCGGTGCCCGGGTGGCGGCACGCCGGTGCCAACACCCAGAACTGGAAAAAGACCCGCTCCGGCGCGGTACCCGGGCGAGACCCAGGCGCGCGCCGTCACGGGGGCGGAGAGCGCTTACGGGATGACCGAATAAATCAGCACAGCCTGATTGTTCGTCTCATCGGACTCCGCGGTCATGCAGACGAAATCCACAAACGCGCGCAGGGTCTTAGTCCCGGCCACACCCGCCGATAGACCGGTGAGCGTGAACGTCCGGCTGGCGCCCGCCGCGAGGCTTGACACCAAAGGAGACGCGACTCGGCCCCCATTAGCGCCGCAACTTTGCGCAGCGGCCTGGTCGGCCCAGACCTCGATTTGCGATGTGCCGGCTGCCGTGCCTTTGTTTGTCACCGTGACCGTGGCACTGAAGGTCCCGTTGACCGTCGGGCTGGCTGGCGTCAGGACGATAGTGCTGACGACGAAGTCGGGCGCGGGCGGCGCTACCGTATAGGACGCAGTGGACTGGTTGTTGGCTTCATCGGTCTCGGCCGTCAGACACTGACTGTCAACGAAGGCCCGCACGGTCTTGACCCCGGCCACACCCACCGCCAGGCGGATGAACCCAACCGTCTGACTGGCGCCCGCCGCAAGGCTCGGCAGAATCACCGATTGGTCCCCCTTGGCGCCGCAGCCTTGCGCGGTGGCCTGGTCGGCCCAGACTTGGAGCACCCCCGGCGTTCCGGCTACCGCGCCCTTGTTTGTCACCGTGACCTTAGCAGTGACGGTCGCGTTGACAGTCGGGCTACTCGGTGTCAAGAAGACGCTGGTGACCACAAAGTCGGGGAGGAAGGAAAAGGTGGCGATGCAGGTGGTGTCGGCGGTCAGAGCGAAGGCGCTGCCGCAACTGGCCGGCATCCACCCGGTGAAGGTCGATCCAGGTGCGGCGCTCGCGGTGGGGGTAACCTGGGTGTTGTACGCATAGGTCCCGCCGCCGCCGATGGCTCCCGACCCTGTTCCGGCCTTGGCCACCGTCAGGGTGACATCGTTGAAGGTGTCGTAGGTCGTAGTGTACTGGTTGTTGGCCTCGTTGGCCTCCGCGGTCAGACAGGTGCTGTCGACGAAGGCGCGCAGGGTCTTGGTCCCGGCCAGACCCGCCGGGAGGCCGCTGAACGTAAACGTCTGGCTGGCATCCGCCGCGAGGCTCGGCAGGATCGCCACTTGATCCGCCTTGGCACCACAGGCTTGCACGCCCGACTGATCGGCCCAGACCTGGAGCACCCCCGGCATCCCGGCTGACGCGCCCTTGTTTGTCACTGTCACCGCAGCGCTGAAAGTTCCGTTGACGGCCGGACTACTCGGTGTCAAGACGACACCGGTTACCACGAAGTCCGGGGCCAAAGGCACACTAGACCCGGGGACCTGGACCGGACTCCAACGATCCGTGGTCGTGCCATCGCCGAGTTGGCCAAACCCGTTCCATCCCCAGGCCCAGAGGCTGCCGTCGGTCTTGATGGCGAGAGTATGACCAACCCCACCCGCCACCGCCGCGACACCGCTCAGTACCTGCACGGGACTCCAGCGATCCGTGGTCGTGCCGTCGCCGAGCTGGCCATTCCAGTTACCCCCCCACGCCCAGAGGCTGCCGTCGGACTTGATCGCCAGGGTGTGGCTCGGCCCGGCGGCCACGGCCGCGACCCCGGTCAGAACCTGGACCGGACTCAATCGATCCGTGGTCGTGCCGTCGCCGAGCTGACCACTCCAGTTAGCCCCCGACGCCCAGAGGCTACCGTCGGACTTGAGGGCCAGGGTGTGAACATCGCCGGCCGCTACGGCGTCGACCCCGGCCAGGATTTGGACTGGACTCAAACGTGCTGTCGTCGTGCCATCGCCGAGTTGGCCATTCCAGTTAGCCCCCCAGGCCCAGAGGCTGCCGTCGGGCTTAAGGGCCAGCGTGTGCGCATAACCGGCCGCCACGCCCGCGACCCCGGCCAGGACCTGGATCGGACTCAGGCGCGCCCCCGTCGTGCCGTTGCCGAGTTGACCATACGTGTTATCCCCCCACGCCCAGAGGCTGGCATCGGGCTTGATGGCCAGGCCGTGGACAACACCCGCGCCGATCCGCTGCATATCGGCATTACCGGCCGCCACCACCGCCGCCGCCAAGGGCGACGCCATCAAACGCGACGCCAGCAGCCCCCTCCAACCCGGCGGCATTGACCCGCAGTGTGAGTCTGGACGAACCCGGCGTGTGCAGCACCGCGCGATAGGAAGCGGTGGGCAATCTAGACAAGAGGCTTTGTGCCGCCCGATCCGGACCGAAGGTGTTTGCCGGCAGGTCTACCTGCACCAGTACCCACCCATCGCGCGCCACCCGCTCGCGCAGGGCCGCGTCGTTTGCTGTGGGCGCCGTGACGGTATAGGCCGTGGTGGACTGGTTGTTGGTTTCATCGCTTTCCGCGATCTGACACTGACTATCGACGAAGACCCGGAGTGTCTTGGCACCGGCCACACCTGCCGGCAGGCCGTTAACCGTGACCGTCTGGCTGGCGCCCGAGGCAAGCCCGGACAGGGTAGCGGATTGGTCACCGACGGCGCCGCAGTCTTGCGCGCCGGCTTGGTTGGCCCAAACCTGGAGGGTTAATTCTACTTTGTCACATTCATAGCCTTCAGCCCGTTTGCTCACGGCGTTGCTTTTCAAAGGCGTAGTCGATGGCCGCCTGTCGTTTGGCGTGGCGCACCTGCATCTGGCGAATGACCTCGTCGATGCTGACGTCAC
>CAILVI010000567.1 GCA_903837595.1 uncultured Thiodictyon sp.
AGTAGCCGCGCAGCCTCGTTGATCGCCTGCATCGCCCGGTCAATCGACCGGGCGCGGATTGAGATACTGGGCCGCACTGGGGTGCGGCGCCCCCAGAGTCGCGGCGCTTTGCGGCAGATGGATCAGTGGCCGAAACGGTGTTCAAGGCCGCACTGTCCATACTGCCGGCCTTGATTCTAAGGCCGGCCAACCGCCTCGGGGCGCACAGCGCCCAATACACGCGTGACACCGCTGGAGCGGTGTCACGAGAGGCTGGACCGGCATTTATCTCTCCTTACCATGGGATAGGAAGCACGCAAACAGCGCCCGCAAACGCTGCTTGCCATGCCCCTTAGTCTCAGTCCTGCGGCCGGGCCACCGCACCTTGATCGTCCCCATCCGCCGCCGCAACCCGCTCCCCGGCATAGGTGAGCTGACTACGGGGCATCTGTTCTTCGAGCCACTCGCGCCACACGGCGAGCAGGACGGCGATGACGATGGGACCTAGGAAGAGCCCCAGCAGGCCGAAGGCGGAGATGCCGCCCAGCACTGAGAACAGCACCAGCAGGTAGGGGATGCGGGTGGAGCTGCTGATGAGCATGGGGCGCAAGATGTTGTCGATCTGGCTCACCACCAGGATGCCCCAGGCGGCCAGACCGAGGCCGGCCCAGGTGTGGCCGCTCGCCAACAGCCAGATGCTCACCACGCCCCACACCAGCGGGGTGCCGAAGGGGACCAGGGCGAGGATGGCGGTCAAGGCGCCGAGCAGCACCGGGGCCTGCACCCCCACCGCCCAATACCCGAGTCCGGCCAGCACACCCTGGGCCAGTGCTGTCAACACCAGACCATAGAGGACGGCGCGGGTGGTACTGCCGATGGCGAACAGATAGGCCCCGGAACGGGCGCCAATCAGCCCGTAGAGCAGGCGGCGCACCTGATCCAACAACTCCTCGCCGTCGCGGTAAAAGAAGAAGGCGGTGAACAGGGCGAAGATGAATTTGAAGGCGGTGAAACCAATGCCGCCCAGGACATCGAGTGAACCATCCACCCAGGGCTTGCCCCACTGCACCACCTGCCTGCGCAGGGTCTCCGGATCCTCGGCGGAGAGCGCAATCACCCGCTGGATCTCGTCGCCGAGCCAGGGGATATGGGCGATGGCGGGCGGCACCGCCTCCGGCCCGCTCAGCAGGACCTCGACCGACCGGTTATAGGCGGCCGGCACCTCTCGCTGCAGCATCCCGACCATGGACAGCAGGGGCAACGCAAAGGTCAGGCTGAGGAAGAGCGTCATCAGCAGGGCGCTCAGGCCGACCTGGCGTCGCAATAGACTGCGCAGCCGGTGATAAATGGGCCAGGTGACATAGACCAGGATGGCGGCCCAGGCGACCGGGATGATGAATGGGCTCAAGACCCGCCAGCTCAGTAACAGCAGCGCGGTAAGGAACAACCCGAGTGCGATACGCGCCCCCAGGATATTGGTGTAGTTGGTGTTTGTCATGGTTGGTTGGTGCCGGTATCAGGACTGCTGGTGTAACCCGTAACGACGGATCAGCCGGTAGATGTTGCGTTCACTCACGTCCAGCACCTGCGCCACCTTGCCGCGGTGCCCGGAGTGCTTGGCCAGTTGCAGCCGCAGGTATTCGGCCTGGAGCTCATCGAGGGTGGGGGCCCGATCGAAGTGGATGGAGACCTTGACAAGACCCAGGCCATGGCCCGGCGCGAAGGCCAGGTGCTCGGCCCGGATGGTATTGGTCTCGCGCGAGAGGATGATAGCACGCTCGATGACGTTCTTGAGTTCGCGCACATTGCCGGGCCAGTCGTAGGCGGTGAGCTGATGCAGGGCATCGCGGTTGATGACCTTGGCGATGCGGCGCGAAAAGTTGTGGTGCTGCATGAAATGGGCGACCAGCGCGGAGATGTCGTCGCGGCGTTCACGCAAGGGCGGTACTTCGATGATGAATGCGCTGAGACGGTAGAAGAGGTCGGCGCGGAATTGCCCCTGGCCGCTCATCGCATAGAGGTCGCGATTGGTGGCGGCGACGATGCGGGTGTGGGCCTGGAGGTCCTTGGTGCCACCGACGCGCCGGAACACGCCGGTTTCCAGGACGCGCAGCAGCTTGGCTTGGGTGGAGAGGTCGAGCTCGCCGATCTCATCCAGGAACAGGGTGCCACCCTGAGCACTCTCGATCAGACCGTTCTTGCGCCTGTCGGCACCGGTGAAGGCGCCCTTCTCGTGACCGAAGAGCTCGGATTCAAAGAGCCCCGCCGGCAGGGTGCAGCAATCCACCGCGACGAAATTGCGGCGCGCGGGCTCGCTGCGGTCGTGGACGGCGTGGGCCACGAGCTCCTTGCCGGACCCGCTTTCCCCCTGGATCAAGACGTTGATGTCAGTGCCGGCCACCGCGCCGATGGTCTCCTCGATCCGGCGCAGCGCGTCACTGACGCCGATCATGAAACTGCCCGCCCCCTCCTTGGCCTTGAGCCGCTGCCGATAGAATCGGTGGTCGCTGCGCAAGGCCGCATCCTCCAGGGCACGCTTGACCGTCAGCGCGAGTTCTTCGGAGCTCGCCGGTTTCAGCAGATATTCGTAGGCCCCCGCCTTCATGGCCGCCACCGCGCTGCGCACCGAGCCGAAGGCCGCCAGCACCACCACCGGCTGGTGGTGCACCAGCTCAGGCAGACGCTCCAGGGTGTCGCCGTCCGCGAGCTGGACGTCGGCGATGATCAAAGGCGGCTCATGGTCGGCGAGATAGTCGTCCGCCGCCCGCCAGGAGGGCACCCCCGTCGCCCGGTAGCCCAGCCCTTGGAGTTGGTTGATCATCAACTGGTTCAGGGCCGGATCGTCTTCGACGATCAGGAGGTGGTTCTGCATCGGTGCGGTTCCGCAGCGCTGGGTCAGAGCGCAGGGTATCACACTGACAAGATGTCAGTCTCTCTATGCCAGCCGGCCCGTCATGCTGCCGAAGGCTGGCTGGGGCAGATCGCCACCGTTACGACCCCCCACGCCATGCCATTCTGTCATAACCAGACGTCCCGTCGGCCGCGCATCCGCGCTTCCCGAAGCTGGACCGTGGCGCTGTTAACAGTCCAAGCCAACGAGACTGTTTTCGCCCGGCAGCGGATTCATGAGGACCCGTCGGGCCATGCGCGGGGGCGCCCATGGACATGCTTGCACCGGACCCTGACAGAGTGTCAGATTCGCCACCCGCAAGACGTGGGGACTTACCCTGACCATCAACGAAAAGCCTAAGAAAAACATAAATTAACACCGTTACTATGAGATGAGCGCGATTCTTGCTTATGGCACTACAGAGTCGGCGAAGGAGGCCGACAAGCGCGCCCTGGTCCGATGCGGAAGGCTCGCCCGACGGAGCAGCGGGCGTTACACATCCGCAGGTCGAGCCGATCGGGGCAACGCCGCTGACGAGGAGGACACGAGAAGAATGAATGCCTTGACCGACCCAAACCACCATCAGGAAGGGGCAGTCTGCGGTCTGCGCAAGCCGGTGGTCGACGACCTGTTGGCCCTGTCCCGTCTCCATGGCTGCGAGCTCGACTGGTCGTCGATCACGACCCTGCAGCGCCGCTGCTACGATGACGTGTTGGAGCTGCAATTGCGCGGTGAACCGGCGCTCGCCGCGCTGGCGATGGTGCGGTCGGGGCTCCCGCTGGCCCCGACCGCCCTGCTGGCGTACACACTGAACCGCCTCAAGGCCGACTACGCGAACATCTACCTCACCCATGGCACGCACGGCTCGCCCTGCGAATCCGTCTGGTTAGACGAGGACAGCCTGAACCCACCCGCATCGACGCTCGGGGTGCCCGGTTGGTATCGGGCCCATGGGCTGCCGGAGGAGGACTGGCGTCGTCACCGGGAGGATCATTTGGTCAATCAACTGCGCTTTCTCGCCCATCTGGTGGGGGCCAAGACCGCGTCCGCGCCCCTGGCAGACGCCGTGCGCTTTATGGATGAACACCCGCTACGCTGGGTCAGCCGGTTCGCTCAGCGGGTGGCGGTGTGCTGCGATACCCGCTTTTATGCCGGTCTCGCGCTCTTGACCGCGGCCTATCTTGATGAGCTGCGCGACCTGTTGGGCAACTTCCTGGGTCTGCCGCGCACCCACCGGACGCACCCGGTTGGCCGGGGGGGGGGGCGAGCTAACCCCGATCCCGAGCGGGGGCGGGACCCCTTGACATACCCCCTCGCAGACCATATGTGCCGCGGCGCCAGAGCGTCAAGTGCAGTCGCCCTGAGGCCATCATGAAGACTATCTCACTGAACCCACGTGACAACCACCTGCTGGCCGTCCTGCCCAGTGCCGTTGGTGAGCGGCTGTTTCCCCACCTGGAACCGGTTCCACTGCCGCTCGGCCGGGCACTGCACGAATCAGGGGATCGGTTGGAACACGTTTATTTTCCCACCAACTCGATCGTGTCACTGCTCTACGTCATGGAGGATGGGTCGTCTGCCGAGATCGCCGTGATCGGTAACGAGGGACTCGTGGGCATCGAGCTGTTCCTGGGCGGCGAGACCATGCCCAATCGCGCGGTGGTGCAGAGTGAGGGCCACGCCTATCAACTCAAGGGGCGGTTGCTGAAGCAGGAGCTGGCCCGCTCTGAGTCCTTACAGCATCTGCTGCTGCGTTACACCGCAAGCCTGCTCACCCAGATGGGGCAGACCGCGGTCTGCAATCGGCACCACTCATTGGACCAGCAATTATGCCGCTGGCTGCTGCTCAGCCTCGACCGGATACACTCGAACGAATTGCGCATGACCCAGGAGCTGATCGCCAACATGCTGGGGGTGCGCCGTGAAGGCGTCACCGAGGCCGCCGGCAAGCTGCAGCAGGCCGGTCTGATTCAGTACAGCCGGGGCCACATCACCGTGTTGAATCGACCGGGCCTGGAGGCGCGCGTGTGCGAGTGCTATCACGTGGTCAAGAAAGAGTCTGACCGACTGCTCCCCGACCGGATCGCGGTTTGATTTGCCGGCGGGGCCGCCGACCACCCTCGCCACGCGGGGTTACGTCGTTAATTGCCACCAATTAACTGACCGCCAAGCGTAGGTGCGACTGAAGTCGCACCGACATCCTATCCGATGGTGGTTACTACCAGGTTTGCCGGAAATCGCCTTAGGTCGGGATGCCACTGGCCACGTCCTCGGTATAAAAGCAGACGGTGTCGCGGCCCTGGCCCTTGGCCCGGTACATCGCCGCATCGGCGTTGCGCTCCAGGATGTCCGCGTCGTCGCCGTCCTGCGGATAGATGCCGATGCCGATGCTGAGGGTGGCCGTGAGCGATTGGCCATCCACGGCAAAGGGCAGTCGGAAGGCCGCGATCAGCTTGTCGGCGACCACCCCGGCGTCGTCGCCGTGGGCCACCACCCCCAGGACGATGGCGAACTCATCGCCGCCCAGCCGGGCGACGGTGTCGCTCTCACGCACCAGTGCGCGCATACGCTGCGCCGCCCGCTTCAGGACCTGGTCGCCGATGGGGTGCCCCAGGCGGTCGTTGATCGACTTGAACCGATCCAGATCGAGGAAGAGCACGGCCATCTGACGCTGATCGCGCCGGGCCTGACGCATGGCCTGGCCCAGGCGGTCGGTGAAGAGCGCCCGGTTGGGTAGTCCAGTGAGGCAATCGTGTGTCACCAGGTGCTCGAGTTGCTGCTCGCGCGCCCGCAGCTGTTCGCTCAGTTCCACATGCTCAGTAATGTCGCGGGCGGACACGGTCACCCCCAGGAGCGCTCCTGCGGGACCGTGCAACGGCGCGCCGATCCGCTCGACCCACCGGGTCTGCCCGGCCGCCCCCTCGCGACGCTGGATCACCTTCACCGCCGCACCACTGGCCAGCACCTCGCGGGCCGGGCACCGATCATCGGGTCCCTCGCCACCGCCGTCCGCCGCCGCCTTGGGCATGCCGACGCTTTCGCGCGCGGCCGTGTTCATCAGCAAGACCCGGTGGTCCACACCGGTGACCACGATCGGGTCCACGATCCCATCGATGACGCACTGGAGAAAATGCTGCTGGTCCAGGACGCAGGCCTGCGCCCGCTTGACCTCGGTGATGTCCAAGAGGATCACGCGGCAGGCCGTCGGGGGCGCTCCGCGCGGATGCGGATTTTCGCATTGAATCACCAGGCGCAGATCGCGGCGTTGCAGCGGCGGGCGGCCCAGGGTGACCTCAATGGTCTGCCCCCGCTGCGTGGTCAGCACCCGGGCGAGGCTGGCGAGCAGGGCGAGCCCATCACCCGGGGGCAGCCGCACGGTCAGTAACAGCTCCGACGCCTGCCCCCGCTGCACCCCCAGTAACCGGGCGGCGGTCAGGTTCATCTGGGTGATCTGCCCCTGGCGATTGAGCGTGGCATAGGCCACCGGGGCGAAGTCGTAGAGATCAGCGTAGCGGTCGCGAGACTCCTCCAGTGCCTGCTGCGCCGCGCGCAGTTCCCGATTCTGCAGCTCCAATTCGATCTGGTGGACTTGCAGGTCGTGGAGTACAGCGTGGGGATCGGACGGATCAATGGGCTCGCGGCGCAGCACGGCGAGCAAGTCGACCAGTGAGCGATCGGGGGTGTCGCTGAGGGTCACCATGGGGGCTCCAGGGCCAGGAACGGCCAGGAAAGGTCGGGAAAGGCCAGGAAAGGTCGGGAAAGGTCGGGAAAGGTCGGGAAAGGCCACCGATGCCTACCCCGGGACCAGCGACGGACGTGGTTCCAATGATCATTCATGTGGGGCCAGTATAGACCCTGGCCAGCGCATTTTATTGATGCAGCGCACGTGGTCATCACCACCGAGCCCATCCGTGGGCTATGTGTGATACCGCACAGACCAAGCGCAGGGCGGGCGTATAGCATTGAGCTTAATTCCGCATGGTTGAATCAGGCGCAGACCTGATGGCACAGCGCACGGCACAATCAGTCACTCCAACTTGCCGCCGCCCCGCGCCTGGCGGTGACGCTGCTTTAATAACAACGAGGAGGATGCCCCATGTCGGCTTTGGATGACTATCTTGGCACCCACCAGGAGGTGCGCCGGATGATCGAAGACTTGCGCACGTTGCTCGCCATCGAACCACTGCATCGCTGCGGCAATGCCAAGACCGCGTATGAGTTGTTGTGCGACCTGAGCGAGCGGTTGAATAGCCATTTGACCGAAGCGGATCACGGCCTGTATCCCCGCCTGCTGATGCATGATGACCCGCAGGTACAGTCCCTGGCCTGGGGATTCATCAGCGGGGAGAAGCCCTTGCGCCAGACCTTCAGCGCTTATTACGATCGCTGGCTGAAGCACTGCGAATTCAACTTCAATGATGAATTCCTGACCGAGACCCACCAGGTCTGCGCGTTGGTCGAGCGACACCTGAATCACGAGGCGCAGGAGCTGATCCCCAAGCTCATCGAGATCGGCATGTTCCGCCAAGCGTTGCGCCGGGGGATCGGCAGCAGCTCGCATTGCGCGTTTGGACGTCTCTGACGCCGGCCTTGATCAGCGTTGCCGCTTGGACGGCGCGGGCCGGGGTCTGTGACCCCGGCCCGAACGTTTAGGACGCCGCAACCTTGCCTACGGTGATCGCCGAAAACGTTTCGGGCGGGGCGAATGCCCCGCCCGGCTGGGGTCCGCCCTATTGCTGAGCAGCCGACTCTGGTCTAGAGCGCGCGCCGAGCTTGGCCAGGATCGCGGCGCGCAGGACCGCTGGGTCTAGCGGCTTGCGCAGGACCGTTGGCCACTCAGGGAGCTCCTCCAGCGCGTCCAAGGCGTCCTTCTGACCCGTCATCAGGATGACCGGCAGCCCGGGGCGCTGCTGCGCCAGGCGCTGCACGAGTTGGACGCCATCGAGCACCGGCATGGCGATGTCGGAGAGCACCAGATCGAATGCACCGTCGCGCTCCAGGAGTTCGAGACACGCCTGCCCATGCTCGGCCTGACCCAGGCGAGCGCCATCCAAGGTCAGTAGCCGGCCGACCGCCTCCCGCACCCGCGGATCGTCGTCGACCACCAGCACCCGCAACCCCGTGAGCGCGGCGGCGCCGTGCGCGCTGGACACGTCCGCGAGCAATCCCGGCGCCGCGAGCTCGCTCAGCCCGCCGGTGGGGGTGGCGGGGGCAGCGCGAGACAGCAGCAGGCTGAAGCAGGTACCGCGCCCGAGCTGCGACTCCACCGTGAGCCCAGCACCGGAGCGCGTCACGAATTCCTGCACCATGAAGAGCCCGAGACCATGCCCCCGTCGCTTCGCCTTGGTGGAGAACAGCGGGTCGAAGATCCGGGTGAGCAGGTCCGGTGCAATGCCGCTGCCGTTGTCGGTGACCCGCAGGGCGATACAGTCCATCGACGGCAGCCGCCCCACCGCGAGCGCGACCGGCGCATCCGCGTCGATGAGCTGCGCCTCAATGGACAGACGACCGCCCTCGGGCATGGCGTCGCGGGCATTGAGCGCCAGGTTGAGCAGTGCCGATTGGAGAAAGGCACGGTTGCTCCAGACCGTGAGTCCAGGTGCGACAGCGATCCGCAGCTCGATTGCGGCGGGGAACACCTGATGCAGGATGCGTCCCAGTTCGGCGACCGCCGGCCCCAGGTCCACCAACTCCAAGGGCACGCCGCCGGCGCGGCTCAGGGAGAGCATCCCGGAGGTGATGACCTTGGCCTGACCTAAGGCGCTTTGGGTCTCATCGAAGACCTGGCGCAGCTGCGGGTCGGTCGGGGCCAGGGCCCTGACCCGCCCCTCGATATAATAGATATTAGCGTCGATGACGCCAAGCAGATTATTGAAATCATGGGATATTCCGCTCGCCAGGTGGCCGATGGTCTCGCGCCCTTTGGCGGCCACCAGGTCGTGCTGGACCTGCTCCTGATAACGCACCGCGGCGATCCGCTGGGCGATGAGACGGATGATCTGCTGCCCGGGCCCACTCAGATTCAGTGACGGTTCCAACCCCCACAGTGACAGGACCAAGGTGTCGATCTGGTCGTCCGGACACCGACACTCAAAGGCCATGGTGATACCGGAGTGAAAGCCCGCGGCGATCACCGCACCGGGCAACTGCTCCGGCTCCACGACCCGGGGGCTACCCAGATGGGCCAAGGCTTCGTGGAGGAGGGAGCGGTCGAGTTCGGGTGGGGACACACCAAGGGCGTCGTCGCGGGCCGCGAACAGCACGTGGTGGCCATGCGCCTCGTCCGTCATCGCCAGGACCACCGCGTGCCCCCCCAGGCTGTGGCAACCCAGCCACAGCAGGCGGCTAACCTGTTCGGCGGGCGGCAGCGGCAGGCTGATGACGTCCACCAACTTCTCGAGCTGGGCGTTGTAATCGATCAGGGCCTCCTCGCTCTCCTTTAGCCGTTCCTGCGCCAGGCGGCGTTCGGTGATGTCCTGGCTGATGCCGGACATTAACCTGGGTGCGCCCGTCGCATCCCAATCCACCACCCGGCCCTGCGACAGGACCCAGACCCAGTGCCCGTCCTTGTGGCGCATCCGCAGCTCGCACTCATAGCCCTCCAGTTCACCCGTGACGTGCCGTTTCGCCAGGCTGATTGCCTGCTTCAGGTCATCGGGGTGGGTCAGATCCATCCAGGTCTGTACGTTGAGCGGGGCGAACTCGTCCAGGCGATAGCCGATAATCTGCGCCCAGCGGTCGTTGATCGTGCCGGTGCCGGTGGGCAGATCCCATTCCCAGGTCGCTACCCGCGTGGCCGTGATGACATTCGCCAGGCGCCGGCGCTCCTCGGCCAGGGCCAGTTCAGCCACCGTGCGCTCGGTGATGTCCTGCGTGGTCCCGCGTGACGTCAGCGGCGTGCCGTCGGCTGCATAGTCGGTCTCACCGCGTTCGTGTACCCACTTGATGCAGCCGTCCGGCAGCAACAGGCGATGCACCAGTTCGTAGGGCGCGTGGTTGGCGACGGACTCCCGATAGACCCGGTCGAGCAGGACCTGATCTTCCGGATGGATGGCGGCGAGCATGCCCGCGTAAGAGGGCTCAAAGCGTTCCGGGTCCTGTCCAAAGATGCGGAACGTCTCCGGTGACCAGGACAGGTGCTCAGTGCGCAAATCGAACTCCCAGGACCCCAGCCGCGCGATCGCCTGGGCCTTGAGCAGCGACTCCTGGGTGCGCTCCAGGGTGAGGCGCGCCGCGCGCTCGCGCTGCTCGCTCTCGCGCAGTTCCTGCTCAGCAACCTTGCGGTCAGTGACATCCCGGCCCACGGCGACGATGCCGATGACCCGGCCCTGGCTGTCCAGCACGGCCTGATCCGACCACTGGAACCAGCGCCAGCCCCGCACCGTGCGGTTGCGCTGCTCAATGGTAAAGGTGTGCGGCGGCTGCAACAGCGAGGCGACCGCCGCCGTGGTCGCCGCCTCATCATCGGGGTGGATCGCAGGCAACTCGGCCGTGCCGATCAACTCGGACTCGGTGCGACCGAAGGTCCGGCAATAGGAGGGGCTCACATACTTGAAACGACCCTGCGCGTCGACCCGGATGATCAGGTCCTCGATGTTCTCTGCCACCAGACGGTAACGCCCCTCCTGCCGGTAAAGTTCAAGGTTCACGGCGGCGCGCCGGTCGCGCTCCTCGTGCAAGGCCCGGAAACTCGCGGCCAGGGACTCCGCCATCACGGTCGCCGCATCCGCCAATTCGCCGGTCTCCATCAGCAGACCGGGGCGCGGGGCGGGCAAGGCGCGATCCTCGCGGATCGCGCTCGGCAGGGCGCGAGCGCCCTGCACGAGCTGGCGCAGGGGCTGCATGATGCGTTGACTCAAGCGGCCCGCAACCAGCAACCCCAGTAGGGTAACGGCCAGCAGCAACACCAGGAGCCGAGCCGCCGCCCCCTGAATTTGATCGATCACGGGAGCGGCGCTCCACTCGATGACCAGACGCCAGTCCAGGGACAGGGCGCCCGCGGCATTGGGGACGGTCCGATCCGGGACCTCCAGGCGGTAGCGTACCTGATGCCACCAGGCAACACGCGAGGAATAACGACCGCTCGGCGAGATTAGAGAGAGTCCGGGGACGGCGGTGGCGATGACCTGGCCCGGGGGGGGCGAAGCGCCCGGGTCCCAATACAGCGACGCGGCAACCCGGGCTGCCGCCACCCGGGCCGGACCCCGCTCCAGGCGCAGTTGCGGGTCGGCTGGCGCGGGCAAATTCTCCGCCAGAGCGGCACGCATGACCTGCAGTTGCGCCGCTAGGGCGGCGGGGTCGGCACCGGGGTCCGACAACTGTGCCAGCAACTGACGGACCCCGAGCTCGCCGAAGAGTCGCAGGCGCTCCGCCTGGGCCGTCTCCAGGCGCGCCTTCAGGTCCCAATTCTCCCAGGCGTTCACCAGCAACGTGGGCAACAACATCGCCGCCAGCAGGACCCCGAACAGCGGCTGGGCGAGCGGCAACGCAGACTTGCGCCGGTTGACCAGCGCACCGACCACCAGGACCAGATCGGCGAGCGCGGCGTTGAGGATACCGTTCTGCGCCTGCTTGAGGGCAATCAGCAGGGTCGGTGTCCAGTCCATCCCCAGCACCACCCGGTGGGCCAGAACCGCGAGCGGGACGCCGAGCAGGAGCCAGTAAAGGGCCGCGGAGACCGCGAGCGGCGGTGGGGCGAGGCCGCGGCGGCACGCGCGCTCCCGTTGCCAACCCACCGCGGCGGCCTCGGCCAGGAAGATGAACAGGGAGTATGGGTGCCCCCACAACAACCAGGTGTCGGCACCCCCGACCAGGGCCACCACCAGACCCGCCCGGGTACCCAGCCAGGCCAGGGCGAGCATCACGGCGATGGAGCCGAACAGGAAGTCGACGCCGAAGGCGAGCGGCAGACCGAATGCATTGCCGAGAAGCGCGGCGAGCGCCAAGGCCGCCGTCAACCAGGCGCGCTCCAGCCGCTTGGGGGCTGGCGGTGGCGGCGCGGCAGTGGCGGGGCCGTGGTCAGGTTCCAATGCTAGAACCACCCGCCGCGGCGGAAGCGCCATAGCATATAGCCGGCGATGCAGAGGCAGACAATCCAGAATACGGCGTACGTGTAGTGCCATTGGTTTTCGGGGATGTACATGTTCATGCCGTAGACCCCGACGATGAAGGTCAGTGGGATAAAGATGGTCCCGATGATGGTCAGCACCTTCATGATCTCGTTGGTGCGATTGGAGAGCATGGACATGTGCATGTCCGCCACGTCGGAGGCGATCTCCCGGTAGGTCTCGATCAGGTCGATGACCTGGACACAGTGGTCATAGACGTCGCGGAAATAGGTCTGAGTGACCTCCGAAAGACACTCGTGCCGTTCCCGCTGGAGATCGCCGATGAGTTCGCGCATCGGCCAGGCGACCCGGCGCAGCAGGATCAGTCCGCGCTTGATCCGGTGGATCGAGTGCAGGGTCTGCGGTTCGGTCTGGTCGATGGTTGCCTCCTCCGCCTCCTCCAGGTGCACGGAGGCCGCCTCCAGCAGCGGGTAGAGTCCATCGACGATGGTGTCCAGGATGGCGTAGAGCAGAAAGCTCGCGTCATTCTGGCGCAAGCGCGAGTGCGGATTTTCGATCCGGCGCCGGACCGCCTCGATGGCCGGGCAGGCGCTGGACTGGAAGCTCAAGAGCGTTCGGCGCCCGAGAAAGAAGTTGACCTGCTCGGCATGGATGTCGTCCACGCTCTGGACCACGCGCCGCGCCACCACGAAGAGCCGCCCGGGCTGCTCCCCGGAGCCCGGATAGTCGTCCGCCTTGGGTCGATGCTGACCGTCGAGTACGTCCTCGATGGCCAGCGGGTGCAACTGGTATTTCTCCGCCAGGGCGCGGATGGTCGCGGCGTCCCCGAGCCCCTGGACCTGGATCCAGCGCACCTGCGACCAATCCGGGCGATGGGTGGCGATAAAGGCGGCCATGTCCGCCACCGGCTGCACCTCCCAGCGATCGGGGGAGTAGTCCGTGCAGACGACCAGCGCCGTCCCCGCCCCCGG
Source organism: uncultured Thiodictyon sp. (assembly GCA_903837595.1). Classification (GTDB taxonomy): domain Bacteria; phylum Pseudomonadota; class Gammaproteobacteria; order Chromatiales; family Chromatiaceae; genus Thiodictyon. The sequence continues at coordinate 12,909 of CAILVI010000567.1, forward strand.
GGTCTGAACCAGTTCGTGATACTCGATCCCGGCCGGGGTCCCCGGCGGGGGGCGGTGCAGGCGCGGCAGCTTGGCCTTCGCCCCCCACGGCAGGCGGTGCCGTTTGGCGTGCGTCGCAACGCGATGACGCGGGTAGTTGGAGCTGGCCTTGGAGTCTGCCGCGGCGCTCGGCGGTGTCGCGGATTGGTGGGGGTTCTGCATGGGCGTGGCTCCAGTGGCCGACAACCGGGGGCGTCAGTCCGGATAGAAGTCCGGTGACAGGGCCTGCTCGGGCGTCCAGGGACAATCCTGCGGGAACAGGTCCAACCCGGTCTCGTCGATGGCCCGGGTGAGCGCATCGGCCCAGACCCCGGCGAACCAATTGTCGTTACGCAGCGACGTTCGCAGACTGGGGGTCTCGATGAGGTGGGCCGCAATGGCCCGGCGCTGCTCCTTGATCGTGCGCCGCCAGCTGTTGCCGCGTCGGTTGGGCTGGAACTGCCACTTGAGCAGGTGCGCCAGCAGGACCGCCAGACGGCTGGCCAGTTCACGCCGTTCGCCCTTACCCACGTCCTCGATCTCCTCGGCGATGTGTTCGATGTCGAGTTCAGCCAAGTTACCGGCACGCAGGAAAGCCACCTGCTCCTCGGCCCAGGCGATCACGTCTGTTTCATAGCGGTGGTTCATGACGGCTCAACCCCGGCGCCAGGTGGTCCCACCCGCCCCATCTTCCAGCACGATGCCGGCGGCGGCGAGTTCATCGCGGATGCGATCCGCCTCGCCCCACTGTTTGGCCTTGCGGGCGGCGAGACGCTCGGCCATGCGGCGCTCAATCGCCTCGCCGGCCAACTCAAGCGTACCGGTAAAACCCGACGGAGCAGTGGTGGTAATCGACTCAATCGCAGTCATTTCGATCCGCTGCGTCACGCCCCTGCCCTGCAAGTAGGCTTCTGCATCCCCCTGCACGATGCCCAGCACCTCGCCCAGCGCGCGCAGTTCCGCCCCCAGTCCGGCGGCCGCGGCCTCGTCCTGAGGTCGCACACGATTGATCTCGCGCACCAGATCGAACAGCACGGCAAGCGCCACCGGGGTGTTGAAGTCGTCGTCCATGGCGGCGGTGAAGCGCGCCCGGAAGGCCTCCCCGCCCACCGCGGGCACGGCCAGCGGCAGACCGCGCAGTGCAGTATAGAGTCGGGTCAGTGCCGCGCGGGCGTTATTGAGGTGCTCGTCGTCGTAATTGAGCGGGCTGCGGTAGTGGCTGGTGAGGATGAAATAACGCACCTCCTCGGGCCGGTAGCGCTCCAGGATCTCACGCACGGTGAAGAAGTTGCCCAGTGACTTGGACATCTTTTCCTCGTTCACCCGCACGAAGCCGTTGTGCATCCAGACGTTGACGAAGGGCTCGCCGGTGGCACCCTCGGATTGGGCGATCTCATTCTCGTGGTGCGGAAACTGCAGGTCCGCCCCGCCGCCGTGCAGGTCGAAATGGTTGCCCAGGCAGCAGGTGGACATGGCGGAGCATTCGATGTGCCAGCCGGGGCGTCCCGCCCCCCAGGGCGAGTCCCAAGCGGGCTCGCCGGGCTTGGCCGCCTTCCAGAGGGCGAAGTCGAGCGGGTCGCGCTTGGCCTCGTCCACCTCCACCCGCGCCCCGGCCCGCAGCGCCGCCGGGTCCTTGCCGGAGAGCTTGCCGTAACCGGGGAAGGCGCTAACCGCGTAGTAGACGTCCCCGTTGTCCGCGGTGTAGGCCAGGCCCTTGGCGATCAGGGTACCGATCATTCCCAGAATCTCGGGGATATGGGCGGTCGCGCGGGGCTCGGCCGTGGGCGGCAGACAGCCCAGCGCCGCAGAGTCCTCATGCATGGCGGTGATGAAGCGCTCGGTCAACTCGGTGAATGGTTCGCCCCGCTCCTGCGCCCGGCGCAGGATCTTGTCGTCGATGTCCGTGATGTTGCGCACATAGGTCACCGCGAACCCGAGGTGGCGCAGATAGCGATAGGCCACGTCGAAGACCACCATGACCCGGGCGTGGCCCAGGTGGCAGAGGTCGTAGACCGTCATGCCGCACACGTAGATGCCGACCTCGCCGGGGACGAGCGGGGTGAAAGGCGCCTTTTCGCGGGTCAGGCTGTTATAGATCTCAAGCATCGCGGGCATTCCGGCTGGGCTGGTCGGTCCTGAGCGCGGACCCGACGATGGCGGCGTCCGACTGGTCCGAGGGCAGAACTGGTGTCATGCCGCCATGTTAACAAAGCCGGATCAGCCGTAACCGCGAGATTCCACCCGGCGCCGCGCCACACGCCCTAACCGGGCACTTTTCGACCCTCGCCAAAGCCCGTAACATGGCGCCCCGACCCACCCGGCCGAGCGCCGCAGCTTCTGTCTTGGGACGCCATTGGAGAATCCATGATCAAACTCACCACCAACTACGGCCCAATCCTGATCGAACTGGACGCCGAGCGGGCCCCGTTGACCTGCGCCAACTTTGAACAGTATGTGCGCGACGGACACTACGACGGGACCCTGTTCCACCGCGTGATCAAGGGCTTCATGATCCAAGGGGGCGGCGTGACCACGCACTTCCTCCCCAAGGCCACCCGCGCCCCGATCCAGAACGAGGCCGGCAACGGGCTCAAGAACCTGACCGGCACGCTCGCCATGGCCCGCACCATGGACCCGCACTCGGCCAACGCGCAGTTTTTCATCAACGTCGCCGACAACGCCTTCCTGGACCATCCCGGCCAGGATGGCTGGGGCTACTGCGTCTTTGGCCGGGTGGTCGATGGGATGGACACGGTGCGCACCATTGAGGCGGTGAAGACCGGCGGCCACCACGGTCACCAGGACGTGCCCGAGGCGGACGTCGTGATCGAGCGCGCCGAGGTGGTCGGCGGCTAGGCCGGGGCGCGGCATGATCGAGACCCGACGACCCGCGCCCGGGGAGACCCTGTTCATCGCCGACCTGCACCTGTCACCGGAGCGCCCGGCGACGTGGCGGCTGTTCCTTGCGTTCCTGGGTGGCCGGGCGCGCCACGCGGACCGACTCTATATTCTGGGCGACCTGTTCGACGCCTGGATCGGCGACGACGACGACAGCCCATGCTACCTGGCGGTCCGCGCCGGGCTACGCGACCTCACCGCCGCCGGGACGGCCTGCACCCTGCTGCCCGGCAACCGCGACTTTCTGCTCGGGCGCGCCTTCTGCCGCGACACCGGCGCCACCCTGGGGCGCGACCCCACGGTCGCCAGCTTCAATGGTATCCGCACCCTTTTGATGCACGGGGATCTCCTCTGCACCGACGACCTGGACTATCTGCGTTTCCGCCGCCGGGTGCGCAACCCATTGGTGAAGCGTCTGTTCCTATGGAAGTCACTGAAGGCCCGCCGGGCCATCGCGGAGGACTACCGGCGCCGCAGCGGCGCGGCCATGAGCGACAAGACCGCGGTGATCATGGACGCGCATCCCGCCGCCGTGGCCGACTATCTGCGCCGCTTCACGGCCACCCACCTGATCCACGGCCACACCCACCGCCCGGCGGACCATGAACTGACCCACCACGGACAGCCCGCCCGGCGCAGCGTACTCGCGCAATGGCACGACGAGCGTGGCGAGGTCCTGGTGCATCGCGCCGGCGTCTGGCGGCGCGAACCCGTGCTGACTACTGGAACCCCAGACTGATCCCGGCCGCCTTCAGCAAGTCAGCCTCCTGCTCCAACTCCAGCAGATTCAGCGGGTGCTGATTCAGCCATTGGTCGGGGAAGACCAGTGACAGTGCGTCGCCGTCCACCCGCAGTGCCGGCCTGGGTCGACTGCTGGGGGAACGCCCGCGCAGCAGCAGCACGGCCAGGCGCAGGATGACACACAGACGCCGGGCGCAGTCGCGGATACCCGGCGGCAGGGCGGCGAACTCCGGGCTAGGGAACTTGCGCCGGTGCCCGAGCACCAGGGCCGCCAGCATCGCCTGCTCCTGGCGGGTGAAACCGGCGAGGTCGGCATTGCGCAGCAGGTAGGCACCATGCTTCTGGTATTGGCTGTGGGCGACCATGAGGCCGATCTCGTGCAGGCGGGCGGCCCAGGCGAGCAGCCGTGGATAGGTGGGGTCGGCCAGACACCAGGGGGCCGCCACCTGGCGGTAGAGGCCCAGCGCGGTGGCCTGGACGCGGCGTCCATGGGCCTGGTCGAGTTGGAATTGGCGCGACAAGGTCAATACGGTGCGCTCGCGCACGTCCGCGTGGCCCTGACGTCCCATCATCTCGTAGACCAGTCCCTCACGCAGGGCGTAGTCCGAAACCTGCATGTGCTTGATGTCCAGGGTTTGAAAGACTGCCCGCAGGACCGCGACGCCACCGGGGAGAACCGGCTTGCGCTCTTCCGGGAGCCCCTTCAGGTCCAGGCCGGAGAGACGCCCGGCGGCGACCAGGGCGTCGCGCAGACGCTTGAGGGCCACGGCGGAGATGCCGTTTTCGCTCCAGCCCTCCGCCTCCACGACCGCGGCGATCGCCTTGATGGTGCCTGAACTGCCGACCGCCGTCTGCCAGAGCGCCTGGCGGAAGGTTTCGCGGACGGGGCGCAACTCGATGGCGCTGGCCAACTGCGCCTTCTCCATCGACTTGGCCGCTACGCGCCCGTCGGGAAAGTAGCGCAAGCTCATGTTGACGCAGCCCATATGCAGGCTCTCGCGCAGCTGGGCGGAAAAATCCTGACCGACGATCACCTCGGTGCTGCCACCCCCGATATCAACGACCAGACGGCGCTCTGACCCAGTGGCCAGGCCGTGCGCCACCCCGAGATAGATCAGCCGCGCCTCCTCGCGCCCGGCGATGATTTCGATCGGGTGACCCAGGGCCATCTCGGCGCGTTCGATGAATCCGCTCTCAGGGCGTACCTGACGCAGGGTGTTGGTGCCGACCGCCCGCACGCTGCCCAAGGGAAATTCACGCAACCGCTGGCCGAAGCGCTCCAGGCAGGCGAGCGCACGCTCGGTCACCGCGGGTGCCAGCAGCCGGTCAGCGGTCAGACCCTCGCCCAGGCGCACCGACTCCTTCAGCCGGTCGATGATCTGCATATGACCGTTGTCGATGCGGGCGACGATCATGTGGAAGCTGTTGGAGCCTAAGTCGACCGCCGCCACCGTCTCGTGCGGTACGCCGTTCTTCGGTTGGTTGGGCGCTTCGGGCATAACGCAATCTAGCCGGGGGGCCGTTGGGGATGGACCCTTATGGTATCAGACCGGGTCGAATCGGCTGTCGCGAGGTCGGTCGGCGGGGCCAGTTGGAGAAAAACGATCACCACTATTGTAAATCTTTACTTGCCACGCAATCTTATTTTTGTTAGATAGCCAAAATTGTGTTGTGCGCGTGTTCCGAGGTAACGGAAATGTTGGATCCTGAAGGCGGCTTTGGCGAGGAGACGATCGAGGCGACTCCCCCTCCCATGAGCGCGGATGACCCCCGGGGCTCCGCCCCCAATCTGGCGATTCGTCGTCGCATCGAGCGAATGCGGGAGCTCAAGAACCTCCGTGAGGTGTTGGACGATCCCGATTTCGACGACTTGGCCTAAAAAATGCGGCGGCCAGTAGGCCGCCGCATTTTTTTTGCTGCTTGTTGACCCTTGACAGGGTCAGCTCCCATCAAGACCGGACGACGCAAGTCCACCCGTGGGAGCGGCTTCAGCCGCGACAAGGCCACGGCCGCTTGAGAGGTCGCGTCGCGGCTGAAGCCGCTCCCACCGGGTCCCGGGTAAATCTCGACCGCCTGTCCCTTGGTGGCAGCAACGATCATCAAGGCCGATCGATGACTGTAACCCTGCCGTTCGTCCACACGCCCCCAGGATCACGGCCGGTCGGGTGCCGGGTCGGGGGCATCCGGGTCGCTGTCGGCGCGGCCCACGCGGTGCAGGCGGACATCGATGGGTTCCCGGGCGCTGATGTTGATATCGCGCTGGGGGAAGGCGATGCCGATCCCGTGTTCCCTGAAGGACTGCTCGATCGCCAGATGCATGTCGGTCAACACGCCTTGGCGGGCGTCCATCGTCTCCAGGTAGCAGCGCAACACCAGAGTCAGGGCGTTATCGCCGAAGGCGTCCAGAGTAGCCAGCGGCGGCGGCTCAGCGAGGACGCGCGGGTGGGCGGCGGCGGCCTCGGTCAGCAGGGTCAGGGCCAGGCGGGCGTCCGACCCGTATTCGATCCCCACGGTGATGACGATCCGATTGAGCTGATCGGTCAGGGTCCAGTTGAGCAGACGCCCGGTGATGAACTCCTTGTTGGGAACGATCAGTTCCTGGCGGTCCCAGTTACGGATGGTGGTGGCGCGAATCTCGATCTTGGTCACGGTACCGGTGGTCGTGCCGATGGTGACCACGTCTCCGACCCGTACCGGACGCTCGAACAGGATGATCAACCCGCTGATGAAGTTGGCCACGATCTCCTGCAGGCCAAACCCGATGCCGACGCTGAGCGCCGCCACCAGCCACTGGACCTGAGACCAGCGCAGCCCCAGCGCGCCGAAGGCCAGCAGCAGGACGAACGCGGTGATCGCATACCCCGCCAGGGTGCGCACGGCGTAGCGTGTCCCGGCATTGACCGAACTGTTCTGCAACAACAGGATCTCGATCAGGGCCGGCAGGTTCTTGGCCGCCACCACGCCGACCGACAGGATGATCAGCACCAGGCCGACATCGGCCGCGGTGACCGGCGCCAACGCCGCGGTACCGTCCACTAGGGTGCTGTAGTGCCACAGGGTCAGTTTCTTGAAGATGGTCAGGGCCGGGAGCATCGGTGACCAGATCAGCCAGAGCCCCAGGATCGCCAGCATGAAGATGCTCGCGTGCAGCAACTTGCGCGTACGCTCATCCAGATTGGCCAGGTCGGCCTCCGGCTCATCCACGGGCGGCGCCGGGTCCACCTCGTCGTCGGCAGCGTTGGCCTGGGCGCGCCGCGCGGCCTGGCGCTCCAAGGCCGCCTGCAAGGCCAGTCGGCGGCGCGCATAGACCAGCCAGCGCACGATCACTTGCTGCACCAACACCAGCCCCAGGGCCAACCAGGCCGCCTCCACCAGCGACGCAAAGAGGGTGCCCGCCGTGTAGATATAGCCGAGCATGGCCAGTACCGCCAACGCCAATGGGACGCCGACAATGGTGGGATACCAAAGATTGCGCAGACGATTGGCCCAGCCCCGTGGCTGGTCCGCCAGCATGGTCGCCAAGACTCCGGTACGCGGGTGCAGCAGGAGGCCCAGGAAGGCCGCCGTGCCGAACATGGCGGCAATCGAGGCGAGCCGCCCAAGGACCTCGATATGGCCCGCCTCCTGACCGCGATAGGCACTGTAGGCGACCAGGGCGGTGAGGACGACATAGGGCGTGTACCAGCGCAGGTTCGTTCTGATCTGGACCAGGACCTGGCCCTCCCAACGGAAGTGGCGGTCGGCGACCCCCCCGGGGATGCAGGTCGTGCGGAAGGCACGCAGGAAATACAGTCCCAGAGAGACCTTGGTCAGGGCCGTCCCAAGCGTGCGGGTAAAGTCCGTGGCCTCGATGGAGACGGCCAGTTCACGGCCCACCACCAGGCAGGCGAGCGACAGCGGCAGGGCCGCGAGCGCGGTCAGTCCAATCGCCTCGAGCGTGTAGGAGAAGCGGTCGGTACGCACCCGGCGCAGGGGCTCGGCGGTCGCCAGAATCGCCCGTTTGATGGCCGCCTGCTTCCAAGACAACACGATCACCACCAGCAGACCGACCCAAGACACCGGTGAGCGCAGCAACTCGTAACGCAGCACCTGGACGACCTCGCTCCAGCCGGCCTTGGAGAGGACCCAGGCGAGCGCCTCGGGCAAGGTCGACAGCGCGCCAGGTGACAGGGGCCCGGCGGTGCGCACCCACAGCAAATGCTGGGCGAGAAAGTCGTCATAGTCGGTCGCCGTCTGGATCAATCCCTCGGCCGCGTCGTTGAGCTCAACCTGTTTGCGGATATAGGCGTCGATCCCGAGCAAGGCCTTATCGATCAGGGAGCGGCGCTGCTCCAGGAGGTCCCGGAGCTCATCGCGGACCTCGTCGCCTTGTGCCGCCGGGTCGCGGGCGGTCAGTTCGCTCAGGGCGGCGTCCAGGTCGCGCAGCTTGCGCTGCTCCTCGCGATAGTGGATCTGGCGCAGGCTTGCATCGGCGATCTTGTCGTTGCGTGCGGCGATCTCCCGACGCAATTTGCGGAGATCCGGCAGTTCCCGGCGCCGGTCATCCAGGACCAGGCCCAGGGCCTGATTGACGCCCGCCACCTCGATCCGCTCGCGGGCGCCCCGAAAATCACCCGCGATACGCTTGCGTTCGCGTTCCGTCTGGGCCAACAGTGCGTTGAACTGATCGAGTTGCCCGGCCAGTTCCCCCAAGGTCGCGGTGAGTTCGGCGTTGTCCTTAGCGGCCTGTTGCACCAGCGCGTGTTTGTTCACTGCCGCCCGTTGCGCCGCCTCGCTCTCGCGCCGCGCCTGTTCAGCCTCGCTCTTGCGGCGCTGGTCCTCCAACGCCTGGAGCTGGGTCTGACGCTCCTTGAGTTGCCGCAGCCCTAGGGCGAGCTGCTCGCGTTGGACGCGATAGAGCTCGTCGCGCACCCCCTGGCTCGCCAGTTCCTGCTCCAGCGCGCGCGATTCAGCCGTCAGCGCCAGGCGGTGGGTCGAGCGCACCCAGGCATTGGCCTGAGTCGTCGCGGTTGCTTCGGTGGGGGTCGCCACCAACCGCGCTGCCGCATCCAGCTGATCGATGGCCTGGCGCAGGTCCGCGATCCGCCCGCGCGCCTCGCTGGTGCGCGCGCTGGTGCCGTCAATCGTCTTGTCGAGCTCCGCGGTCCGGGCCTCGGCCGCGGTCAACTCCGTGCGGGTCTTGATGAGCCGCGCGCTGAGCTCATCGCCGTCGAGGGCGGCGAGCTGAGCGGGACTGAGGGCGGGGGCGGCCGCCTTTGCAGCGGCCCCGCCGACGCCGAGTTGCTCGCGCAAGTCGGCCGCCTGGTTGGGGGCCTCCTCCAGCGCGCGGGCGTACTCGCCGGCCTTGGCCGTGAACGTCTGGGCCGACTCCAGATAGGACGCGGCGGCCCGGTAGGCCTCGAGCAAGGCGGCTCGTGCGGGCTCGTCCAAGCCTTTGGCGGACTCAGTCTCCTTGATACGCGAGGCGATCTCGGCCGCGGTGGGGGTACCCGGCAGGGTGGCGCCGGGAGGGGGCACCGCCGGGGCCGCCGGCGCTGCCGACAGGGGGGCGGATGGCCCGAACGCCAGCCCGACGGCCGACAGGGTGAGCAAGGTGAGCAGGAGCAACCCCGGCAGGCCGACGCGCTGCGGGCGGTACGCCGGGTAAGGCTCGAATTGTTGGGTCATAGGCAGTTGAAGGTGCACTAGCGGAACAGGAGTGGGCCCAAGGCGCCGGCGCCGCGGTTCGCCCCGCGGGCAGGCCGGAGGCCGGCGCCGAACGATACCACCTTAGACGGCGGTGCGCTGCGATGACCGGCGGGTCTTGATCCTGGAGGCCACTGCGGCAACCGCGAGCGCGCAGTGCCGCCCAGCGGCCTTGGGCATCGTTGCTGCCGCCAAGATACCAGGTCGAGCCCTTACCGCTAGCGTCGCGCCGGACGCACGCGCCAATCCCAACCATCTCCCTGTGGCATAGGACGGGGACGAGGGAACGGCCATGTCGATCGCAACCTTCATCTTCGGAGGTGGCGCCAGCACCATGACCGTTAGTCGATGGACGTCACATTCCCCGCAGCCCTGGTTCCGCTATTGTGCCCCGACCTCGGGCGCCGACCCAGCGTCTACTCGCCCCTCCGTACCGACTAAATCGGTCGGCATGCTCCATGCCTAGGCACCAAACCCATCGTAAAACAGATTCGACTTTACCGATTTATCACTATTTTCATTTCCGACAAATGAGCCAGGTTTACGACTCGGTCGGTTGCATTGCTCTTGGCCTGAGGACCATCACGACTAAACTCCTGATGGGGTGGGTTGATCATCGCAATAGCATTGCAAACCCGTATGTTAACGATCGCTTAACACCATTAGGCTGAAACTGCTGAATTCATCCAAACAGTGATTGACAAGACGGCGATATTTCGCCATGCTGCAACACACGCTGAATACTTTCGCTGTTTCTGCAGCTATGCCATGAGTGCAAGGTGCGGAGGCTTGGAGCAATCAAGGCCCGTCGGCGGCCATCTTTTGCCGGCAGGTTACCTGGCACGCCGCCGCTTGGCGTCGTCCAGGGCCAGGTATAGCGGGATAGATAGGGGTGCCGGACACCGGTTGGGGCTGTTTGGCCCTGCGGGTTTGGCACCGTTGCCGGGTTCATTATCATCATCACTGGGAGAGTTCACGTGCCTCTGACCGAACGCAAGTTTTCAGCGCTGCTGTTATTTCCTTTGTTGACTGTACCGCACCTTGGGTACGCACAGACGTTTGTCGCACAAGGACCGGCGCCCAGTACTGGCCCCAATGTCACCGTACAAAGCGCCGACTTACCATCCAACCAAGGGAGTGTGGCGGGCGCTGTCGGACCCATAGCCGTCGCTGCCGATGGCAAAACCATGTACATCGGCGCCCCGAATGGGGGTATCTGGAAAACCAATGACGGCGGGCGTTCCTGGACCGCGCTTTCCGATAACCAAGCCTCCCTGTCGATTTCCAGCCTGGCGATCGACCCGTCCAATTCCGATATCCTGGTGGCTGGCACCGGTCTTACTTCTAATGGGTCTGTTGCTTCCGGCGTGGCTGGTAGGGGCGGCCAGGCCAACGGGGGGCTGCTCTACAGCATTGACGGCGGTGTAACCTGGAAGAGCGCAACCTTGGGCGACGGTAAGTCGCTCATGAACATATCGGCGGTCGCGGTTAGCGGTCAAACCATATTGGCCGGCACCCTCGATTCAAATGTTCTGCACGGTACTCAGCCAACCGGCTCGGGCTATGGTCTTTACCGGAGTATCGATGGTGGTGCCAAATTTGACCCAATCGCGGGAGCAAACCCTCCCCCTGCAGGGCAGGTGACCGACCTCGTTGCGGATCGCAACAGCCCCAGCACTTATTATGTGGCCATCTCTAATGATACCACCTACTCTGTGTATAAGACAATTGATGGCGGTTCAAATTGGACGGACACCAACCTCAATCAGCTTACTCTGAAAAAGGGCGCTATAGTCAAACTCGCCGCCGGACCTGGGGGGTCGGTCGCGGCCTTAGTCGTGAGTGTGGATAACCAACAGGCACAGGCCATTTATCTATTAGACAGTAGCGTCCCCGCCAGCCTGACGTGGACCCAGTTGAAACCGAGCGGCTTTGATCCAGCTCAAATGCTCACACCAATCGACGCAGCTAATGGCGTGCCGAACACTCAAGGCCTAATCAATACCGCAATTGCGATTGACCCAAAAGACAAGACGATAGTTTATGTTTCGGGGGTCCTCACCATTAATGCTCTTTTCTACCCGACTCCCGTATATAGAATCACCGCTACCAGCTACCAAAGCCTGATTGGCGTCTATACGAGCAATGGGTCTGCGGTTCACGCAGACTCGCGGGCAATGGCTTTCGATGCCAATGGCAATCTGATCATGTCGGGTGACGGTGGCATCTATGTGAGAGCAAACCCACAAAGCACCGATGGTGCCTGGACGTCACTGAGTGGCGATTTATCGCTGTTTGCCTCCTATAAGGTTGGCTACGATGCTAACAGTCACCGGGTGGTGACCGCCAATCAGGATACCGGCGTGGCGCTGCAATCGCAGCCGAACAGCTTGAGTTACAATGCCATTCAAGGTGGCGATGGCGTAAATGCCGCCGTCAACGACCGCACGCTGGTCAAACAAAGCGCGATCTATAGCTCGTCCCAAGAGATGGGAAGTCTCTGGCGGACCATCATCGACGCTCAGGGTAATGCTGTCGGCAACAGTGCAGTCATACTGGAGCTCAGCACGGATCCGAAAGCGAAGCTTACCTATGCGTTTTCTAGCCCATTCGTTCTCAATTATCAAGATAAACAGCTCATCGCGATTGGCGCAATAGACGCCCTCAGTAACAACCACGTCTATGTCACCAAGGATACACTCGACGTTAGCAAAACGAGTATTACGCTATCCCTCACGGACCGCGGGTCCGTCGGTTCGGAGGCGGTTTCGTCTATCAGCTACGGCATTAGCAATAACAGCACGCCGATCCTTGTGGGCACCAATCAGGGACTCTGGCTCAACACGACGAACGACGCCGCGCAGATAAAAAAACTGGATTATCCGGGGTATGCCCCTACCGCGATCGTCTTTGACCCGCGCTCGGCGGACCGCTTCTATGCGACGGATTATACGAGCCTGTATGGAACCCTGAACCAAAAGGATTTCACGAAATTGAGCGATACTTGGCCAACGGCTCTCTCAACCTTCACAAACACCGCCGCGCTCGAGTTCATCTCCTATAACGGCGTCAACGCCTTGCTGGTCGGCGGTGTCAATACCAAGGCCAATCTGCCGGAGGCACCGGTGGGGCCGCTGGTGGTTGCCGACAGCAACAGCCTGGGTGTACTGAGCGACTGGCGGTATTTCGGAACAGGCCTGCCGAATTCGCTCGTCAGCGCCCTGAACTACAACCCTACCGTCGATGTATTGGCAGTGGGAACTTTTGGCCGCGGCATCTATCTACTTTACGACGTCACGAGCAATTTTAAGGCAGCCACGAGGCTGGAGTTTGGCCGCGCCGATAACGATTCCAGGCCAGACGCAGCGCTGCTGCTAACGAACGGCAATTATCCGAGCCGTCCCTTGGATAAGTTTGGAACGGGAACGCTGACGATCTCAGGTATCGCAAGTTATAGCGGGGCGACCACCATCGAGAGCGGCACGCTGGCATTGACCGGTGCCGGCAGCATCGCCAGTTCCAGCGGCGTGGACGTGAAGGATAGCGGCACCTTCAATATTTCCGGCACCACCAACGGCGCTACGATCACCAGTCTGTCCGGCTCCGGTATGGTCGCCCTCGGCGCGCAGTCACTGACCTTCAGCGAGGCCACAGACACCTTTTACGGAGTGATCGAAGGCGCGGGCAATTTGGCCCTGAATGGCGGTTCTCAGGCACTGGCCGGGGTCAATACCTATACCGGACAAACGCTCATCAATGGCGGCACCCTGGCACTGACCGGCACCGGTAGTATCGCCAGTTCCAGCGGGGTGACGGATAACGGCATCTTCGATATTTCCGGCACCACCAGCGGCGCGACGATCGCCAACCTGTCTGGCACCGGTGCGGTGGCCCTAGGCGCGCAGTCGCTCACCTTCAGCGGGGCCAACGGCACCTTTGCCGGAACGATCGACGGCGCGGGCGGCTTGATCTTCAATGGCGGTTATCAGGTACTGTCCGGGCTCAATACCTACGCCGGACAAACGCTCATCAATGGCGGGCTGCAAATCGGAGCGGGCGGCACCACCGGCACTCTGGGGACCGGCGGCGTGGTCAACAACAGCCTGCTGGTCTTCAATCGCAGCAATGCGCTGACCGTGCCCAACGCCATTTCCGGAACCGGGGCCGTCACGCAGTCGGGGACCGGCACCACCACCCTGACGGCGAACAATACCTATAGCGGACCCACCACCATCAGCAATGGCACCCTGGCATTGGCCGGTGTCGGCAGTATCGCCAGTTCCAGCGGCGTGTGGGATTACGGCACCTTCGATATCTCCGGCACCGCCAACGGCGCGACGATCACCGGCCTGTTCGGCAACGG
>CAILVI010000568.1 GCA_903837595.1 uncultured Thiodictyon sp.
CGCCTCTCTTCATTGGCCATGGAGGTGCACCAATGGCTGAACTCAGGAGCGCCATGTCCCCTCGGTTCTTGCGCAAGCGACCCTTCACTCTCCTGTGTGCCCGGCTGTGCTTGTCGCCGCGCGAGGCCCAGATCGTCGAGTGTCTCTTCCGGGACGACAAAGAATCGGTCATCGCCCGCGGCCTGGATATGTCCCCACACACCTTGCGGACGCATGTCATACGCCTCTACCAGAAACTGAACGTCACCAGCCGGATGGAGTTGGTGATCCGCCTGTACGAGTCCTTCCTGTCGCTCACCTGCGAGCCGCGCAGCCCGCTCCCGCCCTTTTGCAGCCGGTACGCGACGGGGCCGCTGTCCACTTCGGAACTGACAGCTCAAGAGCCGACTGGCGGGGCGGGATGCCGCCGTGTTAATCTACTCTTCCTGCGGGGTGCGCGTGTTGCGCGCCTTTCAGCATATCGGGTGGCGTAATGGAGCCCCCGCGGGCTCCGGAGGAGAATGGTGGGCAATGGTGCCACACACTTTGACCTGCGGGAGTTGCCTTCCCGCTGCTGTCGCTTGAGCGGCGATCGTCGCGTCTCGGGCGCGGTTCCGGCTCAAGTCGCGCACGGCGGCGTACATGCTGCGACGCGTGCGCACGGGCGTGTATCTCATTGCCCGGAAAAACCAACGGAGCGGCTGGCAGGTTTGCTAGCGAGGTGTCATTCTGCGGACCCGCGTTGAGCGCGGGCAGGAGGGCGATGGAGGACATGAGGAATACGTAGCTGGGGACAACGAGCCGTGGCGTTCGCGGCCCGATCAACGTGGAGAGTAGGTGACGGTCGCTGACCTTCATCCCCGATTCTCCGGTGCTGAAGTGGCTCAAACAAGGAAAAAAGACGACCATGAAGAGGATAATGTTCGGATTGGCAGTCTTGGCCGCAGTATCGGTGGCGGCCAACGCGGCCCAGTTCAGATTTCACGACTATTCGGAATCCCCCGACATCGCGTGGCTGACGGTGGACGGCACGCAGGTTACGGGTAACGGACCTTATGGCGGTGGGACCATAAGTAACTTTGACGCCAACCAGTATTATCTGAATGTTGGCGAGAGGATCAAGTTCGACTACCAGTACACTGATACCAGCGTGGCTACAATTGGCTATACGAAGCTAATGGGGGGGCCAGACGAACTTGGTTTGGTTAGCGACGAGTTTCTCGGGTGGACCACCGGGAATGGGGTGTTTCATTTCGACTTCATTTCCTACGACAGCGCCGATGGCGTAATGGCCTCCGAGCATCCAGGGTTGGCATTACCTGCTCCCACAACCCTTACCGAGCTGCCAGAGTGGCAACTGGTGGGGTCTATCGTCGATCCGTACCCAAACGGCCCCACGCACGACACGTTCGAGGTAATGTCGATCCCCGAACCCGCAACGTGCACCATCATGTTGGCCGGCCTCGGATTGCTCGCTGCCGTCGTCCGTCGCAGATAGCAGAAGGAAACTGCTTGGCCGCACTCAGCAGCGCTCACACGGACCCCGCTTCGGCGGGGTTCTTTGTTCTCCCGCGTGGTGTCAAACCGGCAGTGCGGCAAGAAGGGGGAGAGGAAGAGTCACCAGTTTCCGGGTCCGATTCTCAGCCAACAAGGCCCGGTGGGTCGCGCGCGGAGGCACAAAGGCAACGCGGGAGCGCGAAAACAGGCACCTGTGCTGCTTGCTCTTCGTCGCTGGTCTGCGAGCCGCGCAGCCCGCTCCCGCCCTTGTGCAGCCGGTACGCGGCGGGGCGCTGTCCCCTTCGGAACTGACAGCTCAAGAGGGGAGCTTTTCCTGTTTTGATATCAACATACTTGTCGCCC
>CAILVI010000569.1 GCA_903837595.1 uncultured Thiodictyon sp.
ACCAACCGCGACGGCACCCTGACCTGGTCGCCGATGCATGAGACCATCGCGGAGTGGGCCGCCCGGCACGGGCTTGAATGCTACTACCTGCACTGGCGCGAGCGGCGCCACAACCGCCATCAGTCGGTGGGGATGTTCGCCGTCGAGCGGGTGCTGGGTCGGGATGTGTTCGCGATGCTGTTCCAGGCCGACCCCGAGATCGGCAATGCCATGATCGACGCGGTGGCCGGGGCGAACGAGCAGGCGACCCTGACCCAACTGGTGAGCAACGCCGACCGGGCCTCGGTTGAGCGGGACCTGAAGAGCAACCGCATCGACCCCCAAGCGACCTCGCTCGGGGTGCCGATCGAACGCTACCTGCTCGACGCCATGGCCCGGCTGGTGCGCGCCGGCACCTGGGGGATCAACACCCCGGGTTCGCGCCTGTGGATGCTGGGCGACAGTCTGTATGTGGTCTGGCCCCAGGGGGGCGATGAAGTCGTCCAACTGCTCGCGGCCGATCGTGTCCCGGGTATCCCGCGGCACCCAGACACGCTGGCGGACCTGCTGATCGAGCGTGACTATGCGCTACCCCCGAGCGAGGGCGATGGTGTGCGGCGGTACTGGCGTCTGGCCCCGGCCCCCCTGGTGCGCGACGGCAAGCCGGTGACGCTGACCCTGCTGCGCCTGACCTCGCCGCATCATGTGCTCTCCGGGCAGGCGCCGGCCCCGGTTGGCCTGGCCGGAGACGCGGTGGTGCGGGCCGCAGTGTCTCGTCCCGTTCTGGTGGACAGCGCAGCGGGTGCCGACGACGGCGAACGCTTGGACGAAGCCGCGCGCCTAGGCCTGGAGTGGGAGGATGACGACGAGGAGGGCGTGGGCGATCTGGACGTGACTGACACCCGCCCGCCTGTCGCCGTCCCGGAATCTCCGCCACCGTCCGCCGCCGACCCGGTACGGTCCTCGGTGGTTCCCACAACGCCGGTCAGCACCGGACGCGTTGCATCCTCCATCGATCAGGCCGCAGAACGCTTGCGACAGCAACGGTCGGCGACGACCAATGCGGCGCCCCCATCCACCCCGGTCGTGCCCATCCCGACACCCGCCGATCCTCGCACGGTGGCCGAAGCCTGGTTCCAGGCGCGGCGCCCCGGTATTGGTGCCCGCCTGCTGCTGGCCCTGGCGGCAGCGATCCGGACCGGCGAGCGCGTACCCGCGGCCGTGCTGTACCTCCCTGACCAACCCGGCGATCAACTGTGGATTCGTGTGCCGGATGGTCTGGAGGGATTCGGCCCCACCTTGGAGGTCCAGATCGCCGCCCTGTGGGACGACGATCTGCTCGCGGTCGATATTCTCAAACCCTACCTGCGCGTGCGGGTGATCGACGGCGTCCGTGGGGTCGTCCTCAAGGTCGAGGCCAGCGGACACTTCGCGGCCTTGCTGCCGGTCGGAGCCCTGGACCTCTGCACGCCTCGGACGCGGGGGGCGGTACCGGTCAATACGGAGCCCCGCGGTCCCACGCCGACGGCCGCCTCGCCTGAATCAACCCCATCCAGTCCCGCACCGACCGCCGGCCAGAGCCCGAGCGCAGTCGCCAATGCCTTGATCGCCCGAATACGCGCTGCACATGCGGCAGCGGGCGCGGACGGGCAGGGCGCCCTGGTCGTGGTGACGCCCGCGGACATCGCCGCCGCGGCGCAGGCGGCGGGACTCAAGCCGCAATCGCTGAAACTGGCGCTGATGCACCGGCCCGGTTGCCGGATGACCCCCGACGGCGGAGCGGCGGTCGGCGCCGAATGACCGCGGCCTATGCCGACCCCTGGCGCCCCAATTTTGAGCGCCGGGCGCTCATCCTGTGGGTCGTCGTCGCGGGAGTTGCCGCGGTTACCGCGGGTCGCTGGGGGCTGCCGACGGGGGCCTTTCACTGGCTCGCCTGGCTTTCGCTGGCCATGGCGCTGACCTGGGTCCGGGGTGCCGTGCGCATTGCCAGCCAACACGAATGGCTGCGCGGACACCCGCTCGGGTGCATCGCCCCAGAGGACTTCGCCGCCCACCTGCCGTCCTGGTCTGGTGACCTGTGGCTGGGCTGGGGCTTCGACTGGCTTCCGGTGCATACGCAGCTCGCGCTGGACCTCATGCGCGCGGGACCGCAGCAGTTCGCCCCGCGCGATCCGCAGCGCATGGGTGCCACCTGGCTGCACGGCCTGGGGGGACGCGATGGGGACCTGCGCATCCCGCTGTCGCATACCGACGGACACATGCTCA
>CAILVI010000570.1 GCA_903837595.1 uncultured Thiodictyon sp.
GCATCGAGTCGGACCCGGCCCAGGCCAGTTTGAGGCGCACCCCCGCGACGACCTTCGAATACTTGGATGACCCATGCCCCCAGGAGGTCTTGCGGTTGAGACTGGGCGTGGACTGCAACAGATGAACGATCTTCGGCTCGACCTTGTCGCGGATGAACAGTTCGGTCGTGCCGACATACATGATCGGGGTCGGGCAGTCGTCCAGCCGGCGCCCGATCTCAGCGAAGATAACCCCCTGAGTCTTGGCCATCTGACGGGCCATGACATAGGTGATCTGCCGCAGGCCCCAGATGGCATGGGCGCGCGCGATCGGCACTACATAGGGCGTGCGCGTCACCCGGATCTGCCCCGCCTCGGCTGACCCAGGCGGCAACTGGCGCCGCGCCTGCTCCGACCACAGGTCAGCCGTCCGTTCCGGTGGCGGCTGGAGAATCGCGAAGGCCAGTTGCGCCGCCTGAAGCTGGGACTCGGCCAGCAGGTTTTGGGACATTTTTGCTCCCGGGAGGGCGCCCTGGCTTGCGCCCTGGGCGGCCGATCGTTGTGTCCGGTTCGCGCGCACCATCGATCAGTTCCTGTACCCGCAGCGCCAACTCGGCACGAATGCGCCGGGCCTCATCGAACAGCCCACGACGCGCCTCCAATACCGTCTGCGCCTCGGCCATGGTCTGCGCCAACCGGCCGGGCAGGGCCTCCAATGCCGCCACGACGATACCCGCCAGCGCCGACCAACCGGCCTCGCACTCCGAGCGCTTGACCCGGGTCCGCTCGCGTTCCTCGCGCGCCATCTGCTTGAGGAGGCGCTCTTCACGCGCTGAGAGCAGCCGCTCATGGGCTAGTTCCTCGCCCGAGACATCCGTGTAGGCCCCCTTCTTGTGTGCCTTGTCGCGCTCGCGCTGGATCAGCCACGGCACGCAGACCTGGATATCCCAGGTGCCCTTGTCCGCCATCGGCATCCCGGCTGTACGGTGCGCATAGATCATCGGTTCGGTGACCTTGAGCAGTGCTGCCAGTTCCTTGGTTGAGTACATCCGTTTGTCGGACCGGAGAAGCTGAACATAGGCATGGATACAGGCCGGCACATCGTGAGCGCCCCGAGCGCTCGGCTTGGGCATGACCCCTTCGCGCACCAGCGTGTCCACCTGCTTCTCGGAGATCCCGCAGACCTCGGCGATGGTCTGTTTGGGGGTAAGTGTTGCGGGCGCGGCCATTCATGGGGTGCGATGACGTGTGGTCAGTCGCGCCAGTTGGGGTCCCAATCGAATCCAGCACCATCGGTGCGCTCGGGTGTCTGCTCACCCAACGCCGCCAGCCGCGGCATCAGGCAGCCCTCACCAAACGGCACCGTGAGTCGCAGACACCGCGGCAGGACTTGCCCGAAGAGCGGCGCCGTCAAAGCCCGGCAACCGTCGCAGGCAACATAGGACACTTGACGCACGCTCACTGGAGCTTGCCCCGCCGCGGTTTCTCCGGTGTCGGTGTGGCCGTCGCGAACCAGGCCCCCGGATCACGCGCCTCAACCTTCTGCCTATAGGGACCATAACTCGCCGGGTCGCGCTTCTCGACGACCTTGAGATCAGACAGAAACTGGCGCATCAGCCGCAGAGCATCCTGGGCCACGTCGAGCCAGGGATTGCGGATCGGCTTGTCCTTGCCTGGCAGATTGACCACCTCTCCGTTCTTGCGAATCTCGATCTCGGCCTTGACCCACCGGCCATAGGAGGCCGCATAGCCTTCCAGCAGAGCCGCGGTCGCCTCATCCCAGAGGCCGCGACTGACCAACTCCTCGGCCAGACGCGACCACTCGCCCCCGGCGATGGTCTCTAAGTGCATGGGAGGGCTAGGCACCAGCATCGGCGGTCTCCTGTTTGCGTTCGAGTTGGGCCTTGATCTGTGCCGCGTTCTTCAGCCGATCCAGCTCCGCATTGGCGAGGTCGACCATCAGTCGCAAGGCCACCGCCGTGTTGATCGCGTTTTTGATCTTCTTGGTCCGCACCAGGGTATCGAGAAGATGAACGCCATAAACCAAACCACATGGGAGATTGTACACGATTATCATTTCACAGGTGCGATCGGCATCAAATAGGGGGGTCGATGGTAATCCAGGACCAGTTTCGACGATCGCCAGGACCCCGCGCAGAGCAGGGTCCTGGCTTTTTTTGTCGTTAATTTGTGTATACCTTAAATTATTGAAATAGTTGGCGATATAAAATTTGCTCAAATCACGCACCTTTCAGCATCGCACCTCCCCCACCCCCGGAGGAAGGACCCTCGCATCACGAAGAGACGATCAAAGTCAGTCAGTTATAATTTTTCATCCAGTTCGTTGCGTTGAAATCGTTCGATCGCACGCTGTAGGGTGTGCAAGGCGCGGCAATCTTTTACCATGTGACTGGTCACCCGAAGTACAGTCCAGCCGAATAGAGCGGCCTGGTTGTATTTCTCACAGTCGTGCTCAAACCCATCGCCTCGGCTATGCCTGCTCTGTCCTGATCCAGTGCCGCCTTCGACCTCAAGCGCCAACTTGAAGTCTGGCCAAGCGAAGTCGAACCGCCATCGCCGATCAGGATCAAAGCGATATTCGGTTTGTGGTTTTGGCAGGCACGAGGCCCTGATATGCAGGGCCATCGTGGCTTCGAGTACGCTTGGCTGGCGCCTCACTCGCTGAGGCATAGGTCACCCTGATATGCCCGCACGCCAACCAACCGCGCGATACCGAACCGATCTACGCAGTCTCGCTTGACTTCATCAAGCGTCTGGCCATGTGTGATGATCGTCACCCGTCGGATGGGTGCATCTGGCAGGCAATCGGTGTCGCGCACATCGGCAAAGTAGACCCTGATCGAGACTTCTGACAGTGCCTCGGCCACCTTGCGCGACAGGCCCGCGTCATGCTCCAGGATCGCCGCCCGCTCGTTGTAGGTCTCACGGATATCAACCACCAGATCGTCAGGGCTCAAGCACTCAGGCACGATGTGCGAACCTCCCGCAGAACAGGTTCCCGCCCTGCATCACGCCATGACGAGTCAGCACGTCAAGGGCTTCCTCGCTTGAGGCATTCATCGCGCCAGCTCCTCGATGCGCGTTGCAAGGCCATGCAGCCACAACCCGATATCGGTCTGCTCCGCCAGCGGCCGGCTATCTGCCAGGGCGCGCAGCCGCTCGGCATGGAGGCTCGCATCGTCCCACAGCGCCTGCTTGGGCAGGGCGTCGATGTGTGCCAGCAGTAGGTCGGTCACTGGTTCACAGGCAGGTGCAGCAACAGGCGCTGCAGTTGCAACCGGGGTTTTGGGCATCGGGATTTGCTCCTGGAGCAGGTAGGTGTAAACGGGTCTTTCGCCGCGGCCGGCAAAGCATCCAGGCTCACCGGGAAGGCGCATCTGGCCGCGGGTCACGATGCCGCGTTTGCGCAGGTCGTAGAGTGCCTTGTTGATCACCTGTGGATCATCGACAGCTAGAGCCAGGTCGAAGATCTCCTTGCTGGTCAGCGGCCCATTGACGCTGCGCATGGCGCCGGTGATGGCCTGGGCAAGCTCGCTGTCGAGCGAGATCACGATGCACCCGCCACGGCTGCCGGCCACGCTGGGGTCACCACGCAGCGCGGCTGTTCGCGGAAACTCAGGCGGTCCCGATGCTCGGACTGTTTGCCGCGGCTCCAGACCTCGCAGGGCTGGCGTTCTTCGTTGGTCAACTGTGTCTGTGCTTTCATGTGGTTACTCATCATCCGCCGCCGCTGTCTGGTCTTGATCTTCGCCTTCATCCTGGGCCATGTGCTGCTGGTGCGGACGCACAACCCACAATGGGCAACGAGATGCAGTGCAATTGCGGATGTCTTCGAGGACTCCGCCAGGACGTTCCTTGCCCTCCTCCCAGCCCATGCACTGAGAGCACATGGCGACGATTGCCTGTGCTTTGCTAAGGGGATTTTCCCGTAATTTCTCAAAGGGAGTCTTACGAGCCGGCGCGGGTATCTCGCCGGCCTGTCGTGCTGCGCGATAAGCAGCCAACCCGGAGGGTGCTTCAGTCATGTCAAATTTCTCGTCAAAATTCTTAATACGGCGACCTAGAATCGATCCGCGGGTGCTGGGTGGTCTTCGGGTAGCGGGTCCCGCTCAGCAACCGCATTTGACCGGCGAAACGCGCGATCACGGATGCCCCCGCGCAAACCCGCTGGCCGCCCGCGTGAGGCGCTCGCGCTCCTTGGGGTGCAGCGACGGGAAGGTGGAGGGCGCGGATGCGTCAGCGGGGCTCCTATCGCGTCTGGCGGCCGGTTCCGCGGGTCCGCCGAGATAGCGCACGCCCAGCCGCTCTCAGTCGGCCGCCCAGGCCGCATCCATCGCCGCCGTCCAGGTGCCGTTGGCCAGCGTGACGTGCGAGCGCACCACCCGGGCAGTTCCCGCTCCGCGCAGACTCGCCTTGAGCGCATCCAGGTGTTGCAGGCCCACCTGGCGGCGCTCGGCCCAGGTCCCGTTGGTCAGCCGCCGCGACTGGTCAGTGTCGGCACTGGCCGCGAAGGCGCGCTGCTCCGCCGTGCGCTCATCGGGCTTGGGCAGGCAGGCGGCGCGGAACTCGGCAATCGCACACGGCCACTTACAGTGCAAGGTGACCTGGGTCAGGCCGGTCTTGATCTGCTGAGCGCTCAGACCTGTCAAACCCTCGGACCAGGATTGCGCCAATACCTCGTAGGGCAAGCCCGCAATATGATCTACCCATGCCTTGCCCCAAATGCCATGGAACCGTACCAGCAGGGTATCCGTCCATTTACTCGATAATGATTCCATGGGCAGCCATTCGGGCTCGGTTTTCTGCGCCAAGGCGTTCGCCGCGTTCTGCGGCAGATGTTGGTCGAGGGGGGTAAGGGCCATGGGTGTCTCCGGTGGTTTTAGATGTTTTCTCGCGCCTAACCCAGTTTCGCCAGGTAGCGAACCAGTCGACCTTGGTGCCGTCCTTGCCTGGTTTTGCTTTCCAGTGGTCCTGGAAGATCTCCCATGTCTGCGTTGGGTCCAGGTCAGGACGTTCTGCTTTTGCCCAGTCAAACCAGTCAGAGGGAAGGGTAGAGAGACAGAGGCGAGCAGCGCGAGCAGTGGTAGGCCGGGTCGACGTAAATTTTTCGTGCGCACTCTCTCCCTCTACTTCTCTCTCTGTCTCTGTCTCTGTTTCTGTCTCTGTTTCTGTCCTTATGGGTTCGTTATGGGACCCTGATGAGTCCCTTATGTGTGCCTTACGAGCATCTAAGTCGTTAGGAAAGTCACGTTTTTTCGCATTGCACTCACGACACAACACCTGTAGGTTTTCCTCAGTGTTAGACCCACCGTGGATTTCAGGAACAACGTGGTCAATAGTCAGGTTTTCTGTGCTTCCACAGTGTTTGCAGGTATGGTTGTCGCGCTTCATGACGGCGCTTCGGACTTTCGGGTTTATCCATCGGTTTCTGGGAAGTCCGGCTTCTTCGCGTTTGTTTCGGTGTCTCCACTGTTGCTTTTGCTCCGACGTGTATTGCCGTTTCTCCCACGCAAGCGGCTGCAACGTGTCACTATCGATCAATCCAACCTCGGACAAGCGGCGTGCAACCTCATCCAGCTCTCTGACCTGTAGGCCGAGCTTTACGGCGGCCTTCCTGAGCAACATTGGCCCTGAATTTTCGTCAAGTATTCCCTGGCATTTCAAACACAGAATGGCTATAAAATGCCATCGGTCCTCGAACGCCAACAGTCGCAGCTTTTCATCATCGACGGCTTCTGCGTATAGGCGGAGCCAAGAATTATGATCATTCATTGCGCGTCCCCGATATTCCATGGCGTCTCCCACTTGCCATCGGTTCCCGCGCATCTCGCGCTTCCCGTAATAATTCCCGCATCGCCTCGTCAACCAGCGGGTTCAAGGGCTCTGAGCGGTTGCCGATCAGATAGCGGGTAACGTAGTAATCCGGCCCGATCCCTGCCCGCTCGCAGGCTTGCAGGCCGCGTTGAATCGCCTCCTCTGGCACCCCGTACTGGGCACTGAGTGCCCCGGCTCGCGCCCAGTCCCAGCGGTCACAGGCATCGTCTTGAGACAGGATGCGGATCTGCGCGGCGGTGTAAGACGCGCTCGCGCACTGGTCGACTGGTCGCTGTTCCATGGCTAGTACCTCGGCCTGGAGCTACTGCGCTTGGTCACTACCTGTGCGGGGTCCCAGAGCAGGGGCAAGCCCCAACCGGGTATGAACTGTTGGCTGAGTTGGTGATAAGCGGGAAGGTCGTTGGCGGCATTACCTTGCTCAGACGCCTCCTGGCAGCGGTCTTTGAAGCAACTGCGGCACTGCTGCGTGCGATCCTTTTTGCGATAGCGGATCGTCTTGTGCGCCATCTCCAGGATGCAGTTGCAGCACAGCAGGCGCACGCGGTAGCGCGTGGTCAGTTGGTCTGGCCCATCGCAGACGCGCTCCAGGACGCGCAAGCCGGCTTCGGGCAGGACCAGGCCGTCGGGATAGGGGTGCCACTTGGTCATGCCGACGCCTCCTCCTGGGTCGGCGCTTGGCGCAGACGTGTCAGGCACAGCGGGCAGTGCGCGGCCTTCGTGTGGCGCGCGGTCTGCTTGGGCAACTCCGGCTCCGTGAGCTTGACCGCGAGGTAGTCGTGCAGCTTCTGGATCGGGATGACGCCCGGTTTGGGGATGCGGTTCTGGGCGAACATGTTTAGCCAGTCGATCTTCACATCGGCCTCTTTCGCGATGGTCTTGCGGGTCCACCGCTTGCTGGCCTGTGACAAAAGTTCCTTCGTGATCTCAAGGAGCGGTTTGGGTGCGTTTGGTATTTCCATGATGCCAACCTGTGTGATGCCCGGCAGGGCCGCCTGGTTGGGAGAATCTTAGTAAAAAAATACTGAGCCGTAAAGTGCGCGCTAGGCCGATTGCTAGTAGAAAATTACATCGTGCGGGCTAAACTGAGAGGATGCTTCGACAGGCAATCCCTTAGAAAGGCTACAAAATGAACACAGAAGCCAGGGTCAAAGACCCGCCAAACGAGCCATCAAAGACCCCGCGGGAGCGTGAAATAGACCGCCTTGAAGCTGGTCCTGGATGACCAGCGACCCCCCAGCCCGGTTGCGAAGCGCAGCGAGAGCAGAGGGCGCGAGGGCCTATCTCCCGTCCGTCCGTCCGGTCTTTCGGGTTCGCCTCAACGCCTTTTCGGCTTGCTGTTCCAGCCACGCGGTCATCGTCAGTCCTTGGGCCTGCGCCGCCTAGATAACGTATAATGGTGTTATATCTCAAAGATGGGGCACCTTTATGAATACGTTGAGCGGAAGATTTGGGAAGTTGGTGGTGGAGTTCGTGACGCCAGGCCGCAGCGGGGAACGTCGCACTGCAACGTGCTTGTGTGACTGCGGCAAGACTGTTGTCGTTGATGTTAAGAATCTCAGGCGTGGAAACACGCGCAGTTGTGGTTGTCTCAGAGCGGAATCCCAGAAAGGAAAAAACGCTACTCACGGGATGTCTGGGACCGGAGATAGGACATATTCGTCTTGGCGCAGTATGCGAGACAGGTGCAACAATCCGAGTTCTTCAAAGTTCCACCTTTACGGTGGTCGCGGGATAACTGTCTGTGAACAATGGGACGACTTTTTGGTTTTCCTTGCTGATATGGGAGAACGCCCGGACGCGACTTCCATTGATCGGATAAACCCCGATCTCGGTTACAGTAAGACGAATTGTCGCTGGGCGAGTATCGTCGTTCAGAACAACAATAGTCGAACCAATCATGTTCTCACTGCCGGTGGCAAATCGCTCACCATAACCCAGTGGGCACGCGACACCGGCATAAGTATAGAGTCCATTCGCGCACGACTGCGCAGGGGTTGGACTGAAGAGTCCGCCGTGTTGACCCCAAAAATGTCCCGCCATCGGGCGGGAACGGCAACACCTAAAAATGCGAAAGCGCGTGGAGAGGCAAGCTCTGGCGTTACCGCTTTGGCGGCAGCGTGAAACTGGCCTCGAAGAATCGCGAACCCGAAAGGATTGATCGACGCGAGGTATGGACCGAGC
>CAILVI010000571.1 GCA_903837595.1 uncultured Thiodictyon sp.
TCAAGGACCAAGGTCGGCACTACAGACGCTTTCGCAGGACCCGGTCTAGCTCACTCAGGCACTTACACTACCGCCAAGGGCCAAAATGGGCCTAAAATGGCAACATCCGGGGTCGAATAGTCGAAGCCGGGCTACCGCGCGAGCGGGCTCAACCTGGCGGTGGCAGCCATCGTGCTGTGGAACACGGTCTACCTGGAACGGGCCGTCCAGGCGCTACGTGATGCGGGTACGGTGGTGGACGATGCCCTGCTGTCGCACCTGTCGCCGCTGGGGTGGGAGCACATCAACCTGACCGGCGACTACATCTGGCGGCAGAGCAAGCAGGTGGAGCAGGGCGAGTTGCGGCCGTTACGTGTGCGGGCTGAGACTTAGCGTACGATTTTTTCCGTTTCGTGGGGTGACCCCATAGGGGTCCGCTCACGCAACGGAGTTTCAGCACGGTAAGCTCCGGCGAGCATCTGACACTCGGCCGCATTTTCGCAAACGATTGTTTTCGAGAGGCATCGTGAGAATTGATGCCTCGCCAGTGCTGGTTTGGGGAGGCCCCTTCTCGAACACGATTCTCGTATCAATTGGTCGGCACGACGCGTTTCGAGAACAGCCCTTGCACCTCGTCGAGAGACCCAAAGATGCAAAACGCATGGACAGTTCCAAAAGTGGCCTGCTTACAGTGCTGACGTTTCCGTTTCGTGAGTGACCCTAAGTTGACCAGCCCAGAGCATCGAACCGCGTACACAAAAACTGGCCCTATGAGCCGATACTTCAAGTCGAACGCGAGCGTCTCCGATTGCCTGGCCTTGAGTGCGCCGCACCGGTTGGATCGAGGTGAATGTCGTCACATCAACCTCAGACCCGGAATCCCTCGTCATTTCCCGCAAGGACTGTAAATGTTCAATCCTTCCAATTCGGCGCACCGGGGATGGAAACCGCGTCCTCGTCGAAGTTGGCCTGCTCGGCCCCTTGGTGACACGCCTGGCAGTTGCTGAAACTTCCCACCTTGGCGTTCTCCGTGACCAAGCGGGTTGGTATTTCGTCATGCTTACGCTGGAAATAGGTCGTTTGAGTGATGCGCGGTAGGTTGACCGCGGGTGCGGTGGCGGGCGCCTCCACGGCGATTGAACGCAACGAGCTTCCGCCATCGGACGAATTGGTGATCAGATAGTCGAGCAGTTCCTTCGCAACGGCCGGGTCGAGACTCGCGTCGTCCCCGAAGTGGTTGGCGAGCGACCCCATGACGCGGCCCCAGTCCTGCGCGGGTAGCAGCCCGGGCTGGTAGGCGAAGTGGCAGCCGCCGCACTCGGTGCGATAGCGTTCATTGACGACCGGCACCAACGTGCCCCAGCGTTGTTCAGTGCCTCCTCGATCGTCGTCATCATCACCGAGCGTTATTCCGGCTACGCCGCTTAACAGTACTGCGCTCAGCGCGCCTGCGATGATTTTGTTCAATTGCTTCACCTCTTCCGATTTGCTGGGTTGGGCGGCCCCAGCCGCCGGGCTCTCGGACCGGACAATCGGTGCCGTGGGCGAGGATTGCATGGCGGGCACGGCGCCGGCCATCTGGTGTATTCTCTTGACGATATTAAGACCGACCCTCTGCGGCCCTCAGGTCATTTGCTCTGGATGTAGGCGACAAAGTTGGCCTTTTCCCGGGGTGTGCAGTCGCGCCCCAAGGTCCAGCGGCAATTGCGGCCGAACCACTTTTCCACCTTGGCCGGGTCCTTGAGCCGCTCGGGGTTGACCGAGACAGCCATCGGCTCGATGGGTTTTCCGGTGGTCGCATGCTTGCCGGTCTTGGTCAGATCGGCGGTATGGCAGCTCACACAACTCCTAGGGGGCGTTGCTTCGGGCGGGGTGTGTTCCTCGGTCCAGGCACGCGCCCCGGCGGACGCATCGCCGGAGCCGGCAGCCAGGGTTGGGCCGGCGGCGAGGGCCAGCCCGGAGATCAGGGTGAGGGTGGCAAGCGTCAGGGATAGCGGGCGTTTCATGGGTATTCCTATTTGCGTTTGTAACCGTCGATGCTGCCGCGCAGCAGGTTCTCCTTGTGCTTTGCGGGAAGCATGCAATCCGCGCAGGACGTTCCCGAGGTAGGCGGCGTCATCGCAGGCACGATGATGGCAGCTCAAGGAGGGGCAGACTAGGCGCGACGCCCTCACCGCGTCTGTGTGGTAGCGCACCCGGGCCGAATTCTCGGCCAAGCCTGCACGAGGTGCAATTTAATCGCTCTCTAACCATTCGTTTTCGGTATGGGGTGAGGCCAAGCTGAAGCGTTTGGAATAGGGCCAACGATAATTCGGAGCCTTGCAGCAAGATTACTCAACTTTGCAGGTATCCTGATCAGACCCGTGGTCAGCATCGACGACTTCGGCACCGGCTACTCGTCCTTGGCAGCCCTCAACCGGTTGGCGATACGTGAAATCAAGGTCGGCCGTGCTTTCGTCGCCGGGCTGCTGTCGGATATGGGGGGCTGCGCTAGCGCCCGCGCGGTGATTGCGGGGTCTGACAATCATTGGAACGGTTATGGAAAGCTTTCCAGTGCGACACGAAGACGTCAGGCGGGCGCTCACTGAAGAGCGCCCGTGCGGGAGGGATCAGAACGGATCGATGGGCTCGCCGGGGTCGAAGAGGTCGCGTTGAGCGTGGTTCGCTTGGCTGACATAGTTCTCGGCTTGGAAGTCCTGGATGCGCAGACCATAGCGCGCCCAGATGTGCTCGCGCAGGTCGTCGAGGAAGTCGACGATGGCCAACGCCTCTTCGGTTGACCAATAGTCGGGGATCAGCGTGGTCTTCACGGGTGTTCTCCACTGGTTTTGGTGGTGCGCGGGCTCACGCGGGTGGTCGCGGTGCGCATGTGCTGGCGCTGTTCGGCGCGCTCTTTCGCCTCTTTGAGGCGATAGGACATCGCCCTGGATGGTGATGATCTCGGCATGGTGGACGAGGCGATCGACCAGGGAGACGA
>CAILVI010000572.1 GCA_903837595.1 uncultured Thiodictyon sp.
CTCAGGCAACGAGCGCGGAACCGGCCGACGTTTTGCTTGGGGCACCTCGCGTAAGTCGCGGTCGTGCGGTACCTTACGTTGCATGGCCTCCACGAAGGCGTCCGCATGCGGATGGCATGCGGATGGGGTCAGCGGATGGGGTCAGGTCTTGACTTGTGCCTCGCCGCCACGCTGAGGTCCATCACGGACGATCTTGCTGATACGCGAGTGGTGCAGCCCGAAGTAGTCGCCAATTTCCTGCATTGTATACCCGCCGCTCGCGTAGCCGGCCTTGATCGCTTGATCTCGATCCGCATGAGCCCGGTCGTACTCAGGCAACGAGCGCGGAACCGGCCGACGTTTTGCTTGGGGCACCTCGCGTAAGTCGCGGTCGTGCGGTACCTTACGTTGCATGGCCTCCACGAAGGCGTCCGAGCCCAGAAAGACCTGCTGCTTGAGGTACTCCCAGGGCGAAGGTTGTCCCTCGCCCGCAGCTATGAAAGACCGGTAACCTTCCACCGCTTGCGCTTCGGTCTGGCCAAACGCCGCCAAGATCGCGCGCGTCTCCAGCCACTCGGGGGCCGTGTCCTCGCCGGTCATGGCCCCATAACTGCTCCACGGGTAATCGCTCGCCGATCGAACCATGCGCGCGCGGACCGGGTTGAGGACCACGTAACGCGCGACTTCGAGAAGGTACGCTTCCTTCTGCACCAGAATCGCTTTATAGCGCCCCTGGAAGACGTGCCCCACCCGTTGGTAGACCCGATTGAACCGTTGCGTGTAAACACCGTTGAGTTCGCGCATGCCTTTGCTGAGATTCCCGTCCGGAGTCTCCACGAGGAGGTGGTAATGGTTGGTCATCAGGCAGTAGGCGTGGATGATCCAGTTAAACCGTCCCCACACGCCCGCGAGCACGTCGATAAACACCCGCCGGTCGCCGACGGCCCGAAAAATGTCCTCCCGTCCGTCACCCCGTGAGGTGACATGGTACAGCGCACCGGCAAACTCAAGTCGTAACGGCCTAGCCATAACTGTAAAGATAGTTCAAGAAAGGCACAAGTCAAGACCTGACCCCATCCTTCCGCAAGTCAAGACCTGACCCCATCCTTCCGACCCCATCCTTCCCCCATCCTTCCCATCCTTCGCGGCGGCCTTCCCCTTGCTGGAGACCCTGGCGCGCACGATCCGGGCGATGCAGTACTCGATCCGCACCGAGCAGTCCTATGTGGATTGGTGCCACCGCTTTCTGGCGTTTTGCGGCGATACGCCGACGGCGGCGCCGGGGGGTCGAGGACGTACAGCGGTTCCTGACGCATCTGGCGGTGGACAAGTCCGTGGCGGCCAAGACTCAAGGCCTGGCCTATAACGCGGTGGCGCTCCTGTTCAAGCAGGTGTTGGAGCGGCCCTTGGAGGACGTGCGTTTCGCACGACCCAAGCGCCAGCAGCGGCTGCCCGTTGTGCTGACCCGGGAGGAGGTGCGCCGGTTGTGCGAGGCAATGGATGGGACCTTCGGTCTGATGGCGCGCCTGATGTACGGGACCGGGATGCGGCTGATGGAGTGTGTGCGATTACGGGTGGCGGACGTTGACTTTGGGAATCGGTCGATCGTGGTCCGCAACGGTAAGGGCGGGAAGGACCGGATGGTGCCCTTGCCCGAGCGCCTGCGCGAGCCGGTGCAGATCCACCTTGCGCGGGTGAAGGCCCAGCACGAGCGGGACCTGGCGGCGGCGGCGGGCGGCGTGTATCTGCCGGATGCCTTGGGGCGTAAGTACCCGCACGCGGCGCGCGAGTGGATCTGGCAATACGTGTTTCCGAGCGGCCGGTTGTCGCAGGACCCCAAGTCCGGGGAGGTGCGCCGCCACCATCTGCACGAGTCGTCGCTGCAGATGGAGATCAAAGCAGCCGGGCAACGCGGCGGGCTGCCGAAGCGGGTCAACAGCCATGCGTTGCGGCATTCGTTTGCGACCCATCTGCTGGAGGCGGGCTACGACATCCGGACCGTGCAGGAGTTGCTGGGACATGCGGACGTGTCGACGACCATGATCTATACCCATGTGCTCAATCGGCCGGGGGTGGTGCCGGTCAGGAGTCCGGTGGATGCTTGGTAGGGGGATGTTGGGGTTCGTTCCTGACACTGGTGGCGAATTCTCCGGCCCCCTCAGGCAGCCTGCTGCAACCTGGCAAAGCGCGAGCGTCTGGTCGGCGCCACGGGCGTTCCGTCCAGCCATTCGCAGACCCGTACCAGATCGAGCGC
>CAILVI010000573.1 GCA_903837595.1 uncultured Thiodictyon sp.
CAAAGCGGGCCGGTCGGCCGTCAGGCCGACCGACTGGGAGCGCCGCACCCCAGTGCGGCGAAACCTCGCAAGTCACCGCAGCGTTGCGGTCTACTGCGAGGCCGGGCCGCACTGGGGTGCGGCGCCCCCAGAGTCGCGGCGCGTTGCGCCGCATGGATCGGTGGCCGGAACGATGATCAGGATCCGGACGACGCCACTACAGCAACTCACCCTGCAGCACCCGCTCGAAGGTCAAGGCCCCGCCCGCGAACCCGACCTCGATCAGGTCGCCGGGGCCGAACTTGCCGGCCAGGATCTCCTGGGCCAGGGGGTTTTCCAACTGGGCGCGGATGGCGCGCCGCAGGGGGCGCGCACCATAGACCGGGTCGAAGCCCGCTGCCCCCAGGTGGTCCAGGGCCGCCTCGCTGAAATTGAGCTGCATGTCGCGCTCGGCGAGCCGCCGCTGGAGATACTGGACCTGAATCCCGGCGATGGCCCGGATCTGGGTGGCGTCCAGCGAATGGAAGACCACGATCTCATCCAGCCGGTTGATGAACTCGGGGCGGAAGGCGTGACGCACGATCTCCATCACCGCCTCCTTCATATCGGCGTAGTTGGCCTCGCCCGCCCGCTGCTGGATGATGTCGGAGCCCAGGTTGCTGGTCATCACGATCACGGTATTGCGGAAATCCACGGTCCGGCCATGACCGTCGGTCAACCGCCCGTCGTCCAACACCTGCAGCAGGATATTGAAGACATCCGGGTGGGCCTTCTCCACCTCATCCAGGAGGATGGCACTATAGGGACGGCGGCGCACGGCCTCGGTGAGGTAACCGCCCTCTTCATAGCCCACATAGCCGGGCGGCGCGCCGATGAGCCGCGCCACCGAGTGCTTCTCCATGAACTCCGACATGTCGATGCGCACCATCGCCTCTTCCGTATCGAACAGAAAGGAGGCCAGGGCCTTGCACAGCTCGGTCTTGCCCACGCCAGTCGGCCCCAGGAACAGGAAGGAGCCGATCGGCCGGTTGGGGTCCGAGAGCCCGGCGCGGGAGCGGCGGATGGCATCGCTCACCGCCCGCACCGCCTCCCCTTGGCCGACCACCCGCTGGCCCAGTTCCTCCTCCATGCGCAGCAGCTTGGTGCGCTCGCCCTCCAGCATCCGCGAGACCGGGATGCCGGTCCACTTGGAGACGATGTCCGCCACCTCCTCTTCAGTCACCTTGTTGCGCAGCAGTCGGGGCTCTCCCTGCTCTGCTTGCTCCACCGCGGCGGCCTGGGTGAGTTGCCTCTCCAACTCCGGGATACGCCCATAGGCGAGTTCTGACATGCGCTCCAGGTCATTGGCACGGCGCGCGGTCTCCATCTCGATGCGTGCGCGCTCCAGTTCCTCCTTGATGTGGGCGTTACCCTGGACCGCGGCCTTTTCGGACTTCCAGATCTCGTTGAGATCGGCAAACTCACGCTCCAGACGCTCGACCTGGCCCTCAAGGTCGGCCAAGCGCTTCTTGGAGGACTCGTCGTGCTCCTTCTTGAGTGCCTCGCGCTCGATCTTGAATTGGATCAGCCGACGATTGAGTTTATCCATCTCCTCCGGCATGGAGTCGATCTCCATCCGGATCTGGGAGGCAGCCTCGTCGATCAGGTCGATCGCCTTATCCGGCAACTGGCGGTCGGCGATATAGCGGTGCGAGAGTGTCGCCGCGGCCACAATGGCCGGGTCAGTGATCTCCACCGCATGGTGGACCTCATAGCGCTCTTTGAGACCTCGCAGAATAGCGATGGTATCCTCGACATTGGGCTCCTCCACCAGCACCTTCTGGAAACGCCGTTCCAGGGCGGCGTCTTTCTCGACATACTTGCGGTATTCATCGAGCGTGGTGGCGCCGACGCAGTGCAGTTCGCCGCGGGCCAGCGCGGGCTTGAGCATGTTGCCCGCATCCATCGCACCCTCGGCCTTGCCGGCACCCACCATGGTGTGCAACTCATCGATGAAGAGGATGATGTTGCCCTCCTGGCGGGCCACATCGTTCAGGACGGCCTTGAGCCGTTCCTCAAACTCACCGCGGAACTTGGCCCCGGCAATCAGACCGGCCATATCGAGCGACAGCAGACGCTTGTTTTTCAGCCCCTCGGGCACCTCGCCGTTGACGATCCGCTGGGCCAGCCCCTCGACGATGGCGGTCTTGCCTACGCCGGGCTCACCGATCAACACCGGGTTGTTCTTGGTCCGCCGTCCCAGGACCTGGATGGTGCGGCGGATCTCGTCGTCCCGACCGATGACCGGATCGAGCTTGCCCTGCTCGGCCCGCTCGGTCAGGTCGATGGTATATTTTTCCAGCGCCTGGCGCTGCTCTTCTGCGTTTGGGTCATTGACCGCCTGGCCACCGCGCACCGCGGTGATTGCCTTCTCAATCGCCCCTTTGCTGGCCCCCGCCTCACGCAGGGCGGTGCCCAGCACCCCCTTGTCCTCCAAGGCGGCCAAGACGAAGAGCTCGGAGGAGATATATTGATCGCCCCGCTGCTGCGCCAACTTGTCGGTGTGATTGAGCAGGCGGTTGAGATCGTTGCCGACATGGACATCCCCGGCCGCGCCCCCCTGCACTGTGGCCAGCCGATCCAGGGCCTCGCCTAAGGCGGAGCGCAGCCGGTTGGCGTTCACATCCGCCTGCACCAGGAGGTGACGGACCGTCCCGCCCTCCTGATCCAGCAGGGCCGTCATCAGATGAATGGGCTCGATGAACTGATGATCGCGCCCCACCGCCAGGCTCTGGGCATCCGCCAGGGCCATCTGAAATTTCGCCGTCAGTTTGTCCATACGCATAGGAGGTCTCCGGAACATTGACACCAATCAGCGTAATGTGTGACTTCCCGCGCTGCTATTCAACGGTCGGCGCCCCCGTGAATGCCGACAATCCGTCGCGCGCCGCGGGCATGGCGGCGAGCGACTCCCGCCAACGGGGAGTCGGTCATCTCCTGGCGTCGCGCGCGGTTACCGGGCATGGCGGAGGCGCCGAGAGGACATTCCCCCGACGCCCTCGGCCCAGCGGTCCTTACTTGGGAGTCTCGATCTTGGCCGCCTTCTTCAATTCCTCCACCTTCGCCATGACCTTCTCCTTCGTCTGCACCTCCTTCAGGTACTGTTCGATCTTGTCCTTCACCTGATCGAATGGCATGACGCCAGCATCTTTCTTACCCGTCGACTTGATGATGTGATAGCCAAACTGAGTCTCCACCACACCGCTCACGTCTCCCGGCTTGAGGCTAAAGGCCACGTCCTCGAATGGCTTGACCATCTGTCCCCGCGCGAACTCACCCAAGTCGCCGCCTTGCGGGGCGCTCGGACAACTGGATTCTTTCTTGGCCAGTTCGGCAAAGTCGCCACCGCCCGTGACCTGCTTGAGAATGCCATCGGCCTTTTCTTTGGCCTTGAGCTTCTCCTCGGGCGTCGCTTTGGGGTCGACTCCGATCAGGATATGGCTGGCATGGACCGACTCTGGCGTTTTGAATTTGTCGAGATTCTCGTCATAGAATTTCTTCGCCTGCTCGGTCGTGATGGTGATCTTGGAGGACACCTCTTTCTCGATATACGCGCTGATCACGACATCGCGCTGCATAAAGTCCTTGAGTTGCTGCGCGGTGATCCCGTTCGCGACCAGCGCCTTTTCGAAGTCCTCCGGGCTGGGGAACTGCGCCTTGGCCGCCGCCACTTGCTCCTCAACCTTCTTGTCGAGATCGGGGATGGTCTCCTTCTTGGCGGCCTGATACAGCAGCTCCTCCGAGACCATCTGGCTTAGCGCCGCCTCCTCCGCTTTCTTTTTCTGGGCGGCGTCTGTTGGTCCCTGCATGTGGCTCTGGCCCAGCAGTGCCTCGGTGGCACGGTCCAGTTCGGCTCGGGTAATCGCCACACCGTTGACCTTAGTGACAACCTCGGCGGGGTTGGCGGCGGCGGGGTTGGCGGCAGGCGCGGCCGTCGCTGCGGCAGGGGCCGCAACCGCCTCCTTGGGAGGCGCATCGGCGGCAGTCGCGACGCCTGCGCCGGTCAGGGTTGCGGTCAAGGCGGTAACGGCAATAAATCCGGTGGGACAACGCATGCGGGAAAACTCCATGGCGGGTGGCATTGGTAAACCACAACTATACCAATCTTACAGCACGGCGCGAAAGCTGTTTTTTCATTCACCATCATCGGTGTTGGCGCCGGCATCGCGCGGTCAGGGCAGGTGTCGACTGACCAACGCAGCGTATTCAATCGCGATCCTGGGCGCCACCGGCGCCCAAGGCGGCGGTCTGGGGCGGGCGATCCTTTGGGACAACCTGATGCATTTGCTGACCCGTCGCGGCCTGGGGGCCGCTCCTGCGCGCGTAGGAGCGGCCCCACGCCGCGACGAACCACGCGGGGTGGCCGGAATCAGCCGCGCCGCCCTCCGATCAAAAGATCGCCGCCGCCATGGCCGCCGCCCGGCCGACCAGCGTCACGACCTTCTCCAGCGCATCGGAACTCTCACCGGCACCCTGGATCAGCTCCATGGCACTTTTGATCCTGGACTTGATCAGCCCGCCCTTGGGCTCAGTCTTGGCCGCCTGCTCCTCCACGATCCGAAAATCCCCCTCAATCGCCTGGGCCGATGCCGGGTCCAGGCCCGCCTGGGGCAGCAGCGCGCGGACCTCGGCCAGGAGTCGCACCAGGTCGGCGGCGGACGCCCCCTCCTGGGTCTGATAGAGGGTCTTGAACTGGTCGCGGCCGACGAAGTCGCCACCCCCGGTGGTCACGCTGCCGCCGATATAGACACCGCCGCCCGTGCGGACCACGGTA
The DNA here is from genome assembly GCA_903837595.1 of uncultured Thiodictyon sp. Classification (GTDB taxonomy): domain Bacteria; phylum Pseudomonadota; class Gammaproteobacteria; order Chromatiales; family Chromatiaceae; genus Thiodictyon. The sequence continues at coordinate 4,793 of CAILVI010000573.1, forward strand.
CCGCTGCCGGACTTAGGGGCGGGCTCCGGCTTTTCGGAAAAGCGAATCCTGCCCGCGATCGAGGCGGTCTTGCGGGCGTTCGGATCATCTTCGGAAGGTAAGCGGAATGTCGACATCTGGGTCTTGCTCCTCAAGGAAACGACAGAAATTCACTCTACGCCGCAGTCCACATCCAGTCGGCGCTTGGCATCTTGCGCCTCGAACCCGTCCTGGGGCGAATCCTCCACGACCTGACGCAGCTCGGCGCAAGCATCCGCGTTCTGACCCGCACGAGCAAGCGCCAGCGCCAGATTATAGCGGGTGACATATTGCTCGGGCGCCGTCTCCAAGACCTTGCGGTAGTGCTCGATCGCCACCTCGTGATGCCCGAGCCGGGTTTCCAAGAGTCCCAGACTATTGCGTGCAAACAGCGAGGTCGGATCGATCCTGAGCGCCTCCTCCACATCGAGCCGCGCCGGCGCAAAATTCTCGAGCAGATAATAGACATAGCCTCGACGGGCACGGGGGGTGGCCGCTTGCGCATCGCTGATCACGGCCCGGGACAGCTTCTCCAGCGCACTCGGATAATCAACGACTCCAATCAGGGCCAACCCCCAGGGCAACCAGAGGTCGGGGGCGCTGTCGTCCAGCAGCCAGGCATGTTCAAAGTCACGCCGCGCCTCGCCGAAACGTGCCACCGCGTTGTACGTAACGCCGCGGTTCAGATAGGCACTGGGCAGACGCGGATCGAGGCGCAACGCTTCATCAAAATCCGCCAGTGCCAGGTCAAAATAGCCCGACCGCATATAAGCCAAACCGCGATTATTGAAGGCATCGGCATGCACGCGATCGAGCTGGATCGCATTGGTACAACTGCGAATCGCCTCCGCATACTGCCCTTGATCGATCTGAACCAGACTGCGGTGGTGATGGGGTTCCGCCAGATTCCGATCCATTTCAATCGCCCGCTCATAGGCGTAGAGGGCATCCAGCGGGCGCCCGAGTCGATAGTAGGCCACGCCCAGTGTATTCCACAGCCGCGCATCATTGCGGCGCTGCCCGAGCAGCCGTTGAATGTCCGCCAGATAGCGGTTGAGTTCAGCCCGATCGTCACCATCGGCAGCGCCCAATGGCTTATCGATCGCGAGCTCCCTGAAAATGGGACCCAGCACGGCATCCATCCCCACGGAGGCGCGCCGATGAACCACCCGTGACGAACGCGCATAATACTCCGCGATATGGGAGTAGTTGGGGAAGTTGCTGTCGTCGGCCAAACGATTCAACTCATCGACATGGGCCAGGGCCAGGGCCACGGCCAGCCGCTCGCGGCCCTTGGTGCGGGCCTCCTGCTCCGGCGCCGACAAGGGCGCCGGGGCCTCGAGCGACAACTGCGCCAGCATCACCCGCAGTTCGTGGAAACTCCCGATCTTCGCCTCGCGAAAGCGCGGGAGCTTATCGCCGACCTTCACGCCGAGAATCGCCTGGTCGATCCAACTGGCGATCTCCTGGGTATCGAACTGGGTGGTCAACAGCAGCCGGCGGATATCCACGGTCGCCAGATTCTGCGCATCATCGATCCCCATCTGTGCCAGCCGTGCCTCATGCCAAGGACTGATACCCAGCAGACTGGCGAGCGGCAGCACGCTGCGCTGGACCGGGGCGGACTCGATCAACCGATTACCCAACTGGGTCAGCCAGACCAGACCCTGGGTGGGAAAGATGCCGATGGTGAAGGCCACGGCCGCCGGCCAGACCGGATCGCCGGCAGGCGTGGTGGGCCCGAGGATGATCGAGGCCCCGGCAAAGACGATCGCGAGCGCGATCAGCATGCGCACCACGGCCGAGCTATAGACCTGGGGCTGAAGATCGAAGGTATTGTAGCGGCGCACCAACTCCTGCACCGAGAAGACATAGGAACCCAGGTAAGCGCAACAAATCAGCTTGACGATCGCTGGTTCTACCCCTGGAACACAGTTGACCGCATTCGCGCCGCAGCGCAGGTAGCCCCAAAAGACGACCAGGGAAATGAGTATGATGAGACCAATATAGACGACGAACTGGATCGGGCTATACACGGTATCATAGAGGCTCTCGACCGTCGCCACCAGTTCCTCCTCGCGCGCGAGCCCAAGCAGGCGGAAATCGTCCTCCAACCGCTTGCGGTGGGTCTTGGCGGCAAAGCCCAGGTAGGCGAGATAGGTGAGCGGGTAGATACCCGCCAAGGCCACGAAGACCGCAACCTCCCCCGGCACCAGGTCATAGTCATAGGTGTAGAGCCCGACCGCCACCAAGAGCGCGACGATGAAGATCAGGCGCAGGGTGAGCCCGCCGCTGGACATGCCGGCGCGCGGCTCCGCGACCGGGGGCAGATCAGCCGGCGGCTGAGCGGCCGTGCGGTCGGTGTGGCGTTGCCACGGATATCGCCAGCGTCTGGTCATAGTCCAAAACCCCCATGTCGTTGAGGCCGCACCGTTGATCTTACCTTATCGCAGCTGTGCAGGCCTGACGAACAACGCAAACCAGACTGGAACAGAATCCAGACGTTCAGAATCCAGAATCCTCCAGGGACAACACCACGCGGAAACCGACAAACGCGTCGAAATCATCGGCGCGGGCCCACTGGCGGGACGCACAGCGCGCGACCCTCGAGTCATCGAGCCAGGACCCGCCGCGCACCACGCGGCGTCCCCCTACCCCCGGATCGTCTTGCCCATACCTGACACGAACAGGATAATCGCGATAGCGGCTCACGCACCACTCCCGGCAATTGCCCGCCAGGTCCTGGACACCTGCCGGCGTGGCCCCTTGCGGATAGGCGCCCACCGGGGTACTACACAGCACCTGGCCCTCCCTGGTATTGGCCCGATCCGGGTCCCAGCGGTTACCCCAGGGAAAGCGGCGCCCGGAGCCCAGGCGGGCGGCGCGCTCCCACTCATCCTCGGTCGGCAGCCGTACCAGCGCGCCCATAGGCAACGGCCGACTGGCCTGCTCGGCGGCGACATGCCAGCGGTTGTTGAGCCAGCAGCAATAGGCCCGCGCCTCGAACCAGGTCACACCCACCACCGGTTGGGCCGGATTGGAAAGACGCTCTTCAGTCCAATAGGCGGAGCTATCCATCGGTCGATCGGTATATCGGTATCGCGGCGAGATCCGGAATCTCGACGTATCCATCATGCGCAGCGCTGCATCTTGCTCCCACGCGTACTCGCTACGACGCCTAGTGTCCCAGAGGGATGGATCGGCCATACGCTTCCAAAACGCGTTCAACCCGTCGATCTTGTAGCCAGGCTCGAGTTGCCCCCGCCGCCAGAGCTGGGCCTCAGGACTATCCCACCAGTAGTCATGCTTATAACCGCCGTCGGCGATGAAACAGCCATACTCGGCGTTGGTCACCGGAAAGCGCCCGATGGCGAAGGCCGGCACTTGCACCCGATGTCGGGGCCGTTCGTCACCAGCCGGATAGCCGTGACGAACCAAGCGCCACACCGCCCACCGGGATGACCCCATCCGCACCACCCCCGCCGGGACCTCGACCAAGGGCGGCAGCAGGACCCGGGCACCCATCACCTCGATCGCCTCAAAGCGCGGGTCGCCCAGCCGCCCGAGCGCCTCCCCGGCGGCGATGCGGCCGCGTACATCCACGCGGGGGTTGCCCAGGTCCGCCAGCAGCGCCGCCTGGGTAAGCGCCAACTCGTCCGCCGCCGCGACCACCCCCGGCTCGGCCAGGCAGCGCGCGGCCAGCACCGGGTTACACGAGCGCACCGCCGCGATCAGTGCCGCCAGTGCCGCCGGGTCCCGGGCGAGACCGACGGCCAGCAAGGTCGGTTCCTCCCAGCCGGTGGTAGGCGGCGGCGGCAAGGGTTTGCCCTGGCGCAGTCGTCCCGGGTCCGGCATCGCGGACTTGAGCCGCGGGGAACGCCAGCGGTCGCTGAGATCCAGGCCGCCGCGCTGGGCGTCGAGTAGGGCAAGCGCGGCAAAGAACTCCTGTATCTGGTGGTGATAGAAGCGCACTAGCCCGCCCGGCACGCCCGTCTGTGGGTCCGCCTCGGTGTCCAGCAGGGTGGCGGCGAGCCCCAGGCGCAGGATGGACTTGGGGTCCAGGTCCACCGGGCCGTCCGGGGTCTCCACCCGCGTGGGCAGGCGTTTGAGGACCTCCGCACGCGTAAGGCGTGTGCCCTCCCCCAAGCGCTGCATCCCCTCGGCCAGGGCCGCCAGCGCGGCGATCACCGCCGCCTCACCCGGCCAGTCGGCGTGGTTCTGCCGCCGCTCCCGGGCGAGCAGGTGTCCGACAAAACCGCTGAAGATGCCGGCGCGCCCACTCGGCCACGCCTTACCCTGGTCCACCAGCCAGCACAGGATCCAGAGATAGAAGGGGTTGCGCACCAACTCCAGCAGTGGACTGCCGGCGAGCCGCTGCCAGGCGTCAGCGGCCAGCTTAGTGCGCTGCACATAACGGCCGAGAAAGGCGCGCACCCGCTCATCGTCAAGCCGCTCGATCTCCACCTGGGGCAAGCCCAGCGGCTCACTATAGTCGCGCCCGCGGCAGGTGAAGACGAAGCGATTGCCCGGCCACTCGGCGACGAAGCGTTGCCAGGCACCGACCCGGGCGCGGTAGTCGGCGGCATCGCGGAAGGGCATCTCGTTGAGTGCATCCACCAGCAGCAGGAGTCCACCCGCGCGCAGGCGCGCATCCAGATCATCGGTGCCCACCCGATGGCGCCAGACCGCCGTGACAAAGGCGTGGGGCGAGGGATAGTCCCGATCATCGGCCAGGGCCAGCAGAAGCGGCAAGCGGCCCGCCCCCGCCTGGAGGCGCTCGCGCGCCCCGTCGATCAGCAGCCGGTGCAGGGAAGTGGTCTTGCCGGAACCCGGCTCGCCGAGCAGCACCCAAGCGTCGTGGCGTTCGAGCGCCGCCGTGATGTCGGGGAGCAGCACCCGCCGAACCTGACGTTGGGCACCCTCGCCGACGATCTCCAGGGCGGTCAGGTCGGGGACGATGTCGGCGAAGCCGGCCGGTACCTGGGGCTCCGCCAAGACCCCGGCCAGGGGGACATAGCGCCGCACCCAGCGCCCATAGCGGGGATGGACCAGCAGCGCGGCCAGATAGGCGTCGGCGTCGCCGCGCCGGGCGGCGGCCAGCAGCAGGGCCTCGGCGGCCGGTTTGGAGAGCAGCAGGGTATCGCCCGCGGTGCCGGTGAGACGCAGCAGGTCCGCCGGCTCGGGTTCAGCGGACAGGACGGTATCGCGCCGCGCCAGCAGGTCGCGCAAGACCGGCAGGACGGATTCGAGGCGCTCGGCGCTCAGGTCGCCGATGAGGGTCAGGTTGATCTGGTCGCGGCCGACGAAATCGCGACCGGCCGCCGCATCGCCGTCGATGTACGCCCCGCCGCCGGTATCCGCACTGTTGATCATGCCTGAGTCCCTATCTGGAAATGCCGATAAGAAGCGCTGCCAAGTGTACCCGAGCAGGCGCTTATGGCGCCGGGTTGTCTGCCAGGCCGCTGGTTCCCGCGCGCCGCGCGGGAACCCCGTCGGGGCGCGCCGCGCCCCGCCCACGCACCGCGGCGCGGTGCGGCTGCATTCCCGCGCGGCGCGCGGGAACGAGAAAACTCCGGGCGCGGAACGCCAGATACAGGCGTAACACCGCGCAGCGGTGTTACGAGATAGGGGATCAGAACCCAGAATCCGCCAGGGACAACACCAACCGGAAACCGACATCCCTATTGAAGTAGTCGGGGACGCCCCGGACGCGATACGCACAGCGCGCGTTCCTCGAATGATCGTCCCAGGACCCGCCGCGCACCACGCGGAGGTCGGGGCCGGTCAGGGACTCCCGACCGTCGTGCGGGTCATAGGGGTAACGGAAATCGGGCCTCAGGATGTCGCTACCCCAGCGGGAGCGCGTCCACTCCCAGACGTTGCCGGTCAGGTCGAGTGCACCGCAAGGGCTGGCCCCGGCCGGGAAGCAGCCGACGGGACTGGTGGTCTGGAGGCCCGCGGCCTCGGTGTTGGCCCGATCGTCCAGCCAGGTATCGCCCCAGGACCAGCGCCGGGCCACGGTGCCGCGGGCGGCCTTTTCCCATTCGGCCTCGGAGGGCAGTCGCACCCGAACCCCCGGCTGCTTGGCCCGCAGTTGGGACTCGAGCCAGCGACAGTAGGCCAGTGCCTCGTGCCAGGAGATGCCGACCACCGGGCGATTGGCCCCGTTCCAGGGGGACTCGTCCCACCAGTAGGGCCGATCACGGCGCCCCTGCGGGCGCTGTGCCAGCCAGTCTGCGTATGGCTTCCTGATATCCTCGTCCGTGATTGCGGACAGGTCGAACGTGGCACCCTGGCGCCAAGCCCAACCCTCGGGCGTCCACCAGCGTTCCTGGTCATAGCCGCCGGATACCATGAAGGGCCGGTACTGGTCGTTGGTGACCGGATAGCGGGCGATATGAAAGGTAGGCAGTTCCACCCGGTGCGCCGGCCGCTCGTCGTCGTCGGCCTCGGTGCCGTCCGCCGCACTGCCCAGGGTAAATGGGCCGGCCGGCACCTCGCACCAGTCGATGGCGGGCAGACAGGCACCCGTGGCCGCGGTGCGGGTGCCGACGCCGGGTCGCGGGTCGCCAAGCAACCCGAGCAGGTCGCCGGCCTCCAGCCGCTCCTTGGGCGGTAGTGCACCGCGCCCAAGCAGGTCCACCAGCCAGCGGCGGATGCGCCTCAGTGGCGCCTCAAAGTGCTCCTGGCCAGCGGCCGTGCTGGGGAACCCCAAATCCAGCAGGGCCTTGGCCGCGAGCACCGCGGCCTGCCAGTGGCGCTCACCGATCCCGTCGGTATCCGCGGGGCTGGCGGGGACCAGGGTGTTGACCAGGTTCACCGCGTCAGCCAATCCGCCCTGACGCTTCTTGCCGACGCCCAGCAGATAGACCTCACGCCACCAGGTGGGGTCGGCCCAGACCCGGCGGCGCAGCTCGGCACCGAAGTCGGGGGCGGTATTGGCCAGGTGACAGGCCGCGAGATATTCCTGAAAGGAGCGGTGCGGGAAGGCGTAGACGCCCTCCCGGCGGGCGATCAGCAGCCCCGCGCGGGTCTCCAGATACTCCAGCAGGACACCGGGGTTGAGATCCTGCGGACACAGCTGCTCGAAGGTCGCGATGACCTGGCCGCGGTCGATGTCGGCCGGGGCCTCGTCGCGCCCCGGCAGGACCGCCTGGCCCTCGTGGGTCGCGAAAGCGAGGCGATCGAGTGCCTGGCGCAGCCGCTGCTCCCCGAGCCCCAGTGCGCGGGCGATGCCGGGCTCGCGCAGGATGGTGCCGTCCGGCGCCGCGACCTCGCGCCCGGTCTGCCAGCGGGTCAGCAGCAGCTTGACCGATTCCTCGTAGAGGTCGGCCCGGTCGCGCGGGAGCTGGCCCCAACTGCTGTGCAGCGTGGCCATGAGGGTGAGCAGCAGCGGGCGGGAGGCCAGATCGCCGAGATACGCGCGTTCGTTGATGGCGTCGCGCAGCGCCCGCCCCCGCTGCTGCGCGGTCGGCGCGTCCCAGCCCATGACCGGGCGGACCGCCTGGTACCAGTGAGCGATGAAGCCGGCCACTTGCGCGGCGTCGAAGGGGGCCAGGGCCAGCTCGTGGAAACCGGTGAGGTGCCAGCGCGGGTCCGCATAGGCATAGGGCCGGGCGGTGAGCAGTACCCGGCTGCCCGCGGGCAGGGCGGCGGTTAGGCGTTGCACGGACTCGAGCAGGTGGGCGCGGCGGGCGCCGGATTCGGGGACCTCGTCCAACCCGTCGAGCAGGACCAGCGCGCCCTGGCCGTGCAGCCGTTCCAACAGGTACGGGAACAGGCGCGCGGCGGCGCTCTGGCCCAGGCGCTGGACGCAGTCGTCCTCCAGCGCCCGCCAGAGGGTGTCACCCACGGCACCGTTTTCCGGGATGGCGGCGGCCGCCCGGCGCAGCACCAAGCGTACCGGCAGCAGGGTCCGGAGCGTCGGCGGCAGTGTTGACCGGGTGCCGTCGACCACCGCGCTGGCGAGCCGCCAGGTCAGGTAGTCGACAAAGGTGCTCTTGCCGGAGCCGGCATCGCCCACCAGCACCAGGCGCCCGCCCTGCTCGCCGGTGACGGCATCGAGCAGCGCGGTGCGCTCCCCCAGCTCGGCGCGGGCCAGGCGCAGGCCGTAGCGGCGCTCGTCCTCGCCCTCCTCCCGCGGGACCATGACCACATGCAGGTCCGTATAGACGCTCGGCAGGTCGACCTCGGTGCGGGCGCCCGGCTGGGCGAAGCGCGGGTCCACCACGCCGAGCGGCAGGCGGCTGCACTCGGCGGCCAGGTCGCGGTAATAGGCGATGAGCAGCTGTTTCGGCGTGGTATCCGGTGCGTGGATAGTGATCTGGTCGCGGCCGATGAAGTCGCCGCCGCCGGTGTCCACATGGCCCGCGACCTGCGCGCCGCCGCTGGGTCGCCGCCGCCGGTGTCCACATGGCCCGCGACCTGCGCGCCGCCGCTGGTCTGGACCAGGGCCCAGAGCTTGGTCCAGAGCTTCCCCAAGGACTTGGTCTTTTCGGCAGCAGTAGATTCAGTCACGGCCCCATTCTCCATGGTAATTCAGTGGGGAAGGGTCCGCCGAAACCGGGGGCGGAGTCAATACCCGGCGCACCTGGGAGCGCCGGCATTCTGCCGGCGAAGGAGCGCATCGCGCTTGAGACTCTGGTTACCAAGCTCCAGCTTGGTAACCCAATCCCCCGAAAGCGCCGGCTTCGCGAGTCCGGGTGACGGAGCCGGCCTCGGGCTCCAGGAAGCAGCGCTTCCCGGACTGGCGTTACCAAGCGGAGCTTGGTAACGAGTGGAAGAAGGCCATCAATGAGAGGCAAGCAATGTACGTCATCGCGCAATTCACCGTCATCCCTATCGGCGCCGGCACCTCGCTCTCAGGCTATGTGGCGGCCTGCGAACGCGTCCTGGCGGCGACGACCGGCATCAATTATGAGATGCACGCCAACGGGACCAATCTGGAGGGCGAATGGGAGGCGGTCATGGACGCAATCCAGCGCTGTCATGAGACCCTGCATGGGATGGGCGTACCGCGCATTTTCACGAATGTCACGCTGGGTACGCGCATTGACCGACCGCAGCGGATGGCTGAGAAGCTAGCCAGCGTGCAGGCGAAATTGGCGGATCAGACCTGAATCGAACTGGCCGCGATCATAACGCCGGCCGCGGGCCTCGCGGGGCGCAGAGCGCCCAACACAGGCGTGACACCGCTGGAGCGGTGTCACGAGGGAGTTGGAAGGCGATTGCCCCGGTGGACTTCGCGCGCTGCCGTGGCCTCGTCGCGGCTGAAGCCGCTCCCACATCACACCGGGCCATCCGCCCCCCGCACCAACGCCAGCATGTCCGCATAACTCAACCGCCCGCCGTCTCCGGTGCCTTCGAGCAGGCCGTCGGCCAGGTCGCGCTTGGTGGCATGGAGCTTGAGTATCTGCTCCTCAATGGTGTCCTTGGCCACCAGACGATAGACGGTCACCGGGCGCTCCTGACCGATGCGGTGCGCGCGGTCCGATGCCTGGTCCTCGACCGCCGGGTTCCACCAGGGGTCCATGTGGATGACATAGTCGGCGGCCGTCAGGTTCAGCCCAACCCCGCCGGCGCGCAGGCTGATCAGGAACAGGTCGCCCTCCCCCGCTTGGAAGGCGGCGACGGCGGCGCGGCGCTGGGTCTCGGGGGTGGAGCCATCCAGATATTGATAGCGGATGCCGCGGGCGTCCAGGTGCGCGCGAATCAGCCGCAGGTGATCGACGAACTGGCTGAACACCAATGCCTTGTGCCGGTTCTCCAGCAACTCCTCGACGATCTCGGCAAAGGTGTCCAGCTTCGCGCTGGGCAGCTCGCTGCCGGGCAGGGCCAGTTGCGGATGGCAGCAGGCGCGGCGCAGACGCATGATCTCGGCCAGCAGTTGCATCCGCTGCTGGCCGGGGTTGGTCTCCGGGTTCTCGGCGAGCCGCGCCAGGGCCTGCAGGCGCACGGCCTCATAGAGTGCCTGCTCGCCCTCGCTCAGCTCGATCTGCAAGGTGATCTCGGTGCGCGGCGGCAGTTCACTCAGGACCTCGCTTTTCAACCGGCGCAGGATGAAGGGGCGCAGCAATTGGCGCAGCCGCGCCCGGGCGCCCTGGTCCCTGTTCAGCTCGATCGGGTTGGCGAAGCGCCGGTTGAAGGCCTCAAGTGACCCGAGGAGCCCCGGGTTGATGAACTGGAACAGGTTCCAGATCTCGCCCAGGTGGTTCTCGATCGGGGTGCCGGTGGCGATCATCCGGAAGCCGGCGGAGAGCCGCATGATGGCCTGGGAGCGCTTGGTCAGGGCGTTCTTGAAGGCCTGGGCCTCGTCGGCGACGATGGTCTCCCACTGCACCCCCGCCAGGCGCTCGGCCTCGGTCTGCAAGAGCCCGTAGCTGCACACAATGAGGTCAAAGGGACCGGCATCTTTCAGCACCGCGGCACGATCCCCGGGACCGAAGCGCTGGGGCCGCAGCGTCGGGGCAAAGCGTCGCGCCTCCTCGATCCAGTTGGCGCAGACCGACATCGGCGCCAGCACCAGGGTCGGGCCTTGGGGCGCGCGCGACAGGATGAGCGCCAGGGCCTGGACGGTCTTACCCAGGCCCATGTCGTCGGCCAGACAGGCCCCGGCGCCCCAGAAGGCAAGCCGGGAGAGCCAACGGTAACCCTCCGCCTGGTAGTCGCGCAGTTCCGCCTGGAGGGTCGAGGGCAGCACCGGCTCCAGGTCGCGCATAGCTGCCAGGCGCCCCAGCAGGGCCTTCCAGACGGGCGCCTTTTCCAACTCCATGCCGTCGACCAGCTCGGCGATGACCGGGGCCGCCAAGGGGTGAAAACGCCCGGCGTCGGTGAGGCCGCGCAGGCCGTCGAGCCGTCGCCGCAGGGCGTTGCTCAGGACCAGAAAATCATCCTCGCCCAGCCGCACGAAGCGGCCGCGCGACGCCGCCGCCAGCTCCAACAGCTCGCGCATGATGAGCACCCGGCCGTCGGAAAGCCTAAGCCTGCCATCGACGGCGAGCCAATCCCCCTGCTTCTTCACCGCGACCCGCATCTGGCCTACCTGCGCCTCGGCGCTCAACGCGATGCGCTTGCCCTGCGGCCAATCCAACACCACCGAATCACCCAGCGCATGGACCTGCTCCAACGCGCTCAGGGCCTGCTCCGGGTCGTCCAGGTGCCAGCTCCAGCCGTCGCTGCCGGCCAGCTCCGGGCAGCGCGTCGGCACCGCCTCGGCGGCGGTCAGTTCAGCCTTCAGGTCGCGGGTGCAGCGCACGGCCCGGCCGGCACGCTCGGTGAACAGGGTCGCGCCGCCCTGCCCCGGGCGTAGCTCGGGGCCATCCTCGCCGAAGGGGTGCACATGCAGTTCCAGACTCAGGCCGCCGTCGGCGAGGCTCAGGTGCAGGTGCGGGCGGGGGTCGGCGGGGACCGTCTCGGCATTGCCGGCACCGCCGCCGATATCCGAATGGACCGTCAGCATGGGTGCCACCGCGGTCAGTCCTTCCAGCAACCGCTCCTCGCCACCCTTGGGGACGAGTAGCCCGGCAGGACCCAGGATGCGGGCAATCTGCCGATGCCGGGCGTCGAACTCGACCAACCGGATGCGCAGCGGCGTCTCCTCCACCGGCAGGATCGCGCGGTCCTCGGGCGGGAAGGGCTCGATGCTGACCCGGATATCCTTGCGTTGCCGCACCGCGGCCAGGGTCGGGCCGCTGTGGAGCAATGCCACCGCGCCCTCGGTCGAGAGGCGGAACACCAGCGGGTGGCCAACGGCCGCCAGCAGGGCGCGGTCCTGGTCCATCCGATAGAGGGTCCGCTCGGCCCCGTGGTACCAACTCTGCTCGCGCTCCTTGACGATACAGGCGAGAATCGCCCGGTCCTGCGGGGTCAGGTAGGGAAAGCTATCGGTCTCCTCGGCCAGCTTTGCCAACGACACCGGACGGCCCATGCTCCAGCCGCCGCGCTTCATGCGCTTCTGCTCCCGGGGCTCCAGCGTCGCCAGCCCCGCGTAAAGGGTGAACAACCAGGCCATGCGCTGGTCTGACCCCGCCGCGGCATCGGCGCCGGCTTCCAGTGCGGCCGGCTGGTCGCCGAGCCCCTTGAGGGCCTCCAGCGCAAGCTCCCAGGCCGGCTTGGGCGTCAGCAGTCCGGTCATCAAAACCAGGCCGGTGGGCGGCTCCCCAAGCGTTGGCAGTTCGCCCTGGAAACCGCCGGCGCGCAGCACGGCCACGGCCTCATGCGCATACCAGTCGAATCCGGCCGCGACCGCGGTGCGGGCGCAGGCCGCGAGCGCCTGCTGCGCCTCCGCCGCCAGGTGCCGCTCGAGCCAGTGCGCCGCCAGGGCCTGAAACAGCAGCGCAAAGGCACCCCGCGCGCCCAGGTCGCGGCGCAGCCAGGCGCTCTCCTCCAGCCGACGCTGTCCGGCCAGCACCGCGGCCAAGTCGCCGAGCACCCGGTAAGCGTGTGCGACCGGGTCGGAGACACTGGCGCGCAGGCACAGGGCCACCTGCTTCTGAACCAGGTCGAAGTCGGCCCGCGCGCCCCGTTGCAGCAATGCCATCAGGTACAGCACACCGGGGATACCCGGGGTATAGAGGTTGCGCTTGCGGGTCAGCTTGCGGGTGACGAGCTCCGCGGCCTCGAAGCATTCGATGGCCTGGGCATAGCCACCTTGCAGGACGCGCCGCCAGCCATTCAGCGTCAGCGCCGCAGGGTCGCCACATCCGGCCAGCAGGGCTGGCACATCAGTCACACGTCCGCGCAGCAACCGCTGCTCGGCCAGGAACTCGGCGGCATCCGGATGGGCGGCGGCCAAGGGTGTGAGCAGACGCTCGGCCAGCGCGTAGGTGCTCGGATCGGCCACCAGGTCCAGCGTCCACTCGCGCAGGAGCGGGCACAGCGCCAGAATCTGGAGCCGGGGCGGGAGAGCCGCCAGCCATACCGAATCCGCCGGACGCAGGCAGACCCGGGCCAGCAGGCCCACCTGGGCATAGCGGACCTGGCTCACCGGGACGCCGCCGCCAACCCCGAGCAGTTCCAGTACCCTCCTCTCCTGCCCGCCATAGAGCGCCAGGCGCAACAGCCGCAGGCGCCGACCCTCGCCGGGTTGCTCCCAACTATGGATCGTCTTGGCCGAGACGACGGACTCCGCCGCTTTGGTGATCGCCGGGAAGGTCCCGTCGGCCACGCTCTCGCGGGTCAGCGGTTCGAGGAGATCCGGGTGACAGGTCAGGGTGTTCTGGCGCTGCTCGATGAGTCCGTCGGCGAGCAACCGCTCACGCAAGGTTTTGGCCATCAGCCGGCTCAAGGGGGCGCCAGCCTCATCGCGCCAGCCCAGGGCGTCCAGGACCAATTGCAGGAGGGTCTGAGCAATCGGCTCACAGACCACCGACAGCACGCGCAGGATGCGCCGCTCGTCGGTGTTCAAGGCCGCGTAGCGTGCTTGCAGATCAGCCACGGGCGGTCTCCGGCAGCACCAGGCCGAGCTTGGCGAGCCCCTTACGGAAGGCCGTCAGTTTGGGTTCGGGCACGCAGAGCAACCGCTCGCCGGCACGGGCACAATGGGGGGCGGTGACCGGGTCAGACGACAGCAGCGCCGCGGTGGCCGGATCGCGGCACTGGATCAGGCGGGCGGGGCCCGCGTCGACCAGGGCGGTGGCGCGCTCCCCGACAGTATCGAGCAGTTGGCGGACCGCTGCCGGCAGGGCCGCATCCGCGGCTGACTCGATGAAGTCCCTGATCCGAGCGCGCTCGTCGGCCTGCGCACTGTGGTTCAGCACGGCATCCGGGTCCAGGCGCCACAGCGCACCCGACACTGGCTTGGCAATCCGCTCCAGCAGCAGCCGTTCATTGGGCTGCGGCTCACGCAGCAGGGTCATCGCCAGATCCGCGCCAATCGCCAGCAGCGGCAAACGTACCTCCTGCACCGGCCGGTAGTCGGTAACCAGACCCAGGCAAAAGGCGCCGAGCGGATTGATGCGCAGATATTGCAACCCATCGTAGCGACTTAGGAAGCGGAATTCATCGGTGCCCCAGGCGTCGCTATAGTCATATCTTGCGTAATAGGGCAATGTGTAGGCGACATCGATCATGCCGAGTGTGGCCAGATACTCGAACAGATAGACCAGGCAATAGCGCGCCTCAAGGATCTCGAACCCCCCATTATTCCCCAGGCTGCCATATTGGGGATCGCAGAGATACAGGCCCCACGGGTTGTAGGTCACTTCGAAGTGATGCCCGCGCAATTTCATCTGTCGGAAAAACTCCTCGATGTCGATCCAACAGCCCGCGGGACAGTCGCGTAGCGCCGCGGCGATCACCTGGCGGCGTTCAACCACCGCGCTGAGGCGCGCACCCTTGGCGGTCTGACCCTTGATCAGCTCGATGCGGCGCAGCTCGTCCGGGGCCCCCTTTCGCTGCCAACGCTCAAATAGCTGGGCGACGGTCTCCTCGATGGGCCACGACAGCGCCTTATTCCCCCGGGCGGTCAGGGTGAGTTTGCTCCCCTCTTGCTTCGCCAGCCCCGCGGCCTGGAGCAGCAGCGGCCAGGCGAAGGGGCGGATCGGGTGGATGGGCCCGCCGGCCCAGCGCTCGGCGCCCTGATCATCGTCCGCACCATACCAATCGCCGCCGAGCATAACCGACTCGAGCCGCACCACCGTGGCGCTGCCCGGCAGCCCGGTCTTGGCCCCGACCGTGATGCCGCCCTGCCCGATGGCGCGCAGCACCGCCGGCAGGTCGTGGCGCACCACGGCCTCGGTGGTGACGCGCCGCAGCGGTTCGGCCGCGTCCGCGACCTTGAGCGTCGCGGGCAGTTGCGCATCGGTCAGGGTGGCGATGGGCCGCTCCGCCGGGCATGGGGCGAGCGCGGCCAGCCGCGGGCGCAGGTCCTCGGGAACCTCGCCGTGATAGAAGAACAGCGGCAGGACACTGGGCGGGACGGGATCACGACCATAAGCAGTCGACGACCAGGAGTGCGACTTAAAGTGGCTCGGGAGCGCGCCATACTTGGCCTCAAAGCGGACCGCATCGAAGGCGCCGTCCCAGCAATGGACCGCCTCGGCGATGGCCTTGACCTCCAACTCGGACAGCCGCTCCCAGACGACGCGCAGATCGCCGGACAACAGGTAACGCGCGAGCACCGCGACCATGTCCGCCTTGCGCGTGCCGCGGTCGGCGATCGGGGTCAACTTGCGCAGTTGTTTCAGGTCATTCGCCGTCAGGATATCGAGGGCTTCAAGCAGGTTCATTGCGGATTCGGCTGGATAGTCTAGGGAGCGGGGAGATCGGGATGGGCGTCGCGGCCGCTGGGTCGCCTGGCGCCGGAATCCTTGGTGTTGCGATCGGTTGTCTGCCTCAAGCGGGAAACCGGTCGATCAGCACCCCATGCCGCAACCCCCGGTCGCTGACCGTGAGGCGCTCCTGCCTGAGTTTGTCGAGCAGGGTCAACACGATCAAGGCGCCGGCCAGGATGATGTCGGCGCGCCCCGGTTGCATGCCCGGGATGGCGCCGCGGCCGCCCCCGTCTAGTCCGGCATAGAGTGCGATCTGGCGCTCGATCTCGGCGCGGGTGAGGATGGCCCCTTGGATGCGATCTGGGTCATAGTCGGTCATGCCGAGGCTCACCGATGCCAGGTTGGTGACGGCCCCGCCCAGGCCGACCAAGGCGTCCGGCGGTGTCACCGAATCGAGCCGGGCCAGTTCAAGGGCGATGCCGGCCAGGGCCTTATCCAATGCCTCGCGACCCACCGGGACACCCAGCCCGAACTGCTCGGTAACGCGCACCGCGCCCAGGTCCAGGCTGAAGCGCTCCAGCACAATACCGGCCCGCCCGACGGTCACCTGGGTACTGCCGCCGCCGGTGTCGAAGACCGTCACCGCGCCATCCGGCAGGCCGACCCCGGTCTGCACCGCCAGATAGGCGAGCCGCGCCTCCTGCGCGCCCTCGATCACCTCGATCGCCACCCCGCATTGAGCCTGGACAGCGGCGATGAAGGCCTCGCTGTTCTTGGCCGTGCGCAGACCCATGGTACCCACTGCAATGATCTGCGCCACCCCGGCCGCCCGCGCCTGAGCGGCCATCGCGCACACGGTGGCGATGGTCCGGTCCCAGGCGGCGGGGGCGATCATGCCGGTTTCACGCAGACCGTCGCCCAGGCGGGTGGCCTGGGCGCCATCCTGCACGCGCTGCCAACGGCCGGCGGTGTCGCGCTCGCCGATGTAGAACTTGACCGAATTGGTGCCAAGGTCGATGACGGCGACCCGCAGCCGGTCGACGCCCGGGCGGGACGCCCCGGCTCCCAGTGCGGTGAGTCCCCGAGGGTAGCTCTGGTTGGGCACCCCGGCGAATCCGAGTCGGCGCACCAGCGCGAGCACCGCCGCCGCGTCCTCGGACTCCACGGCCAGGGTCTGCACCTGCCGGCCCCCGGCCGTTACGCGGGTCAGCTCGGTTATGCACCCGTCCACCAGGTAGCGGGCGCGCTCTTTGTGCACGGCGAGTACGTGCAGCCGCGGTTCGGGTGCGATGACCTCGCGGGTCAACTCATTGAGGCTGTAGACGTCGCGCGCCAGGGTCGGCACGGGCAGCCCGAGGGCCGCGAAGACCTGCCCCAGGGTCGCCACCGGCAGCGGGAAACCGGCCTTGAGAACCGGGCGCCATTGCTCCAGAGCGTCCCCATCGGTCTGCTCCAGCGCCTTGATATCCATCAGGTCATCGCGGACCTTGACGTTCGCATCATTGGCGCTGGATAGGAAATAGACCTCATCGCTCAACTGAACCGGAGGCGGGTTCCTGGACTGATCAGGCGCGGCGAGGGCGGCGAGCCGGGCGCCGGGGGCGCTCAAGTCCTCGCCGAAGGTCCTCCATTCCCAACGGGGAGTGATAGTGCTCATGGTTGGCTCACAGTTCCTATTCGATAGGGGGGCGGCGGGGAGTCCACCGCCGCGATGGGCATCCACCGGGAACGCGCCGATGGCCACCACCGGATGCATCTTAACCGGCCGATCATCACCCGCAACAACGACCCGGTCAACCTCGTCGCGGCCTGGGCAAGCCCTGAAGCATCACCCTGTTGCCGGCTGACATCGGGCGGCGTCGACGCCGATGGGCGCTGGCGTTGGCCGTTGCCGGGTGGGTTTGCCCTGACCAGGGATGGCAACGGGACGTCCTGGCAGTGGACCCACGATCCTGACCGCACTCGCCCAGCGCAGTGGCAGTCGGGCGCTGATCGCCGAAGCCCGGCCCCGCACCACGACATACAGGGCCTTCGCGACCCTGTAGGCACTAGATGTTGTAATCCGCCCTGGACATCTGCGCACCTTCGCCTAGAATGTCGGCAATACGGCAGACGCCCCGCGCCGCACCCACCGCGGCCCGCGCCGACCCTGCAACGACCGCCAACACCGAGGACCCGCCGCCATGCTCAACTGGGATGATCCGCTCGCCGTGACCCGGCCCGCCGCACACAGCGGGAGCACCGCATCCTTGAGCGGCGCGCCCCAGCCCACACAATCGCATCAGACACCCACCCGCTGGAGCGCCCACGACACCAGCGCCCATGTGCGCCCGGGTCGCGGCGTGGTAGAGAACGAAACCCTGATGACCACCGCGGGCAGCGCCCCCGTGGTCGACCCCAACCCCTTTCCGTTGCAGGAGGAGCTGCCCTTCGAGGACACCCTGTTGAGCGGCCTGGACACGCGCCCGGCGCCGACCGAGGCCGAGCCCGCGGGCGGGGCCTCCGGGCTCGAGTCGCTGGAGATGGGCGCCGGCCGGGTGCGGGTGGACGACAAGCGCATCATCAACTGCCGTGCCGATCTGAACCAACTCGTGCCCTTCAAGTACGACTGGGCCTGGCAGAAATATCTGGACGCCTGCGCGAACCACTGGATGCCGCAGGAAATCAACATGAACGCGGACATCGCCCTGTGGAAGGACCCCAACGGACTCACGGACGACGAGCGCACCATCATCAAGCGCAACCTGGGCTTCTTCTCCACTGCCGACTCCTTGGTGGCAAACAACCTGGTGCTCGCCGTCTACCGGCACATTACCAATCCCGAGTGCCGCCAGTACCTGTTGCGCCAGTCCTTCGAGGAGGCTGTCCATACCCACGCCTATCAATATGTGGTGGAGAGCCTGGGCCTGGATGAGGGCGAGATCTTCAACATGTACCGCGAGGTCCCGGCCGTGGCGCGCAAGGCGGAATGGGCACTGCCCTTCACCCGCTATCTGGCGGACCCCCACTTTCATACCGGCACCCGGGAGAACGACCAGAAGCTGCTGCGCGAGCTGGTGGCCTTCTATGTGATCTTTGAGGGGATCTATTTCTATGTCGGCTTCGTGCAGGTCCTCTCGATGGGCCGGCGCAATAAGATGACCGGCACCGCCGAGCAGTTCCAGTACATCCTGCGCGACGAGTCCATGCACATGAATTTCGGCATCGACGTCATCAATCAGATCAAGATCGAGAACCCGCACCTGTGGACCGAGACCTTCAAGCAGGAGCTGATCGACATGATTCGCGAGGCGGTGCAGTTGGAGGCGCAATACGCCTACGACACCATGCCGCGCGGCGTGCTGGGGCTCAATGCCGCACTGTTTGAGGAGTATCTGCAATTCATCGCCAACCGGCGCTGTGCCCAGATCGGGCTCACGGAGCAATACCCGGGCGCGACCAATCCGTTCCCCTGGATGTCGGAGGTGCTGGATCTGAAGAAGGAAAAGAACTTCTTCGAGACCCGGGTGACCGAGTACCAGACCGGCGGGGCGCTCAATTGGGATTGAGCCCGGATAAGGAGCGACGCCATGGCCGCAGACCCAGCCGCACCGCCACCGCACGACGGAGCGCAACGCAAGGCGCGCGGGGCCTATTTCACCCCGACGGATGTCGCCCGGTTCATCGCCGTCTGGGCCATCCGTGGCGTCGCCGACCGGGTGCTGGAACCCTCCTGCGGCGAGGCCGCCTTTCTCACCGAGGCGGCGGCGCGGCTGCGCGAACTGGGTCTGGACGATGCCGGCTGGCCGACGGCCCTGCACGGACACGAGATCCACGGTGAAACCGCGGCGGTAGCGCGGCAACTGCTAGCCGAGCTGGGGGCCGCGGCCACCATCGCCGAGGGCGATTTCTTCGTCCGGGAGGCGCGGCCCGAGTTCGACGCGGTGATCGGCAACCCACCCTATGTCCGCTATCAGCACTTCAGCGGGGAGGCCCGCGCCCACGCACTCGCCGCGGCGCTGCGCCAAGGGGTGCGGCTCAGCGGGCTGGCCAGCTCCTGGGCCGCCTTCGTGGTGCATGCCGGCGCCTTCCTGAAACCGGAGGGGCGCCTGGGCCTGGTGCTGCCGGCCGAGCTGCTGTCCGTCAAATACGCGACCGAGATCCGCCACTTCCTGCTGCGGCGCTTCGCCCGGGTCCGGCTCGTACTGTTCGACCACCTGGTCTTCCCGGGGGTGCTGGAGGACGTGGTCCTGCTGCTCGCCCAGGGGTCCGGCGGGACCGATCATTTCGAGGTCTACCAGGCCGCCCGGCCACAGGACCTGATGCAGTCGCTGGCGCAGGACTGGACCGGCTTCCACCCCCGCCCCGACACCAAGTGGACCTCGGCCCTGTTGCCGGCCGAGGTGCTGGCGCTCTATGCCGCGGTGAGCGAGGGCGACGGCTTTGAGCCCATGACCCGGTGGGGCGGGAGCTTCCTGGGCTCGGTGACCGGCAACAACGGCTTCTTTGCACTCTCACCGGCGCGCGCCGCGGCCCTGCGGCTGCCCGCCCACGAGCTGCTCGCCATCTCACCGCCGGGCGGCCGGCACCTGATGGGCCTGCAATTCGACCGCGCGGACTGGGAGCGGCTGGGTCAGGCCGGGGCCGCCACCCTGCTCTTTGCCCCCGGCGAGACCCCGACCGCAGCGGCGCGGCGCTATATCGCCCAGGGCAAGCGCGAGGGCGTGGGCGCCGCCTACAAGTGTCGGGTGCGCAGCCCCTGGTGGCGCGTGCCACTGGTGGACCGACCGGACCTCTTCTGCACCTATATGAACCATCGGCGACCGCGCCTGCTCGCCAACCAGGCCGATGCACTGGTCCTGAACTCCATCTACGGGGTGCGGCTCACGCAGGCGCGCCGCGACCTGGGGCGCCGGCTGCTGCCGCTGGCGGCGCTCAACAGCCTGTCCCTGCTCGGTGCCGAGATCGGCGGGCGGGTCTACGCGGGCGGCATGCTCAAGCACGAGCCGCGCGAGATCGACGCCCTGCCGGTCCCCTCCGCCGCCCTGGTGGCAGAACTGGCCGCGGAACTGGAGGCGCTGTACCCCGAGGTCGCGCGACTCCTGGGCCAGGGGGATGAGACCCGCGCCACCGCGCGCGTCGACGACCTGATCCTGCGCCACGGACTGGGGCTCGCCCGCGAGGCGCTCGACACCCTGCGGGCGGCCCGCGAGTACCTGCTGGACCGCCGTCTGACTCGGGGGCGCGGCACCCATGGCTGAGATCGACGACGCGCTGGCCGTGGCCCTGGCCACCCTGCCCCCCAAGCCCGGTGACGAGGCCCCCCAAGCGGCCAAGAAACGTTACAGCGAACTCGTCTCCCAGCAGGTGGCGCTCGCTCTGGGGACCGAACTGCGGCGGCGCGGGCTCAAAGAGGCGCGGCCCGGCTCCGGCGCCGAGGCCGGCGCGGGTGCCGAACGGCGCATGGCCGGCGGCCTGGGGGCGAAAAAGGTGGACGTGACCTGGGCCACCGAGGAGTCCGGCCTGCTGCTGGGGATTTCGGTCAAGACCATCAACTTCCGGGACAGCAAGACCCGCAACTTCCAGAAGAACCTGGTCAACCGGCGCGGCGACATGCTGATGGAGGCGGTGACCCTGCATCGGCGCTTCCCCTATGCGGTGCTCGCCGGGCTTTTCTTCCTGGACAGCGAAGCGGCCAACGACGGCACCGACAAGCGCCGCTCCACCTTCCTCAACGCCCACGCCCGGCTGCAACTGTTCACCGGCCGCAACGACCCGGCGGACCGCGAGGAGCAATTCGAGCGTTTTTACCTGATCCTGCTGGACTCGGCCCAAACTGGACCACGCCCCGAAACGGCGCCGCCCCCGCCGCCAGCCCCCCCCACCCCCTCAGGGCAAACCGCTGATCTGTTTGCGCCAGAGCCCATGGTAGTGGGGTGCACTCCTACCCCCACCCCCCTCGTGGGGGAGGGTTGGGGTGGGGGGTCTGCACCCCTACTGCGCCCCTTTCAGGTCGGCGCGCCGGACCGTGAACTGGCGCTGGTGGACATACTCGACGACCTGCTCGCCCTGGTGGCACAGCGCAATCCCGACTTCTACGAGCTGCGCGATGGACGGTTGATTCCGGCTTGAGCACCCGCCGTCGTCGTCCTGGCCGGGACGCCAGGACCCAGGCCAGGGACGGTACCCCGCCGGCTGAGGCATCACCTCGGGGGCGTTGATAGCGGTCAAATTGCCTGTCTGATCTGATTGGTGAACGAGATGAAGGGCAGCATACTGAAGCTTGACCTGGACGACCAGGGGCCAATGCCCCCGCAGCCGTCGGCCCAGCACTTGGTAAAGGCGGCCTGCGAACCCCAGCCGTTATGCGTAGCCCCGCCGCCGCAGTTCGACGACGATCCCTGGGAGGAACCCCCGGAGTACCTCACCGACTGCCCGTGCGGATGGGAAGAAGACGACCGCTGGGTACCGGATCACGCTCTGGAGCCACTACCGCTAACAGGCCCCTCGCGCACGGACCCAGACCGCCGGCCGGTGGCCGCTCTCTATATCGACGCCGACAACCAATCGGCCCAGTCCGCCGCCGACCTGATCGCACTGTTCCGCGAAGACCTGGGGATACAGCAACTGCGCGCCGTCATCGCCGGCAACAACAGCGGCCGTCAGATCCAACTCTGGGCCGATGAGCTCGCCGCTGCCGCGCCCGGCATTGAGGCCATCGCGCTCGATTGCCCCAGCCGCAAGAACGCCGCGGACCTGGCCCTGATCATGGAACTGGGCGCCAACCTGGCGGGTCACCGGCGCGACGGCGACCTGGTCGTGGTGGTCTCCCGGGACGACCTCCTAGTGGGCGCCGCCGAGCGCGCCAAATCCCAGGGCTGCCGCGCCTTGGCCGCCTATGTCGACAGCGATCCACCCTGCTGCCGCAGCAGCCGGGTCGCGACCCTGCTCTTGCCGACCCCCGCCAAGACCCGCGCCCCACTGCCAGCGCCCCGACGGTTGATCAGCACGCTGCCCAGCCTGGCCCGCCAACCGGCCACGCCAGCCCCGGCAGGCCCGAGCGCCGCGCCACCGGCGCAACACCCCGCAGGCGACCCAGCTACGATCCTGACCAGACTGCGCGAACTCTGCAAACCACTGCCCACCGGCGGTTACCGCGCCACCGATGTTGGCCAGGCGCTCCAGAAGCTCGGGCTCGACGAAAAGGCCAGGCGCCGTTTCCTCGCCACCGCCGCCGGCATACGGACCGAAGGAGCCGCCACCGACAAGGTCTATCGATTCGAAATCGACTGACCCCGGACGCTGGTTCCCAAGTGAGACGCCTGACACCGCAGCAAGAGTTCATGCGGCATGTGCATTCGGATGCCTGAGCTGGTGAACCCCCTTCTAGCTCCCACGCTCCTGCGTGGGAGCAAGTGCGGGCGCTCCGCGTCCAGTGCCAAGACCGGACGCAGAGCGCCCGCACGGCATTCCCACGCTGGAGCGTGGGAACGAGAAAGGCTTCAACCCCATGGCCGAAGGCTTCAACCCCATGGCCGAAGGCTCCCACTCCATGGCCGAAGGCTTCCACCCGATGGCCGAAAGCTTCCACCCCGTGACGGACGGCGGCTATTGCGTGGCTGAAGGCTTCAACCCCGGGGCCAAAGGCTTCAGCCCCGGGGCCGAAGCTCTTGGCCAAAGCGCTTAAGAATATGTTTTATAATGCGTTCCGGCAATTGTCCGGGGCTGAACGCGCTGGCCCTGGGCTGAACGCGCTGGCCTCGGGGTTCAACGCGCTGGCCCCGGGGCTGAACGTGCTGACTCCGGGGCCGTCCCCCGCCGCCTCATGGCCGATCGCTGCTGCCCCGTGGCCGCTCATCGCCTTTACGAGGCTACCCGCTCCTCCCGCGTGGCAGGGCCTTTCAGCCCAGGGAGAAACAGCGCGACGCCTCAGAGGCGGCATTCTGGCCACGGGAGGCTGTCCAGTTGCCACAGAGCGGGATTTTCGCGTGCACCCGGCTCTAGTCGCAACCGCGCACTGCTATAATTGGATCACTAGGACGTGACGGCCGGTGCGGATGTGGTTGCAGGGAGCTGCCGCACCCGCTCGTATCGAGGATGTCTGTCAGCTCCCAAACTCCTTTGATCGGTCACTATCAAGAGAGGTACGCTGTCCATGTCAGACTATATACCCCCTTCGGACAAAGATTATCTCGAGTGGCATGACAACGCCACGGCCCATGCCAAGGATGCCGGTGCCTGTATCTCGGCCGCGGACCTGGCGCAATTGGAGGCCGATAACGCGGACTTACATAGCGCCTTCAGCGACGCCGCCCTTAAAGATACTGAGCATAAACAAGCGGTCGCGCACAAGACTGTGGTTCGCCACCGCAGCGAGGGCAATGCCCGCCCCATTATGCGCCGCGTCAAGGCGCATGCGGACTTTACTCCGGCCGTGGGTGCCCTGCTGCGCCTGCAAGGCCCGGCGTACACTATCAATCTGGGCACGCTCAAGCCGAAGCTGGTGGGCCTGGATCATACGGATGGCGAGATCGAGCTCACTTGCCCCAAGGGGAAGAGCGACGGTGTCCACTTCTACTGCCAGCGCGAAGGCGACACGAGCTGGGTGCTGCTCGGCTTGATCACGGTGTTTCCCTATTTCGACCGCCGTCCGCTGCTCCAACCGGGCAAGCCCGAGCTGCGCCGCTACACCGCGGTCTATGTGGTGAAAGGTCAGGAAGTCGGGCAGTTCAGCGACGAGGTGGTGATCAACTGCGCACCCTGATGGGTGTCGATCCTAACGGCGGCCACCCAACCTCTCGTGACGCCGCCCCAGCGCGTCATGAATGGGTTGGGGGCTATCCGCCCCGAGGGCCTTGATCGTCATTCCGACCGAGACGCCGGAATCCAGGCCAGGGACGGCAATCTCTAAGCCAGTACGATCGAAAGGTCAGGTCTTGCAATCAAGCATCTTCGTATCATTTAGCGAGTGCGTGATTGCAAGACCTGACCCCGTCTGTGTTCCTTATCCCGGAACTCGCCAGGAATTCGTCAGAGCGAACCGAAAATCGTTGTCCGTCCCCGTTTTCCCGGTCCCCGTTTTCCCGCGTCCCCGTTTTCCCCCGTTTTCCTGGTCCCCGTTTTCCTGTAGTCCCCGTTTTCCTGTAGGATGGGCAAAGCCCGCGCGGGATGGTCCGGATCGTTCGCGGCGTCGATCGGGCGTGCCCATCCGGGCTGCGTCGAGGTCTGGAGGATGGGCACGCTGCGCTTTGCCCATCCTACGATCGGCGATCCCGCCGACCCACATCAGTTTCGATCGCCCCCGGGGAAAATCCGCTCATCGCGGGATCAACTTGTTAACCAGTTAACACATCTGGCGTCAAACCCCGACATGATCGCGCTGTACGGGGACCTCGCAAGCGGCTGTGGCCTCGTCGCGGCTGAAGCCGCTCCCACGTGAGACTTTCAGAATGACCGTCCCGCCTGTCCTGGCTGTCTTGCCCGCCACCACTATTCCGGCTATGTTCCAACCTTGGCGGACTTGGCGCCTTGGCGTGAGACCGAATCTTACCGGGAGACCATTGTGCTATCTTCAGAGGTTCAGCTGCAGTCGGGGGATGGGCTGCTCGTGGTCGACGTCCAGCGCGATTTCCTGCCGGGCGGGAGCCTGGCCGTGCGCGACGGCGACGCGGTGGTGCCGCCGCTCAACGACTGGATCGCCCGCTTCGCCACCGCCGGGGCGCCGATCTTCGCGACCCGCGATTGGCACCCGGCCGATCACTGTTCCTTTCGGCCCCAGGGCGGACCCTGGCCGGCGCACTGCGTGGCCGGGACGCCGGGGGCGGCGTTTGCCGACGGGCTCGCCCTGCCGGAGGGTGTTGCGGTCGTGTCCAAGGCGATGCGCGATGACGATGCCTACTCGGGCTTCGAGCGGACCGATCTGCATGAGCGGCTGCAGCGCGCAAGCGTGCAGCGGCTCTTCGTCGGCGGGCTCGCCACCGATTATTGCGTACTCAATAGCGTCCTGGATGCCCGGCACCTGGGCTATGCCGTCGTATTGCTCACCGACTGCATCCGCGCGGTCGAGGTACAGCCCGGTGACGGCGCACGCGCCATCGCCACCATGCTCGCCGCGGGCGCGGTTGCCTTAGGATGATCAGTATGCCCACTGCCGATACCTGTGACGCTAACAGCGCGCTGCTCACCGATCTCTATCAACTGACCATGCTCCAGGCCTATTTCGACCAGGGCCAGACTGACACGGCGGTCTTCGAGTTCTATGTGCGCAGCCTGCCGCCCGGGCGCCAGTTCCTGGTCGCCGCCGGCCTCGAACAGTCGCTCGACTATTTGGAGCAGCTGCGCTTTTCCACCTTGGAGCTCGACTGGCTCGCCAGCTGTGGACGCTTTCATCAAGACTTCGTCGACTCGCTCGCGGAGCTGCGCTTTACCGGCGACGTGCAGGCCATGCCTGAGGGGACGGTGTTCTTCCCCGCCGAGCCCATCCTGCGCATCGTGGCACCGCTACGTGAGGCACAACTGGTAGAGACGCGCCTCATCAACCTGTTGCAGTTCGAGACCATGATCGCCGCGAAGGCCGCCCGGGTGCGACTGGCCGCCGGCGACAAACAGCTGGTCGACTTCGGGATGCGCCGCGCCCACGGCGCCGAGGCCGCCATGCTCTCGGCACGCGCCAGCTTTCTCGCCGGCTTCGACGGCAGCTCCAACGTCCTGGCCGGCATGCGCTGGGGCATCCCGCTGTTCGGCACCATGGCGCACTCATTCATCCAGGCGCATGACGAGGAGCTGGTGGCATTCGAGCATTTCGCCCGCTCCCATCCCAATGCCACCACCCTGCTCATCGATACCTATGACACCGAGGCCGCGGCCCAGGGCGTCACCGCGCTGGCACAGCGACTGGCCGCCGATGGCATCACGATTCAGGCAGTCCGCATCGATAGCGGTGACCTTGGTGAGCATGCACGCAAGGTCCGCGCTATCCTGGATGCCGGCGGCGCCGATCACATCAAGATCTTTGCCAGCAGCAATCTCGATGAGTATTCGGTACAGGCGCTGCTCACGGCCGGTGCGCCCATCGACGGTTTCGGCGTCGGCACCCGGATGAACAGTTGTTCCGACCATCCCTATCTGGAATGCGCCTATAAGCTGCAAGAATATGCCGGCAAGGCGCGGCGCAAGCGCTCCGAAGGTAAGGTGACCTGGCCCGGCCGCAAGCAGGTCTACCGCCGGCTCGACGCCAACGGGCACCTGGCCGGTGACACCCTGACCCTGGAGAACGACCACCAGCCGGGCACACCGCTACTCACCACCGTGATGCGCGACGGGCGGCGCCTGGCGCCCTCGCCGCCGCTGGCGCAGATCCGCGACTATGCGCGGCAGCAGCTCGCCACCTTACCCGCCGGGCTGCGCCGGCTCGATCAGACCGCACCCTATGCCGTGGAGGTGGCAGCGGCGCTGCAAGACCTGGCCCGCGCGGTGGATGCTGGAATCCCGTAGGATGGGTAGAGCGCAGCGAAACCCATCGTCCGCGCTTGGGTCAAGCGTTGATTGCTGGGTTTCGCTGCGCTCTACCCAGCCTACGAAGGCCGAGCGTATCGGCACGGCGGCGAATACTTTCACAGTCTCCGGAGCGGTGTCACAAGAAGGAGGTAGCAAGGTCGCCAGCTCAGGGCCAGCGACGCCGGCGACGGCAGGCGGAGCGCGGGCGGCGTCCGCGGGGCCGGGGTGTCTGCGGAACAGACCGGCCCACGCCGCGATCCGTCAGTTTGGGCATCTTAACTCCGCACCGAGCTGATCCAGCCCACAACTCCTGTATCATTGCCGTTCCTTATGCACGGTTGCATACTTCGGATTTGTGCGGTCCGAGTCGTTCGCCCTCGCCGTCCCACCCCTGCCCCCAAAGGCCCCCCATGTTCCGACGTTTCCTCTTGGTCCTCCTGGCCCTGGCCGCCGTCATCGGCGCGCTGGCCTATCTCAAGTACGGCCAGATCCAGGGCCAGATCGCCATGTTCTCCCAGCCCATGCCGGCCCCGGTGGTCGCGGTGGCGCAGGTGCGCGAGACCCGCTGGGAACCGACCCTGGACGCGGTCGGTTCGGTCCAGGCGGTGCAGGGGGTGGAGGTCAGCAACCAGGTGGCCGGCCAGGTGAAGGAGATCCGCTTCGACTCCGGGGCGAACGTGCGCCAAGGGGACATCCTGGTGCGCCTGGACGACGACGTGGACCAGGCGGACCTGGAGGGCCTCCAGGCGGCGGAACGGCTCGCGGCCCTGAAGTTCAAGCGCAACAGTACACTCTTGAAAGATAGGGCAGTCTCGCTGGGTGACGTCGACGACATGGCCGCCCAGGTGGACCAGACCCGCGCCCAGGTCAAGTCCAAGCAGGCGACCATCGACAAGAAGGTGATCCGCGCACCCTTCGCCGGGCAACTCGGCATCCGCAAGATCGACCAGGGCCAGTTCCTGAAGGAGGGTACCCCCATCGTGCTCCTGCAGGCGCTGGACCCGCTCTACGTGGACTACGCCCTGCCGGAGCGCGAGATCGGCCGCATCCAGGTCGGCCAACCGGTACGTGTGCGGGTGGCCGCCCAGCCGGATGAGACTTTCCACGGCAGCATTGCCGCCATCGCCCCCGGCGTGGACCGCGGTACCCGCAGCATGCAGGTGCGCGCCCGCTTTGCGAACCCGAAGCTGCAACTGCGCCCGGGCATGTTCGCCCGGGTCGAGACTGTGCTGCCGGTGCAGGACCGGGTGCTGACCCTGCCGCGGGAGGCGATCACCTTCAACACCTATGGCGACTCGGTGTTTCTGGTGGAAGGTGAGAATGGCAAGCTCAAGGTCCACCGGCGCCAGATCGCCACCGGCGCGGTCCGCGGGGACGAGGTGACGGTGCTCAGTGGGCTCAAGGCGGGCGACCGGGTGGTCTCCGCCGGGCAGGTCAAGCTCACCAACGGCCAGGAGATCCAGATCAAGGGTGCGGCGGCGCAACCGGCACCAACCAACCCCGGGGCCAAGCCCGAATGAAGTTCACCGACATCTTCGTCTACCGCCCGGTGCTCGCCGCCGTCGTGAGCCTGTTGATCTTCATCTTGGGCATTCGCGCCTTCATCGATCTGGAGGTCCGCCAGTACCCCAAGACCCAGAACACCGTGGTGACCATCACCACCGCCTACCCCGGGGCGAGCAGCGAGCTGGTCAAGGGCTTCATCACCACGCCACTGCAACAGGCCATCGCCGAGGCCGACGTCATCGATTTCCTGTCCGCCACCAGCACGGCGGGGATCTCGGTCATCGAGGCCAACATGCGCCTCAACTACGACCCCAAGGCGGCGGTGGCCGAGATCCAGGCCAAGGTCGCGAGCCGTATCAATGTGCTGCCGGAGACCGCCCAGAACCCGGTCATCGACTCCACCACCGGCAACTCCACGGCCCTGATGTACCTGGCCTTTTACAGCAAGGTCATGGACCTGCCGCAGATCACCGACTATGTGCTGCGGGTGGTCCAGCCGCAGTTGCAGGCCCTGCAAGGCGTGGCCAAGGCGCAGTTGCTCGGCAACAAGACCTTTGCCATGCGCATCTGGCTGGACCCGGCCCGCATGGCGTCCCTGGGGGTGACGGGCGACGACGTGACCAAGGTCCTGCGGGCCAACAACTATCTCTCGGGGGTCGGCAAGCTCAAGGGGGATCTCGTCCAGATCGATCTCTCCGCCACCACGGACGTGAGCCGCGTGGAGGACTTCAGCCGTCTGGTGGTCCGCTCGCAGGGCGACACCCTGGTCCGACTGGAGGACATCGCCCGCGTCGAGCTGGGCGCCGCGGACTACGACTCCACCACGCTCTACAAGGGCAACCCGGCCATCTTCATCGCGGTGGAACAGACCCCCGGAGCCAATCCGCTGGACGTGGCCAAGCGGGTGAAGGACCTGCTGCCCAAGCTGCGGGCCGATTTCCCGCAGGGGCTCGATGCCTTCGTCCCCTATGACGGCAGCGCCTTCATCGATGAGTCGATCCGGGAGGTCTTCAAGACCCTGGTCGAGGCGGTGCTGGTGGTGCTCCTGGTGATCTTCCTGTCACTCGGCTCCCTGCGCGCCGCGCTGGTGCCCGCGGTGGGGGTGCCGCTGTCCATCGTCGGGGCCGGGTTCCTCATGTTGCTGATGGGATTCTCCATCAACCTGCTCACCCTGCTGGCCATGGTGCTCGCCATCGGGCTGGTGGTGGACGACGCCATCGTGGTGGTGGAGAACGTCCACCGGCACCTGGAGATGGGCAAGTCCAACATCCAGGCCGCGGTGGACGGGGCGCGCGAACTGGCCCTACCCATCATCGCCATGACCACCACCCTGATGGCCGTTTATGCCCCCATCGGCTTCATGGGCGGCCTGGTCGGCACGCTGTTCACCGAGTTCGCCTTCACCCTGGCGGGGGCGGTGCTGGTCTCCGGTGTCGTGGCGCTCACCCTCTCACCCATGCTCTCCGCGGCGGTGCTGCGCGCCGGGGGGCAACAGAGCCGCTTTGAGCTGCGCGTCGAGCACGCCTTTGAGTCTCTGGCCAGGGGCTATCGGTCGGTGCTGCACGGCTGGCTCAAGTTCCCGTCAGTCACGCTGCTGGTCGCCCTGGTCGTCATCGGCGCCGTCTACGCCATGTACAGCATGACCAAGAAGGAGTTGGCCCCCACCGAGGACCAGAGCATCCTGTTTTTCATGGGCACCGCGCCGCAGACCGCCACCATCGATTATGACATCGGCTATATCAAGGAGATGTTCCCCATCTTCGAGGCCATCCCGGAATACCGGGAGTCCTTCCTGGTGGCCGGCTTCGGCGGCGATCAGTCATCGGTCTTCGGCGGCTTCAAGATCGCCCCGGCCGCGCAACGGCAACGCAGCCAGGACGCCATCCAGCCCCAATTGCAGGGGGCCTTGGCACAGATCACCGGGCTCAATACCGTGGTCTTCCCGCTGCCCAGCCTGCCGACCCCGGGTAACGGCATCCCGGTGAGCTTCGTGGTCGTCTCCGACCGGGACTACAAGGAGCTGGA
Source organism: uncultured Thiodictyon sp. (assembly GCA_903837595.1). Taxonomy (GTDB): domain Bacteria; phylum Pseudomonadota; class Gammaproteobacteria; order Chromatiales; family Chromatiaceae; genus Thiodictyon. Next base: position 35,029 of record CAILVI010000573.1, read on the forward strand.
CGGACTGACTGACCAACTCTTAGGCGCGGCCATGGGCAGCGGCAAGTTCATGTTTCTGTCTAAAGACGTGAAGCTGGAGCGCCCCCGGACCGTGCTTGAGGTGGACCGGGAACTCGCGGGCGCCATGGGCATCAGCATGGCGGATCTCGGCGCGAGCCTGGCGGGCATGTTGAGTGAGAACTATGTCAACTGGTTCAGCCTGGAAGGGCGCAGCTACAAGGTCATCCCGCAGGTAGAGCAGCGCTTCCGCAATGACGCGGGGGAGCTGAAGGACTATTACATCCGCAACAATGCCGGGGAACAGGTGCCATTGAGTACACTGGTGAAGGTCCGCCACGAGGTGGAGCCGTCCAAGCGCACCCAATTCCAGCAATTGAACGCCATCACACTCTCCGGGGTCCAGATGCCCGGCGTGACCCTGGGCGATGCGCTCAGCTACCTGGAGCAACAGGCGGCAACCATCTTCCCCCCGGGCGTACGCTACGACTATAAGGGCGAGTCGCGCCAGTTCAAGAGCGAGGGCACGGCGCTCGAGGTGACCTTTTTCCTCTCGCTCATCATCATCTATCTGGTGCTGGCCGCACAATTCGAGAGTTGGCGCGATCCCTTCGTCATCCTGATGTCGGTGCCGGTCTCCATCGCCGGGGCCATGGCCTTCCTGTTCTTGGGCTTCGCCAGCATCAACATCTATACGCAGGTGGGCCTCATCACCCTGATCGGCCTCGTGACCAAGAACGGGATACTCATCGTCGAGTTTGCCAACCAGTTGCGCGCACGCGAGGGATTGAGCAAACGCGAGGCGGTGGAGCGCGCCTCCGCCATCCGGCTGCGCCCCATCCTGATGACGACGGTCTCCATGCTGGTCGCCATGGTGCCGCTCCTGATCGCCAGCGGTCCCGGGGCGGTGAGCCGTTTCGACATCGGGCTCGTGATCATGACCGGCTTAGGGATCGGCACACTCTTCACCCTATTCGTCGTGCCATCCTTCTATCTGTTGCTGTCGCCCGCGGTCCATGGCGGGCATGAGGGAGCGACAGAACCACCGAAACCGGCCGCGGAGGCGGCCTAGCCATGCCTGAGTTGGCCCCTCTCGTTCCCACGCCCCCGGCACGCGCCGGGGAGTCAAGCGGACATGCGGCTACTATTCTTGTTTGATTTCTTGCCGACGCAGTCGTAGCATTAGCCAACCGACACGCAGACCGTTAGGGGGACTGAAATGAAGCAGCGACTCATACTGGCGGCGGGAGTCATTGCACTGTGTACTGCCGTGTCGTCCGAGGCGGCGGTGATCATCGACATGAGCCAAGTTGGGGCCGATGTGGTCGCACAAGGCAGTGGCAACCTCAACCTGGCTGCCCTCGGACCACCGATACCGGCCGGCACGGGGACTGCTGCGATGAGTCCGAGTAGCGGGTTCCTTGTGCTGGTCCCCGGCTCAGGTGATGTGTATTTACCCCCTGTATCCCCTGCCAGCTTTGGTACATTAGGTTTGGCGACTGCATCCGCAAACACTGGCAATGTATTTGGGCTTGCCCTCGGTCAAATGTTGCTACCCACGGGCTACATCACCGGCACCAACCTCGCGATGACTGCGACCTGGGCGGGAGCCAGCAATGCGAGCCTCGGTGTCACGCCCGGTACCTATACTTGGAGTTGGGGTGCTGGGGCGACCGCGGACTACGTTCAGTTGAATGTCAACGCCGCACCGACCCCCGAACCCGAGACTTACGCACTGTTCGCCTTCGGCATCGGGGCCACCGAGTGGCTACGGCGACGCAAGAGGAAGGCGCCGAACGCCGATGCATGAATGCGGCTTGCTCGCGGCGCTCCTCGCCGCCGCTCTGACGCTCGCGGCCGACGCCGCACTGGCCGGCGAGCCCCCCCAGGTCGCGGCCGTCGTCAACGGCGTTGAGATCACCCAGCGCGAGGTCGAGGCCCAATACCAGCGTAGCGCCACACCGGGCACGCCACCCGCCGCCGCGGCCACCCAGCGCCGCGCGATCCTCGACGGCCTGGTGCGCACCGAACTGCTCGCGCAGCAGGCACTCGCCGACCGACTCGACCAGACGCCCGAGTTCCTGCTCGATACCCATCAGGCACGCCGACAGACGCTCGCACTGCAGGTCGAGCAGGCGGCGCGGCGCGCCATCCCGCCGCTGCCGGCCGAGGCGCTGCGCCAGGTCATCGCGGCCAATCCCTACCACTTCGCGGAGCGTCAGCTGCTGCTGATCGAGGAGCTGCAGGTCAGCCAGACCGATCAGGCGTTCCTACAGGCGCTCGACCGGGAGGCCACCGAGATCGCGGAGCGGGCACGCGTGCAGCGGCTCGCGCGGGAGGCGGATGGCTCCGTCACCGGGGGTGCCGCCCTGGACCGCCTGGAAGGGCTCGCCCGCCAGGCGGGCGCGCGGGTGAAGCGCGTGCCGACCACGGCGGTCACCACCGACCAACTCCCGCCCGAACTGGTGAAGCCGCTGCTGGCCGCCAAACCAGGGGTGCCGCAGGTCGTCCTGATCAAAGGGGTTACGGATCGGGGCACGGCGGTGGTGATGCACGCGGCGGCGCCGACACCCATCACGGGCGAGGCGGCCGAGCAGCTGGCGGGCGGGCTGGTCCAACGGGAGCAGTTGGCGCAGGCGCTGCGGCAGCGGCTGACGGCGGCGCAGAACGCGGCGCAGATCGCCTACCAGGGCGAGTTCGCCGCCGGCGCCCCATCACCCGATGCCGCGGCAACGCCCGCCGCGCGGCCCCTGGACAGCAGTGTACCGCCCACACTGCCCCCGCACCGGTTGGCCGCCATCGCGGGCGCGGCGGCGCTGGCCTGCGCCGCCGCCGTGCTGTTGGGGGTGATCGCTTGGTGTTACTGGCGACGCACCCTGTGGCTGCCGCGCCTGTGGCCGGCGCGCGCGCCGCCGGCCGCGGAGGCCACCCCGCCCTGGGGACCGGCCTACGACCCGGCGAGTTGGGAGGGCATGCTGTTCGTCGCCCTGCTGGTGCTGGCCTGCGTCGGGGCCCTGGGCGTGCAGTTGCTCGTGGCCGGGCTGCGGCTTGGCCCCTGGGTATTGGCGGGGGCGGTGGCCGGCGGCCTGGCGCTGGGCGTGGGGGCAAGTCACCTCTATGCCCGCGCGTCACCCCCGCCCTGGACCCGCCGCCGGCGCTGGTGGTCGGTCATCGCAGCGGCGGCCCTGCTGCTCGGCACCCGGCCTTGGGGCTGCGGTTCTCGTGAGGCCGGCGGCGCCGGCCGCCAGGCTCGCGCACCTGCTGCCGCGTGCGGCCTGGCTGCCCTGGCTGGCGTTCGCCGCGGTCTTGATCATGACCGGTGTGCGCACCGCGGCCGATCCGCTGCGCCCCAGCTACGACGACGACCTGATGCTGCTCGCCACCCTCGGCATGGTATTGTGGATCGAACGGGCGGCACTCGCCGCGTCGCTGCGGAGCTCTGGGGATGGCCGGCCCTGGGTCGGGACCCTGCTGTTCGCGGCCGGCTGCCTGGCGTCACCGGCGGGACGCTTCAGCGGCTCGTTCGCCATCGAGGCCTGGGCCCTGTTCCTGCTGCCCGCCGGACTGGTGGCAGCCTTCGCCCCGCGGGAACAAATGCGCGCGGCCTGGTTTCTGGCGGGCGCCGGTACGGTGGTGGTAGCGATCGGGCGGATCGCCCCGGCGGCGCTCTCTTCCGACTTGGCGGTATGGCTCGCCGCCGCCTCCGCCGGCCTGATCAGTGCGGTAGCCTTTCCGGTGGTCGCGGTCGGGGTACGCCAGTATTTCGGACCCTACAGCACCGAGGTCACCCAGGCCTGCGCGGGGATGAACTCGCTCTTCGCGCTGACGGCGCTCGCCGTGCTCTACCTGCGCGAGGGCCGGCGCCGCCCGTTCTGGCATATCTTACTGTTGGTGGCCTGCGTGATCCCGGTCGCCGTCTTGAGCAATTTTCTGCGGATCGTGCTGTTGGTGCTCAGTACCCAACTGATCGGCGTGCGCTTTGCGCAGGGTCTGTTTCACGACACCGCGGGCTTTTTCGTGTTCGCCTTGGCGCTGGCCCTGCTGGCGGGCATCGACTCACTGGCCCGGCGGATGGGGGCAGGCGATGCGGGCGATTGAGCGCTGGTCCTTGGCCGTCGGCTTCACGGTGCTGCTGGCAGCGCCGCAGGCATGGCTCGAGTTTCGGTCCGACGCGGGCGCCGCCGACCCGCCGCCGGACCTCGCGGCCATCGTCGCGCGCGCGCCCGCGGGCTGGCATGACGCGGCGCCCGCGCAGGTGGTCGACCCCAGGGAGGCGGCCGGCGCTCGGTTGTTCTACGATCAGGTGGCCGTCGGCCAGTTCGCCCAGCCCGGCGCTCCGGCAGTCACCCTGGTGCTCACCTGGAGCCGCGACGGGTTCCGGCGCGCCGGCCACGAGCAGGAGGTCTGCTATCGCGCGCAGGGCTTCACCGTGGCCGGCGAGCAGGTCACGCGACTGGACGCCGGTGGGGCACAGTTCCCCGCGCGGGTCTTCAACGCGCGCCGTGGCGAGGTCGTCGAGGACGTGCTGTACTGGAGGGTGACGGGCGGCAAGCTCGATGAGGGCGGACGGGAGGGCGTCACGGATCAACTGATGTTGCGCCTGCACACACTACGTCATATCTTCACCCCCGGTATCCCCGCCAATCTGATGGTGCGGGTGTCGCACCAGCGTCAGGCCGCCGCGCCGCCCACGTCCGCCAACGCGGCATTCGTGCGGGCCTTTCTGGGGACGCTCGGACCGGCCGGGCGGGACTTGCTGACCGGCCGCTGAGGCGCGCCCGACGGGTAGGCTCGCGTTGCCGCAACCGGTCGTAGCGCCCTTGGCGCCGGGTATGCCAACCAGTCGCACGCAGGCGCAGGCGCCAAACCAATCAGACCGCCCGGACGCCACCCGCAGGGCGGAGTCCGAGCGGGCCGATACCGCCGAACCTTGACTAATGGCAGGCCATCAGAACGTATAATTCACGCCCAGCATGATCGTCCCGAAGTCATTGTTACCGCTAACCTTCGTGGAGGTCACGCTACCATTCGGCATCGTGAGATTCACTCGCCCCTTCTGGTTAAAGAAGGTATATCGGTATTCAGTGAACACCTCCCAGTTGTTCACGATCCGATAATTGAAGCCCAACCCCAGATGCTCGCCCCAACCGCTATCTGCCTTCAGCGTGGCGCGGGCCGTTCCACCCGTGGGGTAGGCCGCCGATACCGGCACTGCGACGGACACTGAGTTGTCTGCATCGATCATGTTGTAGTCGAAGCCGGCAAGCCCATAGAGACCGAATTGGTCCGTCACCGGGAGCCGTCCGACCAACGAAAAACCGAGGCTCGATGTGCTCTGTTTGAATCTGGGCTGACCGGCCCAGTTTTTTGTCTCGTTAAAGGTCGCAAAGGACGCTTGGAGACCGAAATTGCTGGTGAAGTCGTACTCACCCTGCAAACCCCATACACCAGCGGAACTGCCAACGTTACCGCCAGCCGTCACGCCCCCCTGGGCGCCGAGGCGAAACTGCACCGGGGCGGGGCCGGCGGCATCAGCCGCAACGGCGCCGGCGAGCAAGGGCAGAGCAAGCAGCAGATATGACTTTTTCATCGATGTCCTCCAAAGATTTTTCGTTGTACACGTGCACTGGGCGAGACGCCATGGCGATGATCCCCGGCTACCCCACGGAGCTCACGCCGCCCCTTGTTGCGATTCAACAACAGTGACGCAGTCGTGGGCTGAACCCGAACATACCACCCTCAAAGATTGAATCTCTTGGGTTAGTTTGCACAGTATACCGAAACAAAGAATACTTGGTATATGAAAAAAATCCATTTGTTGCAATCCCCGATGTAGTTGCAATAACGACACAAAAGCCCAGTCCACACACCGATGGGCGCGTCCACGCACCGACAGTTGCGCGCGGCCAGCCGGCACGCGCGACGTTCCCTTCAGTGGAAAAACCCGGCACGCCAGTGGTGCTGGAGAGACCCGAACAGTGGCAGGACTTCCGCCAGAATGCGGGCCAGGCGACCCTCGTACTCCGGGCCTGCGCCGACCTCGGCAGCGAGCACAAGCAAACGCTGCGGCGCGGCGTGCAGACCAGGACGGTCTGCACGCCAGGGGCGACGTGAATACCTTTCCCTAGCCGCCGCCGGCCCGGCCCCAGGTTCAGGACTTGGGAATGTGCAGTGCGTAGAACATCCGCCCGTCACCCCGCTGGATCAACACGGGCACCGCGCGACCCGGCGCAAGGGACTCCAGGATGCGGTTGAAGCCGGCCAGATCATCCACGCCCTGGTTGTCCAGCATGAGGACGACATCGCCCGCAAGCAGTCCCGCCTGGGCCGCCGGCCCCTCTTTCACCGCCGCCACCAGGACCCCGCCCTGCTCGATCCCGAGTTCATCGCGGCTCTCCGCACGCAGTTCACTCACCACCATCCCGAGTCGGTTGGGCTTGTCCGTCTCGCCCGCTGCGTCGCTGTCGTCGCTGCCGTCGGTCGACTGGTCAGCGTCGGGAAGCTCGGCGATCTTGATCTCCACCGTCAGCGGCTGGCCCTTACGCAGCAGCTCCAGACGGGCGGCCTGGCCCACCGGGGTGGTCCCGACCAGGGGCGGCAGCGCGCTGGAGATGGGCAGGTCCTTACCGTTGTAGCTCAGGATCACGTCGCCCGGCAGGATGCCCGCCGCGGCGGCCGGACTGTCGGGCATGATCTGCGCCACCAGTGCACCGCGCGCCTGCGGCAGTCCGAAGGCCGGGGCCAGGTCGCGGGTGACGTCCTGGATCAGCACCCCCAGCCAGCCGCGACTGACCCGCCCCTTGGCCTTGAGCTGCTCAAACACGTCCATCGCCACGTCGATGGGGATGGCGAAGGAGAGGCCCATGAAGCCGCCGGTGCGACTGTAGATCTGGCTGTTGACGCCAATGACATCGCCGTCCAGGTTGAAGAGTGGACCGCCGGAATTGCCCGGATTGATGGCCACGTCGGTCTGGATAAAGGGCACATAGTTCTCGCTCGGGAGGCTGCGACCCTTGGCACTGACGATGCCGGCGGTCGCCGAGTGCTCAAAGCCGAAGGGGGAACCGATCGCCAGTACCCATTCGCCCACTTGCAGGTCTTTGGCCGAGCCGATCTTGACCGTCGGCAGATCTTTGGCGTCGAACTTCAACAAGGCGATGTCGCTGCGGGTGTCGGCCCCGACCAGGGTCGCGACGAACTCGCGGCGGTCATTGGTGCGCACCACGATCTCATCGGCACCCTCCACCACATGGGCGTTAGTGAGGACGTAGCCATCCGCCGAGACGATGAATCCGGAACCCAGTGAGCGGGACTGTTCATCGTCTCCCGGCGCGCCACCGGAATCGCCCTGATCGCCGAAGAAGTGACGAAAAAAGTCTTGGAGCGGGCTGTCGTCCGGCAATTCGGGAACCGGATTGCCCGGCACGCGCTTGCCCTTCCCCTGGGGCTTGGCCGGGGACTGCTTGGTGCTGATGTTCACCACCTTAGGACCGTTCTCGGCCACCAGGGCGGTGAACTCTGGCAGGGCGTGATTGGTCGCCTGGCTCGGGGTCTGAGTCAGGGTCAGGGTCCCCGCCAGGAGGACGCCGAGGACCGGCCGAAAACTCGAAAAGAGGCGCATGAAGGCTCCGTGCTGCGGTCGATGGCACGCCACCAGAGCGCCGCGACGGCGGGTACTGGCGGATCGACCGGGGGATGAAAAATGGACTTGGGGGCGCTCTGCCGACACGCGATGAGCAACGACCGACCCGGGCCGCAGAGCTGGGCGTCACTTTAGCCTAAACCTTGAAGTTCGTCACGCGAAGGCGCAAAGAACGCGAAGAAAAACAAAGTGAAAATCTCAAGCCAAGAGCGCTGACCAGGCCCCCAAGCGCGATTGCTCCCACCCAAATAAAGTGGGAAACCTTGATCCAGGACGTGAAATAGGTGAATGTAGTGGATCGGCGAACCGTCACCGCCCCGTCTCCCCCTGTCCACACCTTCGCACCGATCCGCCAACGAGTCCCGCTATGACTGCACCCGTGACTGCCACCGTCCACCGTCATGATGTTCTGATCCTCGGCAGCGGCGCCGCGGGCCTCAGCCTGGCCTTGCGGCTACACCCGGCCCTGTCGGTGGCCATGGTCTCCAAACGAGACCTGAGCGAAGGCAGCACCCGCTATGCCCAAGGCGGGATCTCGGCGGTGCTCGACGCCCAGGACTCGCTGGAGTCACACGTCCAGGATACCCTGACGGCCGGGGCTGGCCTGTGCGATTCGCAGGTGGTCCGGCAGGTGGTGGAGCATGGCCCAGAGAATATCCGCTGGCTGCTCGACCAAGGGGTGGCCTTCACCCGCGATGCGCAATCGGCCTCCTCCGAGGGGTATCACCTGACGCAAGAGGGCGGGCACAGCCACCGACGCGTCGTCCACGCGGCTGACGCCACTGGGGCGGCGGTCGCCGCGACGCTGGAATCGCGGGTGCGCGAGCGCCCTGGCGTCAGCCTCCACGAGCAGCACATCGCCGTCGACCTGATCACGTCACGGCATCTGGGCGAGACCAACACGCATCGCTGCGTCGGTGCCTATGTCCTGAACCTGGCCACCGGCCGGGTGGAGACCTTTCTGGCCCGCTTCATCATGCTGGCCACCGGCGGTGCCAACAAGGTCTATCTCTATACCAGCAACCCGGACGTGTCCACCGGTGACGGGATCGCCATGGCCTGGCGCGCCGGCTGCCGGGTGGCCAATATGGAGTTCATGCAGTTCCACCCGACCTGCCTCTATCACCCGCTGGCCCGCTCCTATCTGATCTCCGAGGCGCTGCGCGGCGAGGGTGCGAGGCTGCTCCTGCCGGATGGTGAGCGCTTCATGCCGCGCTTCGACCCGCGGGCGGAACTGGCCCCGCGCGATATCGTGGCGCGCGCCATCGACCACGAAATGAAGCGTCTGGGCAGTGAATGTGTGTACCTCGATATCTCCCACCGACCAGCAGACTTTGTACTCTCCCATTTCCCGACCATCCACGCCCGCCTGCTGGAACTCGGCATCGACATCACGCGCGAGCCCATCCCGGTGGTCCCCGCCGCCCACTACACCAGCGGTGGCGTCATGGTCGACCAGCAGGCCCGCACCGATCTCCAGGGTCTCTACGCCAGTGGTGAGACGGCCTATACGGGACTGCATGGCGCCAACCGCATGGCCAGCAATTCGCTACTGGAGTGTCTGGTTTATTCGGAGATGGCGGCCGCCGATATTGCATGCCAGATGGGCAAGCATCAGGCGTTGCCCGACGCCCCGGCCTGGGACGAGAGTCGTGTGACCGAGCCCGACGAGGAGGTGGTGGTCACCCACAACTGGGACGAGCTGCGCCGCTTCATGTGGGACTACGTGGGGATCGTGCGCACCAACAAGCGCCTGCAGCGCGCCAAGCGGCGGGTAGACCTGCTGCACCAGGAGGTGATCGAGTATTACAGTAATTTCCGCGTCAGCAATGACCTGATCGAGCTGCGCAACTTGCGTGATGTGGCCGATCTCATCATCCAATCCGCCCTGCGCCGACGCGAGAGCCGGGGCCTGCACTACACGCTGGACTTCCCCGACAAGGACCCCAGTCAGCTGGCACCCACCATCCTGATCCCGGACGGCTATCGGCCCCGTCACCGCGGTTGAGCCGGGAGTAGGTGCGACTTAAGTCGCACCTACAGTCGGCTCCGCCCCGGCCGGGTCCGCAAAAAAGGCGCGCACCTGCTCCGGGTCACGCGTGCGCGCCATCGGCGGCAGACTGGCCAGGAAGGTGTGCCCGTAGGAACGGCGCAGCAGCCGCGGGTCGCACACCACCAGCACCCCGCGATCACCGACGCCCCGGATCAGGCGCCCCGCCCCCTGTTTGAGCGCAATCACCGCCTGCGGCAACTGGACCTCGAAGAAGGGGTTGCCGCCGCGGCGCCGCAGCGCCTCAATGCGCGCAGCCAAGACCGGATCACCCGGAGAGGCAAAGGGCAAACGATCGATCACGACGCAGGACAGGGCCTCACCCGGGACGTCGACCCCTTCCCAAAAGCTCGCGGTCCCGAGCAGGACCGCATTGCCCAACTCGCGAAAGCGCCGCACGAGTTCGGCCCGCGGGGCGCTGCCCTGCACCAGGATCGGATAGTCGATCCGCCCACTGAGGCCGTCCGCGACCTCACGCAGCGCCCGGTGGCTGGTGAAGAGCAGAAATGCGCGCCCCTCACTGTAACCGATGAGTTCGCAGGCCAAGTCCAGCACCGCCGCGTTGTAGAGCGGATCGGCCGGCTCGGGCAGCCCCCGAGGCACGAACCACAGGGCTTGGCGCGCATAGTCGAAGGGACTGTCCCAGCGCTCGGTTGCGGCCCCCTCGATACCGAGCTGAGCGGCGAAATGCCCGAAGCTGTCGCCCACCGCCAGGGTCGCGGAGGTGAACACCCAGGCGGCGCGCTGGCGCTCGAACTGCTGGCGAAAGACCGCGGCCACATCGAGCGGCGTCTGGTGCAGGCGCAAGCCGCGACCCTGGACCTCGAACCAGCGGACCTGATCCGCGGCGACGGGCGCGCTGAGCAGTTGCAGACGCGCCGCGAGATCCGTGGCCCGTCCCAGGCAGGCATCCAGCCCCTTGCCCCGCCCCTCCAGGACCTTGAGCCCCTCGGCGAGCGACTGCAGCCGCCGCAGGACCGCGGCCAGCGCGCGCACCGGCTCCGGGTCGCCGATCAGGTCGTGCCAAGGCCCCCGGCGGTCGCCCTCACCCAGACACAGCCGCAGATCCTGCACGGCGCGGTGCAGGCCCGCGGCGCGCTCACGCAACTCGGGGGCGTCAGCGGCCTCGCGGCCCTGTTCAAGCTCGCTGTCGCGCGCCAGGTCGTGCAACTGGCGGCCGCTGACCAGTACACCAAAAAAGCTGGCGGCGACCTCGGGCAGTTGGTGCGCCTCGTCCACGATGAAGGCGTCCGCACCCGGCAGTATCTCACCGAAGCCCTCGTCCTTGAGCGCCAGGTCGGCGCAGAACAGGTGGTGATTGACCACCACCAGATCCGCCGCCTGGGCCTCCCGACGGGCCGCCGCCAGGTGACAGTCCTGCCACTCGGGGCAGGTCTGGCCAATGCAGTTATCGCTGGTGGAGGTCACCGCGGGCCACACCAGGGCATCCTCAGGGATCGCCAGTTCAGCCACATCGCCCCGCCGGGTAGTCTTCGACCAGTCCTGGACCTGGCGTAACTGGGCCCGCAGTTGCGGGTCATGCACGACGGGGTCGGCAGCCGCGAGCTTGAGGCGGTGGCGGCACAGATAGTTGGCGCGGCCTTTGAGCAGCGCGACGCGCACCGGCACCCCCAGTGCGTCGCGCACCTGCGGCAGGTCACGGTGAAAGAGCTGGTCCTGCAGGTTGCGCGTCCCGGTGGAGATCAGCACCTTGCGCCCGCACAGGATAGCCGGGACCAGGTAGGAGAAGGTCTTGCCGGTACCGGTACCGGCCTCGCAGATCAGGGTATCGCGGGCCTCCATCACCCGGGCGATCGCCTCCGCCATCGCCTGCTGTGGGGCGCGGTGGATGAAACCGGGAATCCGCTGCGTGAGCAGCCCGCCGGGGCCGAAAATATCCGCGAGGGAGGTCATCGGCGTGGGGGTACCCCCACCGCTCAGTTCCCGCCCGCCCGCTTTTCCGCCTCAGTGGCGCCGGCGACATCACCAGTGCGCCGTTTCGCCTCGGCGATGATCCGCCAGTTGTCCTTCTTGAGGCTCGCTTGGCCGCCGGCATAGTCGTTGGAGCGGGCGGCCAACTGGCCCGCCTGGGCCGTGAGCCCCTGTTCCATGCGCACCCGCGCCAGGCGATTCCACAGATAGGGCTCGCGCGGTGCAATCCGCAGCGAGCGCTCCAGCGTCGCCGCCGCCCCCGCATAGTCACCGGTCTGGCGCTGCTGCTCGGCCTGGCGCGCCAGGCCGTCGGCGGCAGGCGCCAGACCCGCGACCACGGACTCGGCCGGGGACGGGGGGGACG
>CAILVI010000574.1 GCA_903837595.1 uncultured Thiodictyon sp.
ATGCGCAGGACCCCGTCCCCGTCATACTGCTCTATATCTGTTAGCGTATATTCAGATAAGTACGTCGATCCATTGAGGAGCTTCAAGTCCTCGGAGACGATACTAATATCCTTAACCTCTCCTGTCCGTTGATTAATGAGTGCTACCGGCCCTTCCCCAAAATCAAGGGTGACTACCTCTGGAGAGATGGCCAGACCGGAGCGGCGCTTGGCGACGGCCTCGCGGTCGGACTCTCCCCGATCACCATATCCGATGAATCCTTCCTTTCTGCGCTCCCAAAATTCGGGGCAATCCGAACGCACCCGGCGAGCGATCTCGGCATGATCCAGCAGCTCTTGTCTGCGCATGTAACGGCGATTTTGCTTGCGCGTCTCCGGGTCGACCGTATCGTCTCCCCAAAGACCCTCTCCGCGTACAATTTCCGACACCACATTATCGAAATCGACGCGCGCCATTTTGTTGGTCCCGGGGCGAACCACTTCGTCCGGTGCAGCGACAGTTGCCCCGCGGCGCAAGCCGCGTCGAGAGTTACCTTGACCTAGGAGTTCGAGGCGCAGCCAGCGTCGGGCGTCGCGCTCAAGATCCCAGTCGAAGTCGCTTTTCTCGCCTTGGAAGTAGTGCGCTGCCAGTACCGGAAATAGTTTGCTATCGAGAAACGAAAGTCGGGCACACTCCTCAACGTCGTCAACGGTAATCTCGACATATTTTGAAGGTCCACGTCCTACGCAATAGCGCAGCACACCCGGGCCACTTGATGAGCGCCGCGAGCGGGCTTCCAACCAACCAATTTCCAACTCGACCCAAAGATCGGCGGAATCGTCGCTCAATGCTGAGAGCGCATCGAGATTGACGATCTCGCTCATCCTCGTGTCATGGCGCTCATCGTCTTCGTCCGCGAATCCATCGTCTTCGTCAGGCGACTCTTGACTGGCGGCAAGATCGGCAAGATCGATCCCGAGCTCGAATCGCATGCGAATGCTGCGCGTTGTATCGTGCCGGTGGACCAGATTCTCGAACCCGCCAAGGTCGACGGTCTCGCCGCCTAGCTCGGTGCGCCTAGCGTCGCAGTTATTCCTTTCCAATACCTCCCTGGCATACATGAGCGCCTGCACGATGGTGCTCTTGCCGGCATTGTTGGGTCCGAACAGCAGCGTCAGCGGCGCGAACTCAATCCGCACCGGCTCGCGGATGCCTTTGAAGTTTTCGAGGGTGAGTGCCTTGATGATCATCGGGTTGTCCTGTGCGTTCCTTGGGTGTCTGTAATGCCGGCCGCGCTATCGGGAGTGTGTCAGAGAGGTCGCTGCGACCCCGGCTTACCGTCCATGGCACTGGATTCCGGCATCCTGCCGGAATGACGGAGTGCCCGCTCGGTGCCGCCGCCCTGCTCCACCTCGGCGATGGAATCCAGCAGCCGTCTGGCGTTGTTGGGGCTGCGCAGCAGGTGGGCAGTTTCGGCCAGTGCGTTGTAGTCGTCCAAAGAGAGCATCACGACCGCCTGCTCGGACTCGCGGGTGATGATGACCGGCTCATGGTCGTCGCATACCCGGTCCATGGCTCTGGCCAGGTCGGCGCGGGCGGCGGTGTAGGTGATCGCGTTCATCGGGCTCTTACCTTGGACGTGTTGTAACGGATGCATCGGGCCGGAGGGCACGGGTTTGCATGTTGTCGATTGGCTTCGCCGGATCGATGCCAGATTGTAGGTCGGGTTAGCGTAGCGTAGCGTAACCCGACTTCTAAGGTTCCTGTCGGGTTACGGCGCGCCGCAGCGTCGCGGCAAAACCTTGGAAGCGGAGCCAGCGCGCCTAACCCGACCTACCTTGACCTGTATTAGGCAGTTGCCGTGCCATCAAGGCTCGACCCCGTGTTTCTTCAGCCAGTTGGTCAAGGTCGTGGGATTGCCGAAGCCCAGCAGCCGGGCGGCGCGGGACTTGTTGCCGCCGGTGAGGCGCATCGCCTGTTCCAGGTAGTACCGGGCGACTTGGTCGATGGTGGCATTGAGATCAATCCCTTGGGCGATATCCTGGGTCAGGGTCGAGTCGCCGGCCAGGTCCCGCGTCGGGCTCGGCAGCAGGGCGTCGCGGGCGTCTTCCAGGTCCATGGTCGGGCCTGGGGTCCAGACGGCGGCGCGGCGCAGGGTGTTCTGCATCTCGCGGACATTGCCGGGCCAGGGGTGTTCGAGCAGAAGTTTTCTTGCGGTAACGGAAAGGATCTTGGGGATGTAGCCCGGCTCGATCTCGCTCTCGCGGTTGACCTGCTCCAGCAACCGGTCGAGCAGCAGGCCGGCGTCGCCCTCGCGTTCGCGCAACGGCGGCAGTTGGATGACTGCGACGGCGAGTCGGTAGAAGAGGTCCTCGCGGAAGCGGCCGGCGGCGACCTCATCGACCAGGGTGCGGTTGGTGGCGGCGAGGATGCGCACGTCGACCGGGATGGGGGCGGTGGCGCCGACGCGGGTGACCTCGCCTTCCTGGAGTGCGCGCAGGAGCTTGACCTGGGCGGGTTTGGGCAGTTCGCCGAGTTCGTCCAGGAACAGGGTGCCGGTATGGGCGGATTCGAAATAGCCCTGGCGCTGCCCGGCGGCGCCGGTGAAGGCGCCCTTCTCGTGGCCGAACAGTTCGGACTCGATGAGGTCCGGGGCGATGGCGCCGCAGTTGACGGTGACGAAGGGGCGCGCGCGCCGGGGGCTGGCCTGGTGGATGGCGCGGGCGAGCAGTTCCTTGCCGGTGCCGGACTCGCCCTCGATCAGGATGGGGATGGAGCGCGGGGCGGCGCGACGGGCGCGGGCGATGGCGCGCGCCATGGCGGGGCTGCGGTGACAGATGGCCTCGAATTCGGGGGCGGCGGGCGGGAGTCCTGCGGTGAGCCGCTCCAGGGTGCGGTCGGGGCGCTCCAGCAGGTCGGGGAGGAAGTCGGCCGAGATATCAAACGGGACCGAGGCGGTGCGCACGCCGTGCCGGATAGAGGACTCGATCAACTCGGCGGGGAAGCGGGTCTTGGCGAGGATGATCCAGACGGCGGCCATGGCGGGGGTGCCGGGGCTCAGATGGAAGGCGAGTCCGTCGCCCGGCGGCTGGGCGGCGCGGGTCTCCGCGACGACCGCGCGGGCGTGGCGGTAGATGGCGCCGAAGTCGGTGGGGCTTTCCAGGGTGACGTAATGGGGGATGACTGGGGTTGGGGCTTGGGTCTGGAGCCAGGCGAGATAGGGGGCGGCGTCTTCCGGGGTGTAGTCGCAGAGGAGCTCCAGCCAGGCGAAGCGGTTGGTTTGCAGGGCTTGGGCGACGGGGCCTAGGCCGACCTGGTCGGCTTCGGTGACTGCACGCAGGTCCGTGCGGCCGAGCCAACTGATGAGGGTGGTTGCCATTCCAGCATCATCAGGTTGCCGGCGGAGTCACGCCGGCCCTGACGCCAGTGCCGCCGCCAGTTGCCCCAACGCCCGTTCGATCACCGCCCGCGGCGCGCCCAGGTTGAGCCGCATGTGCCCGCCCCCGCCGGTGCCGAAGATGGTCCCGGGGCTGAGGCCCAGGCCGGCACGTTCGATGAAGAAGGTGCGCAATGCGGCGTCGTCAAGCCCCAGATCCCGGCAGTCGAGCCACATGAGATAGGTCCCCTCCGGGCGCACGGCCTTGATGCCCGGCATGCCGGTGGCGATCATCCCGAGCGCCAGATCACGGTTCCCCCCCAGGTACGGCAGCAGTGCATCGAGCCAAGGGCCACCCGAACGGTAGGCCGCGGTAAAGCCGGCGACGCTGAATGGATTGCTGGCGCTCACATGGAAGGTATCGAAGACCCGGCGCAGCGCCCGGCGTTGATCCGGGTCCGGGCAGATGAGCGCGGAGAGCCCGAGCCCGGGGATGTTGAAGGTCTTGCTCGGGGCCAGCGCGGTGATGACGGTGGCGGGGTCATCGGCGAGACAGGCCAGGGGCCGGTGGAGCGCGCCCGGGAGACAGAGATCGTGATGGATCTCATCGGACAGGATCACCAGGCGATACCGCCAGGCAATCTCCAGGAGCCCATCGAGTTCAGCCGCGGTCCACACCCGGCCCACGGGATTATGCGGTGAGCACAACAGCAGCAGGCGCGCGCCCTCGGCGGCGCAGCGTTCCAAGTGTTCGAGGTCAAAGGTATAACCGTCCGGGCCGACCCGCAGCGGGTTCTCCACCACCCGCCGGCCGTTGGCCCGTACCACCGAGAAAAACGGCGCATAGACTGGCGGCTGGACGATGACGCCCTCCCCCGGCTGGGTCAGTGCGAGCACAGTGGCGGCCAGCGAGGGCACCACCCCCGGCGCCATGATGACCCAATCGCGCTCGATGGCCCAGCCGTGCCGCTCGCGCAGCCAGTCGGCCATGGCCTCAACGAGCGCATCCGGGAAGAGCGTATAACCATAGACGGGGTGCGCCGCGCGCTGCGCGAGTGCGCGCGCCACTGCCGCGGGCGCGGCAAAGTCCATATCCGCGACCCACAGGGGCAAGACAGTCCCATCACCGAACTGACCGGCGCGGCCATCCCATTTGAGTGAGGAGGTCTGCGCACGCTCGATTGGTCGATCAAAGTCAGGTAATTCGCTATTCATTTCCAATTGGCTCAAGGCCGCGGTGCCATTGCCGGCCAACAGGACCGAGTCGTCGCGCGACCGATTACGTAATGATGGGGGGGCGCGCCATTCCTGTCTATCAGTTTTCCAGGCACGAACGCGCTCGGCACCTCAGGCAGCGGACCCGGGCGCGTCCGACACCGCCGCCTCCGGGGCGCGGGGCGAGGCCAGGGTCACGCGGTTCTTGCCGGCGGCCTTCGAGGCATACATGGCCAGATCGGCCAGGCGAATCAGTTCCGGGATCTCCTCGGCGTGATCCGGATAAAGGGCGATGCCCAGACTGGCACTGACCGCACCGCCGTTCCAGTCCAGGTTGGCGATGGCATCGCGGACCCGCTCAGCGACCGCCAGCGCGATCACGGGATCGGCCAGTTCGGACAACACCAGCGCGAACTCGTCGCCGCCGCAGCGACCGGCCACATCCTCGAGCCGACAGTGCTGGCTCAGGGTGCTCGCAATGTCCGTCAGCACGCGGTCGCCGACCTGATGACCGTGGGTGTCATTGATCGCCTTGAAGCCGTCCAGGTCCAGCGAGATGAGGGCAAAGCGCCGGCCATGACGCCGGGCCTGGGCGAACGCCTGCGCCAAGCGGTCCTCGAAACCGGCGCGATTGGCAATGCCGGTCAGGGCATCCACGCGGGCCAGTTGCGCCTCGCACAGGGCTGCCTCCAATTGCAGCTGCGCTTGTTTGTGCTCGGTGACATCGATGCCGATACCGGCCACAAAACGGCGCCCATCCGCGCCACGGAAGGGGAACTTGATGGTCTGCCAATGGCGCACCTGACCGTCCGCGCTCGGGGCAGACTCGTCGATCTCCAGGGGGTGGTCGGCGGCAAGCACCCGCTGGTCGTCAGCGGCAAAGCGTGCGGCCAGTTCCGGCGGCCAGACCGCGTGGTCAGTCTTGACCCGCAGGTCTTGGAGGCTGACCCCAAAGCACCGCTCAAAGGTCTTGCTGGCATAGACCCAACGGCCCTGCGCGTCCTTGATCCAGGCCACCGTGGGGCTGTGATCCATGAACAGGCCGAACAGCTCCTCACGCTCGCGCAGGCGGGTCGCCGCGCGCCGTCTGGACCACAGCAGCGCGGACAGAGCCAGGCTGGTGACGCCACCCGCCCCCCCCAGCGCCAGGGACCAGGCGTAGGATGGGCGATAGGCCGCCCCCACCGGGAACGCGCGCAGCACCAGGGTCCGATCCGCCACCGCCAGCCGCGTCTCGTAGCCCGCAGTGTCATAGCCCAATGCCGCCGCGTCCGGTGCCGTCCCAGGACCACGGCTGCGGGAGGAGTGGACATGGAGCAGGCCCGCCGCCCCCGGCAGACCCGCATCCGCCAACACCAGATCGAGCCCCCGCGGCGGAAGCGCGGCGACCACCCCGTTGACCAAGTCCCCCAGACGGGTGATACCCGCCGCATAGCCCTGAAGGCGTTGGCGCCGCTCCTGCGGGGTCGCGCCCTGGGCGCAGGGTACGAAGATCACAATGGCCCGTTGGTTGGCGGTCTCCTGGACCAGACTCACGGGGATCG
The DNA here is from genome assembly GCA_903837595.1 of uncultured Thiodictyon sp. GTDB lineage: Bacteria > Pseudomonadota > Gammaproteobacteria > Chromatiales > Chromatiaceae > Thiodictyon. The sequence goes on from CAILVI010000574.1 coordinate 6,115, forward strand.
TGGCAACCGCCTGCCCCCTGTCACGCGCGCCTTCCAGGGCCGCGCGACGGTGCCGCTCGGAGCCGGCATCGAAACCCAGCGCACGGGCATTACCGGTGAGGGGTTCCACCCGCCACACGGGGAAATAGGCCGGGCGCGCGCCCGCCGGGAGCAGGTCCGTCCCGGACTGCTCGCGAATGGCAAAATCGGCCAACCCTTGCGCCCGCGCCTGTGCCTCGAAGTCGGCGCGCTGCGCCGCCAATACCAGGGGTAGCCATTCAAGTGCGCGGATCGCCGGGTTGCGCTCGAGAAAGGGACGCGTAAACAACTCAAACTCGTCGGCCCGCACCACCTCCGAGGCACCGTAGAGCTGGGCCACGGCCTGGACCGCCATCACGAGCGACTGGAGTTGCTGCGCAATCGCCTGGGTATAGACCGCCACATCGTCGCGCAACCGCTCGGCGCGCTCCTCGGTCTCCCACTGCCAGACCGCCCAGGCGAGCGCCAGACTGATCAGCAGGCCCAGCGTCAGGACCAGAAGCTCAGGCAGACGTGCACGCGGCACGGCGCGCATCAGATGCCCGGCGCGCGCGCGGTAGGCACGCCGACGTCGGTGCAGGGCGCAGTATCCATGTCGTTTGAGTCCTGTACAACGGCTAGATCAGCCACGAGTTTAGCGCAGAGTGTCGCCCATCCGCCACCCGGCGCGCGACGGCGACGCAGCGTCCTTGGCGTTTGGCACACCGCGGCGTTTTGCCCGAGTGCAGGATGCGCGGGTTATGGCCTACGACCTCCGCGCCGGCATACCCGCTGGTACGCACAAAGGCCTCGTTGACGTATTCGACGCGGGCCTCCAGGTCGGTGATGACGATGATTCCGGTGTGGTCGACGACAGCGATGTGGGACGAGACAGAGTCGAGGACCGCGCGCGTGAGCCGCTCGCTCCCGCGTAGCGCGAACTCGGCCTGCTTGCGCTCGGTAATGACGTCGAAGATGGCCACGACGTGGTCGGGGCACGGGCAGTAGACCGAGATTGAATACCACAGACGCAGGGCCGTCACATAGGTCTCGAAGCGCTCGGGCTGGACCATCGCGGCGACCCGGCCATCGGTTTCGATCACGCCCGGGTCGGTCTGGCTGATGTGGCCCACGCGTCCCGGGTCATTGAGGCCTGCCGCAGCCTTGGAGTGCCCTGTGCGCTGGACGATTTCGGCGTGGGCTATGCGTCGCTGACCTACCTTAAACGTCCGCCGGTCGCGCAGGTCAAGATCGACCGGAGCTTCGTGTATGACATGCTCGATAACTCGGATGACTTGGCCATGCTTGGCGCCTTGCCGTGAGCCATTGCCGAATCTAGGATGATTGCCACACCGGCCCTTCGGGCTGATCCCAGGCGGCCATGAGTTCACGGATGCGCGGCAGACAGGTCTCCAAAGCCGCGACCAAGGTCGGATCGAACAGCGTGCCGGCACTCGCACGCAGGGTCGCGAGCGCCCGCTCCCCGGGCCAGGCATCCTGGTCGGGCCGCTGCACGGTGAGCGCAGCGAAGGCATCGGCAGCCGCGACGATGCGCGCCGATTCCGGAATGGCCTCACCCGCCAGCCCCTTCAGGTACCCGCTGCCATCCCAGTTTTCATGATGATAGAGCGCAATCTCTGCGGCCAATGCAAACAGCGGTGCGTCGCTGCCGGACAGAATCTCAAAACCGATCCAGGTGTGCGTCTTCATGGCGGTCAGCTCGTCCGACGCCAATTCCGCGGGTTTGCGCCGCATCACGTCGGGAATGCCGATCATACCGGTATCATACAGCGGCGCGGCCAGTTCCAGCAGCTCACAACGCGCCGGCGACCAACCCACCGCGGCAGCCAACTGCCGCGCAACGCCCGCCATGCACCAGAGCTGTGTGCTGGTATCGGGGGCGTGGTAATGGGCCGCCTTGGCAATCATGTCGATCGCGTCGCGGCGGCTCTGCTCCAGCTCCCCGGTATGCACCAGCGACAGGTGCGTACGCACCCGCGCCCGCACGATGCCGGCCGACACTGGCTTCACCAGGTAATCGACGCCGCCGACCGCGAAACCGCGCTCCTCATGACCGAGATCAGACAGCGCGGTGACAAAAACCACCGCAATTGTCTCCGTCTGCGGATTGGCCTTCAGGGCCTGACACACCGCATAGCCGTCCAGGTCGGGGAGCTGAATGTCGAGCAGAATGAGCGCGGGGTGATCGCTGCTCGCCAGCGCGAGGGCCTCAGCGCCGCTGCTGGCAAACAACAGGCGATAGTCGCGCTCCAGAATATGGCCGAGCACGGCCCGCGTGAGGCGATCATCGTCGACAATGAGAATGGGGCCTGGCGGCATGAGCTGTTGCGCTATTGCAATGCGCGCTGCCCCTTTCTCCGGTGAGTCATGCCGGTTCCAATCGGCTTTAATGTTGAGGAGTTGCGGCAGACAGGCCTGGAAAGCGGCGATCACGGAGGGATCAAAATGGGTACCGGCGCCCGCACTTAGCGTAGTGATGACCCGCTCCAACGGCCAGGCCTCCTTGTAGGGCCGAGTCATGGTTAGCGCGTCAAACACATCGGCCACGGCGACGATCCGTGCCGATTCAGGAATAGCGTCACCGCGTCGCCCCTGGGGGTAGCCGCTGCCGTCCCATTTTTCGTGATGATAGAGTGCGATTTCGGCCGCCAGCTGAAATAAGGGGGCGGCGCTACCAGATAGAATCTCAAAACCAGTCGCACTGTGCTGCATAATGACGGCCCACTGCTGGGCATCCAAGGCACCAGGTTTGCGTAAAATCGCGCCGGGGATACCGATCTTGCCGGTATCGTGCATTGATGCCGCCAATTCGAGCAGATCACAACGCGCCTTCGACCAACCGAGCTGCTCGGCCAGTTGGCGGGCAAAGGCCGCCATCCTCCAGATATGGGTGCCGGTATCGGCATCGTTATAGTGTCCGGCCTTGCCCAGCATGACCACGGCGTCCCGCCAGCTCGTCTCCAAGGCCTTGGCCTGTACCAGTGAAAGGTGATTACGTACCCGCGCCCGCACGATTGCCGCGGACACCGGCTTCGCCAGATAGTCGACACAGCCGGCCGCGAAGCCGATTTCCTCATTGTCCACCTCCGACAGCGAGGTGACGAAAATGACCGGAATGGCCTCGGTCTGCGGATCGGCCTTCAAGGCCCGACACACCGCATAGCCGTCCAGGTCAGGCATCTGAATGTCGAGCAGGATTAGCGCGGGGTGATGCCGGATGGCCAGGTTCAGGGCCTCGGCCCCGCCGCGGGCAAACATCAGCCGGTACTCGGGCGCCAGGATCTGGCGTAAGATGGCCAGATTGATAGGCTCGTCGTCGACGACGAGAATGGGGCCGGGTAGCATGGAATTACTCATTGATCTCACCGATCCGGTCAGACAGCAGCGCTTGAGTCAATGACTCGGCCGCGCGAAAATCGAAGTCGGTCAAGTGTGCGTGGATCGCGGCTAGTCGAGCCTCTTCTACCAGACCCTGCAATTGCGCCAGCACGCACTCTGCGCGGTCGATATCATTCTCGTCGAGCGCGCCAAGTAATTTGTTCAACAGCGCATCAAGAGCGCTTCGATCGGCATTGGGCGCGGCCAACACGCTGCGCGTCGCCCCCGCCGTCCTGGTCCAACCGTTGATGCCGGCACAGACCTCGTCAATGGCGGCCTGCAGTTGCGCGGCCAAGGCGTCGCTCGGCTCGCCCGCCTTCAGCCCGGTATCCAGTTGCCGGGCCACCCCAGCGACCCCGGGGATCGCTAAGCTACCAGCCACACCGATCAGTTTATGGGCCAGTGCCGCGGCGGCCGAGCCATCGCCTTGCCGCACCGCAGCGGTGATACTCAAGCCAGCGCCGGCATAGTCGGCAACGAACTTTTTCAGATAGGTCCGGTAGGTCGCAAGCGTGCGCCATTGTTTGAGACCCGCGGTCAGGTCGATGCCCGGCAAGGTCGGGAGCCGCTCCGCGGGGCCGGGCCCGCGGGGCGACTCCGCTGGCACCGCCGGCGCGGGCCGGCAGCCGGTCCAGTGCTGAATGCGTGCAATCATCTGATCGATGTCGAACGGTTTGGCGATGAAGTCGTTCATGCCGCAGTCCCGGGCGGCATCGCGCAAGGTCTGGAAGGCACCGGCGGTGAGTGCCAAGATCGGCAGGTCTGTCCAGCGTGCATTCTCGCGAATCAGCCGCGTCGCCGCATAGCCATCCAGGCGCGGCATCTGCACATCCATCAGCACAATGTCCACCGCCTGCGGGTGGGCCCGCAACCAGTCCACCGCCTCCTGGCCGTCACTGGCCAATACCACCACCGCGCCCTCGAGCTCCAGGATGCCCTGCGCCAGCTCCCGATTGATGTCGCTGTCATCCACGACCAGGACGCGCACACCGGGCAGCCGCCGCGACTGGGCCTGTATTGGAATTGGTTGACCAGTTGTCGGTGCAGGTTCGCGTCGCTTAACGGCCTCCGTAATCGCGTTATACAAGGCCAATGGCGTGACCGGCTTGCTCAACACCGTATCCACCGCGCCCATGCCCGGCTGGACCAGGATTTCATCGCGCGAGTGGGCGGTGACCATGATGACGATCAGCGGCCGCTGTGATGGTTCGATCCGATCCCGCAGCACGCCCCGTATCGCCTGGGCAGTGGTCAACCCATCCATCTCGGGCATCTGCCAGTCGAGCAGCAGCGCATCGTAGAGGCGTTGGCTCGCCAGGCACGCCTGCGCCTGCGCGAGCGCGGCCGCGCCCGAGGCCACCAGGTCGGCGGTCCAACCGAGCCGTGCCACGGTGTTCAGCAGAGCGGCACCGGCCGTGGGGCTATCGTCGACCACCAACAGGTGCAGCGGGGCCAACCCCATCGGCACGGCTCGCGCTTGGGCGTCGTATTGCAATGGGAGTCGGAACCAGAATTCGCTACCCCGGCCGACCGCACTCTCGACCCCCAGTTCGCCACCCATCAAACCGACCAATTGTCGGGTGATGGCCAGCCCCAACCCAGTGCCGCCGAAGCTGCGACAGATGCTGGTGTCGGCCTGTGTGAAGGCGGAGAAGACCTCCGCCTGGTGCTCGGGGGAGATGCCGATACCGGTGTCACGCACCGTGAAACGCAGCCGTGCCCCCCGTTCATGCGCGGACTCCACTGCGATGCGCAGTTCGACCTCACCCTGCTCGGTGAACTTGATGGCATTGCCGAGCAGATTGAACAGGACTTGCCGCAGGCGCCCCTGATCCCCAATCAGTGCATCGGGCACGTCGGCGGGAGGCGGGCAAATGATCAGCTCCAGGTCCTTGTCGCTGGCGGACGCGCTCATGATCGCGGCCAGATCATCCAGCAATCCGGATAGACTAAAAGACTCAGACTCGATCGCGAGGTGCCCCGCCTCGATCTTGGAGAAGTCGAGGATGTCGTTGATGAGGATCAGCAAAGTGTCTCCGGCATTGCGAATCTTGCGCACCAGGTTGCGAGTCTCGTCATCCCCCGAACGCCGCTCCAGTAGATAACAGAAGCCTAGCACCGCGTTCAGCGGCGTGCGGATCTCGTGGCTCATATTGGCCAGGAACTCAGACTTCATCCGCGTCGCCTGTTCGGCCAGGCGCTGCGCCTGCAACAGATCGGTCACATCATAGAGGGTGACGAGATGCTGCCCGCCCAGCGCCTCGCTGAGCGTTGTTGGGCGAACCATCGCGATGCGTGTCGCCCCGTCCTTGCAGCGGATAGTGGCCTCCACGGTCATGCCCACTTTGCCTTGCTTCCCGACCCCGGAAAGATAGCCGTCGAAGGCGGTTTTCATCACCTGGGCATAGTCCGGATTGGGGTAGGCCAACCGCTCCCAGTGCGTCCGGGTGGGAATATCCGCCAGGGTATATCCGAAGGTAGCGATGAAGGCGGGGTTGAGATAAACGAACGTCTGGGTCCCGTGGCCGATCGCGAGCGGCACCGGCGAGGCATCGATGATGACGCGGGCCGTCGCCGCGCTCACGCCGAGCGCCGCCTTGGCACGCCGCAGCTCACTGTTGGTCTCCGACAGCGCCTCTGTGCGCTCTGCCACGCGGCTCTCCAGGGTTCGATTCAGTTCCTCGACCTCGGCCAGAGATTGCGCGATCTGCCGTTGCTGCGCCCGGACCTGGCGGCGCATGCCGAGCTTTTCGAGGCTATTGGCCATCGCGCGGCGTAGTTCGTCCGCACCGAAGCGCCCCTTGGTCAGAAAATCGTGGGCGCCCTGCTTCATGCACTCGACCGCCAATGCGGCATCGGCATTGCCGGTCAGGATGATGACCGCATAGTCCTCGTCATGTCCCGGGCCACGCTCGTCGAAGAATTCCAGCCCGGTCATATCGGGCAATTGGTAGTCGAGCAGCACAACGTCCGGTTCTTGGGTCGCAGCCAAGGCGAGTCCCTGATCGCCCCGCTCGGCCGTGATCACATCAAATTCATCCCGCAACCAACGCCGGACCCTCTCCGTATCCTCGGGGCTGTCGTCGATGATCAGTACGGTCGGGCGTGTTGTTAACATTGGATCACTATTACACTGGAGGTCGAGGCTTTAGCCGGTCCGGCGTGCAGGCGCCGGTGATTTCTGTTGGATACGCCGGAAACCGCCACCGGCTAAAGCCTCGACCTCCGGTTGTAGATGGGTCGCCGCCGGGCTCTTTACTCACGCAACTGGGAGCGCCACCGCCTGGAACCAATAGCGCACGAATGCCTTCAATGGCCTTGCGGGTGATGGTCAGGCCGGCACCGGCCCCGCCGCCGTAGGCGTCGCGGCCGTGTAATCTGCGGAAGATCTGGAAGATACGCGCGAAATGCTTGGGGGCGATCCCGATGCCATTGTCGCCGACGTAAATGACCGGCGGATCACGCGTGGTGTCGCAACCGATCACCACCTGCTTGTCGGCCTTGTCATTGTATTTCACTGCGTTTGAGATCAGGTTGCTCAGGATCTCTGCCACCCGGATGCGATCACAACGAAGCACCGGCAACGCCTCCGGCACCTGAACTTCAACAGCGTTCATTTGCAGTAGGGGCTGCGGGTCTGCGAGCACGTAAGCCAGCACCGCGTTGAGATCGATCGCGTGCAGGTCCAGATCGATCCGGCCGACCCGCGAATACTGGAGTAATGACTCGATCAGATCATCCATCCGGTGGGTGAGACGCAGGATAGTTGCCAGGCGCTGTCGGCCCTCTTCCGACAATCGCCCCCATCGTCGTCCTGCACGAATTGGACGATGCTGTGGATGCCGCGCAAGGGTTCTTTCAGGTCATGGGAGGCGGCATAGGCGAACGTATCGAGCTCCAGATTGCTCTGCACCAGTTCGCTGTTCTTGCGCCGCAGTTGCTCGGTGTGGCCCATGATGAACTCCAGGATACCCCGACGTAATTCGCCAGCGTGTTCGATTTCACAGTCCAGCCACGGGTGCGCCTGGCCGCAGGCCGTCTCCTTCCACAGTGCAAAGGAGGTGCGTGGCAGGAGCCGGACTTCACCGTCGTGGTCGTCAGTTTCCATGGGCATATTGGGGTCACCGGCCCAGTCGACCGATTGCAGAATCTCCCGACGAAACCACATCAAACCATCCGATGCAGCGTGGGACAGACGCACCGCGAGCACTCCACTGGCGAGCGTGCGGAAGCGCTCCGCCGGTGGATAATCGAGCGCCAACTGATGGCTGACGAAGTGCAGGTCGTCCCGGGTGGCGAGCCACTGCACCAAGGCCCGCACCTCTGACTCGGCGGGCGTATGGCCCCACAGGGTGAGGCGGTCCTCGCTCAACCAGGCGGCGCCGTCGGCATCCAGCGCGCTCATCAGCTCGGGGCCGGCGTCGAGCAGTGCATGTTCCCCCGCCCCGGCCTTGAGCAAGGTATCGAGCAGCTGCCCGCTGGCCGCCGCCAGCCTCAGCCGATAGGCGTAGTGTTCTTGCGTCTCCTTCGCGCCCATCTGGAGCGAGAGCATGTGCGCGAGGCACTCCACCGCGATACGGGTCTCGTAGGGCAGGTAGCGCGGTGCCGCGTGGTTCATGCACGAGATCAGGCCCCACAACCGGCCGTCCTTGAGCAGGGTGGTCACCAGCGTGGCCTTGACCCCCATGTTCTTGAGATAGCCGCTATACGTGACCGACACGCTGCGCAGGAACGAATAGCTGAGATCCACGGGGCCGGCGGATTCCGCAGTGAGCGCCGGCAGCAGGGGAATCGGTACATAATCGACATCGGGCAAGTGGCGCAGCCAGCTCAGCGCGAACAACCGCCGGGCGGGTTCGGGGATGTCGACGGCGGGATAATGCAGCCCCAGATAGGTCTCCAGGTTCGCCGCGACGGACTCGGCGATGACCTCACCGCTGCCATCGGCAGCGAAGCGATACGCCATGACCCGGTCGAAGCCGGTGAGCGCGCGGATTTCTACGACGGCCAGTTGCAGGAATGCTTGCAGCGACGCGGCGGCCTGCAACCGTTGCAGCGTGTTGTGGACCTCCTGGTACAGGTCGGGCGCCCCGGTATGGGCCTGCTCATCCCGTCGTTCGAACTCCAACAGTAAGAGGCCGTCAGCACGATTGCCGAACAGATGGAAGCATTCGTTGCGCGCGCTGCTGCGCACCGACATCAGGTGCAGCAGCATACCGGACAGGTCATGACTCGCCAGCCGTGTGCGCAACGCCGCGGTCGCCTCATCGCCGAGCAGCCGCTCGATCCCTTGCCCGAGCAGGACCTCAGGCGGGAGCCCCAGATAATCCCCGGTGTTGGCGCTGGCCTGGATAATACGCAGCGCGGGCTCCTGCAGTACCAGCAGCGCGCCATGCGGTTGAATGGCACCGGCGTACTGGATCTGCTCGCGATCACAGTCGGAGAAATCGACGACGGTTGGCATGATGCAACAAATGAGTGAACGCGGTGGAGTGCCATGGCGCGCCGGCGCAAACCGTCTGGGGACCTAACCACCAGGTCTGCGACAATGTTTTGCGCGGCGACCGTTGCGACCTCAGTTCGCCCCGCTCCGGGCCGTCGCCCCGAAGGATGGTTCCGGTTGGGAGGCGCGGGCTATGTGCACGTCGTCTTGCGCGCGCCTGCCAACTGTAGCACTAAACCATCCTGTCCCGCCGCGTCACATCCAGGGTCAGGGGCTGCCGCAGCGCCTCGCCAATCCCTTCGGCGACCTCGATCGCGCCCTGATCGTCCTGCACATCTGTCAGCAGCACCACGAACTCGTCCCCGCCGATCCGTCCGACGGTATCCGCAAACAGACTGCGGTTGGGTAGATTGGTCAGCACATCGTGGTGCGCCATACAGGCGATCCGTTCGTAGGCTTTCTTGCGTTCGGAAATATCGAGCTTGCAGAATTCTGGGATTCTTCCCGATGGCCTCCGCAGCCGTATAAGCGGACTGTTCGGTGAATTGCGGATTGACAGATTGGATGGTGGCGTCCGCGGTGGTGATCACGATGGACGTCGGGCTTTGCTCGACGTCTGCACCATGCTCCAGTCGCCATGGGGCCTCGTCCTTACCCCACCATCAAGTGCGAACGCATCGGCGCTAACCATACCTTGGCCGAATTGACTGATGCAGTCAAGGCAATCTAAGGCAAGCGCCGCAACAGGTCCACCCGGTGCGGCTTCAGAAACCGCGCGCCGGCCGGTGTCAGGTGACGCTCAAAGGCGGCGCGGATGGCGGCGCGCTGGTTGTCATCCAGGTGCCGCTCGCTGTGGGTCACGTCGACGAAACGCGCCTCGAAGCCCGGCCAGTCAGGATAGGTGGCCGCGGACTCAAAGAAGACCTCCGCCGCCAGGGCGAAGCGCCCCTGCCCGACCGCCCGCTGTAAGGCGGTAAAGGCGGCTTCGCGCACTACTCGCTCATCCTCAATCAGACGCATCACCTCGTTGAACGGCCCCTGGTAGACCGGCTCCGAGCAATAGAGCAGGCCGCCGGGCTTGAGCACCCGGTGGATCTCGGTCAAGGCCAGGTCCATCAGGTCCGGCGGGACATGGTGGAGCGATTTGAACATGAAGACCAAATCATAGGTCGCGTCGGGGTCGGCGATGGCCGCGGCCCCACCGAGGTGGAAAGTCACGGCCGGCAGCTCGCCAAGCGCCAGGTTTTTCTCGTGCTGGATGCGGTCCACCTCGGTGGCCGTAACCGCCGCCGCCCCCAGTCGCTGCGCCAGCAGCCGCGTCATCCAGGCCGCCCCACAGCCCAGTTCCAGGACCCGCAGGCCGCGCACCGGCACCAATTCCTGGATCAGATCCAGCTCTTCCAGCAGACGATATTCGCCCGCTGCGTGCAGGCGCATGGCAGTCGCCCCAAGGTGGCCCGGCAACTCGGTCATCGACCACGTCTCCTGATACTAGGTAAGGGAAAACGCCGGACGACCGGCCGCTCGCAGACGTGGGGGCGGGGGGGCGATATTCCGCGGCGGCCGAGTGCGCCGCCGGCGCCGCACAACGGCGCAGTCTGCTGCGTCTTGTCCTGGGTTTGCCTGGCATTCATATCATGTGCGGTCGGACCTGGCGGGCGACGGATGCGGCGTTGCCCCAGGATCGACGCGGAATCCAGACATAAATATCGCATGGATTGCTGGGTTGGTGGCATAATCAGACGATGGAGTCTCCACGCCACCTGGACGTCTTTGTCGAAGTCGATCTTGATTTCTTGCTCGCGAACCTGGCGCGACCCCCCGGCGTGCTCGCCCAGACATAATCATTGGCTGCGCCGCCCTGCTCCCATCTGATCTTATTGCGCCAAGCCGGCAATTCACTTAAGAGTGACTATGAAAGTTCCAAAGAGTCTCGAACCGCTGTTGCGCGATGGTCTGATCGATGAAGTGATACGCCCGCTGAAAAGCGGAAAAGAGGCCGCGGTTTATGTGGTCTCCTCGGAAGGCGCGATTCGCTGCGCCAAGGTCTATAAGGAAGCGAACAAACGCGGCTTTCATACCCAGGCCATGTATCGCGAAGGCCGGACCGTACGCAACAGTCGACAGGCGCGGGCGATGGAGAAGGGCTCGCGCTTTGGACGCAAGGAGCAGGAGGAGGTGTGGCAAAACGCCGAGGTCGATGCCCTCTATCGCCTGGCCGCGGCCGGCGTGCGGGTGCCACAGCCCTATCACTTCCTGGAAGGCGTGCTGCTGATGGAGTTGATCACGGATGCCGAGGGCGTGGCGGCGCCCCGCCTCAACGACCTTGACTTGACCAGCGAGCAGGCCCTGGATTATCACGGCCGACTGATCATGGAAGTGGTCAAGATGCTCTGCGGCGGGCTGGTCCACGGCGACCTCTCCGAATTCAATGTGCTGGTCGACGCGCAGGGTCCGGTGATTATCGATCTGCCCCAGGCGATCGATGCGGCGGCCAACAACAATGCCGCGCGGATGCTGGAGCGGGATGTCAACAATCTGGCCGCCTATTTTGGCCAATTTGCGCCTGAACTGCTGACCACCACCTATGGCAAAGAAATCTGGCACATCTACGAGGCCGGCAAGTTGACGCCCGAGGTCAAGCTCACTGGCCATTTCAAAGGCCAGCACAAGGAGGCCGACCTGGAGTCCATCATGAGGGAAATCGACGACGCGCGGGAGGACGCCATCAGGCGTAAGCAGGAGCGCGACGGCGACTAATACCCAGGAACACAAGCAGTTCCCTCTGAAGCGTCCGCTGGAAAAGGAGCGGCCCACCGAGGACGGCGTCGCTTATGCGGTGAGCGGTCCAAGCTGGATCGTGCCATCGCGCGCCCGTTGATCATTGTCAGATTGATTGCGCCGGGACGCGGCGGTCCGGTGGCGTTGCCTCTGCCTTCAAGAACGCTGCGACTTGGGTCTCGATTTGGTCGCGGACAATCTCGCGATAGTCCACGAAATGCTCGATTTGGGCACACACGGACAAATAACTACTCACACCTCCGGGATTATGCCAAGCCATCTTCGATAGGTAGTGCCAAAATTTCCAGCGGGTCTGACGTACCACACCTTGGCGCCAGCAGATGATGAACAATGCACGCAGTGCCTTCCGGTCCACTTTCTTTTTTCCGCCTTTGCCCTTTTTCGGATAAGTGGCTTCACCCAATAGGCGGTAGTGACGGTACGTGCGATCGAGGTACCGCGACGGTTCATACAGATCCCAGAACGCTTGCACATATTCCTGCGCGATTTCTTCTAATGGTCGCGTGGGTACAAAATTCATCAACGTGGTTTGGTTGATGTTCGCTGATTCTCCGCGTAGGCGCGATTCCTTTTCCAAGCGATGCCAGAGCGCGGTATTGGGCAGCGCTTGCAACATAGTAAATGAGGCCGTAGGGATAGAATTTTGTTCGATAAACTGAACAATTCGCGCACCAGCCCCTGGTTTTTCGCCGTCAAAGCCAATAATAAAACCCGCCATAACGCGCAGCCCTGAGCGGGTAATTTTCAGTACTGCATTACTGAGGGGGTCTTTGGTATTTTGGTGCTTCCGAGTCAAGGCGAGACTTTCCTCATCAGGTGTCTCAATGCCCAAAAAAACCGACCCAAAATTACATTTTACCATCAAATCCATCAGTTCTTGATCTTGGGATAAATCAACAGAGGCCTCCGTCGCAAAAGAAAAGGGGTAGTGATGCGAAACCATCCAAGGCTGAAGTTCCTTTAGGAACAATTTAACCTTGGCCTTGTTGCCGATAAAATTATCATCCACCACAAAAACGCTGCGCCGCCAACCTAATTTATAGAGACAATCAAGCTCTGCCAGCAGTTGCTCCGGCCGCTTGGTGCGGGGTTTGCGCCCATAGAGAACAATAATATCGCAAAACTCACATTGGAAGGGGCAGCCACGGGAAAATTGTACCGACATTTCTGCATAAGCATCAAACTCCAGTAAGTCAAAGCGAGCAATGGGCGTCATGCTGACATCAGGCCGTTCACCTCCAGAGCGAAAGACACCAGCCGTTTCACCGCGCCGAATCGCATCAACAAAAAGGGGTATAGTGATTTCCCCTTCATCCAGAATCAGGTAATCAGCTCCTACATCCGTGACCTCACTGGGCAGGGCTGTTGGATAAGGCCCGCCGACAGCCACCAGCTTACCGTGACTTTTCGCCTCCCGAATCTGCTCCAATAAATCCTCTTTTTGAACGATCATCGCGGACAACATCACCAAATCCGCCCATGCCCACTGCGCGTCCGTCACCTGGCGTACATTGCGATCGACGAGTTGATAGTGCCATTCCTGGGGCAAGATCGCGGCGACTGTCACCAAGCCCAGAGGCGGTAACATGGCCTTACGATCCAACATCGCCAATGTTTTTTCAAAGGACCAAAAGCTCTTGGGGAATAGCGGGTATACCAGTAAGACGTTCATTATTGGATAGTGAGAATAAACGGATAGGAGATTGGACGATCCAAGACCGGATATGGCCTCGCGCTTAGTCGTGCGATGGGCGGTCTGGGCTCACGGGGCGGTTGCCGGGGGTGGCGTGATTCGGGAGTGTCCAGGTGGGACGGATTATCCTGGAAAACGTGGTTGGTTGCCTCTACTGCGTCACACGTGGTGGTGCCCTGGGCCCAGTTGGCGCGCACCGGGCGCTCCCCGTCGTCGCCGTCGCGATGACGCGACTTGCGGCCCTGGACGTTGATGGTGGTGCAGAAGCTGGGTTGGTAGGGGCCGCCGCGCCCAGCGTCGGCCCGCGCCCGCCGCCCCAGCGTGAGGCCTATCTGATCGGCGGGCGGGATGGGCGTGGGGGAGCCGGTCATGTCCGGCAGGTCCAAGAGGTCGTTGCAGAGCGGCTGCAAGCCCGCCCCCATCAGATCGGCGAGCAACTCCTCGTTAAGTTCCCGCATGAGACGGGTGGGACCGACCCGGCGATTGGTCTCATCGAGCGCCCGCACCCGGATCTGCACCCCGGGACCCAGCACGCGGCGCTGCGCACAATCCACGGCGATGCCATCGACCGTGGCCAGGCTGTTGGCCGGCAGGGACGAGCGCCACCACTGGATGACATAGCCGTCGTCGTCATCATGGGACGGCTTGATCCAAAGGATGTGGACGGGTTCGGACTGGAGGGCACGCGCCGGCATGGAGGAAGTCAACAGAGGGTGGCCTCAAATCGAGGTGGGGGCGGTGGCGTCGGCGCCGACTGATGTTCCCGGCGGCGCCGCACAACCATGGTAGCGTCGACGCACACGGGCCTAGGTAAAGTCGTCC
>CAILVI010000575.1 GCA_903837595.1 uncultured Thiodictyon sp.
ACTTCGTCTGAAGCCTGCTGCCCCGTGGAGGCCCGCCGTGACGCCGCTCGTCGCCATCCTGCTGCCGGTCTTGCTGACCCTCTTCACGCCCGTCGCGGTCGCCGCGTCGAGTGCGGTGACGGGTGCCCGCATCACGGCGGATCCGGAGCGCACCAGGCTGGTGCTGGATTTGAACGGGCCGGTCACGCATCAGATTTTTGCGCTCGAGGGACCGGATCGGCTGGTGGTCGACATCGCGGATGCGACCCTGACCGGCAAGCTGCCCAAGGCCGAGGCCGACGACCCGAACCTGGCGGGGCTGCGCAGCGGGATGCGGGAGGGCGATGCCCTGCGCATCGTGCTGGATCTGAAGCGGCCGGTGCGCGTGAAGAGCTTTCCGTTGGCGGCGGACGGCGAGCACCCGCAGCGGTTGATCGTGGAACTGATCCCCAAGGCGGGTGCCAAGGGTGCGCCCGGGGCGGTTGCCGGGGGGCGTGGCAAGGCGGGGCAGCGGGGGCGCGTCCCGCGTACGCTGGTGGTGGCGATCGACGCGGGCCACGGCGGTGAGGACCCGGGCGCGATCGGCGCCCAGGGGACCCGCGAGAAGGACGTGACGCTCGCCATCGCCCGGCGCCTGGCCGCCCTGGTGGCGAAGGAGCCGGGGATGCGCCCGCTGATGATCCGTGACGGCGACACCTTCGTGCCGCTGCGCGGGCGCATTCGGAAGGCGCGCAAGCACGAGGCGGACCTTTTCATCTCCATCCATGCCGATGCCTTCGAGAGCCCGCAGGCGCAGGGCTCATCGGTGTTTACCCTGTCGCGCAGTGGCGCCACCAGCGAGGCAGCCAAGTGGTTGGCTGAAAAGGAAAACAGTGCAGACCGCGTGGGCGGGGTGGATCTCGCGGAGCGCGACGACCAACTCGCGACCGTGCTGCTGGACATGGTCCAGAACGCCGCCCTGGAGCGTAGCGTGCAGGCCGCCGGCGCCGTGCTCAGCAATCTGAGTCGACTCGGCGCCACCCACAAGGGGCGGGTCCAGAAGGCCGGGTTTGTGGTGCTCAAGTCACCGGATATCCCCTCGGTGCTGGTGGAGACGGCCTTCATCAGTAACCCGGACGAGGAGGCGCGGTTGCAGAACGGCGCCGAACAGCAACGCCTGGCGGCGGCCATCATGTCCGGCATCAAGCAGTATTTCCACCGCTACCGCGTGCAGAGCGCGGCGCGTCCCGCGAGCGCCGATGCGGCGCCGGACGCCGATGCCGCGTCCGGCAGCGGATCGGGCAATGGCTGAATCCTTGACTCATCGATTCGCCCTCACCGCCGACCCTAGCGCTGCCCCGATCGCCGCGGCGGCCGAGGTGCGCGTCGCGTCGATCCGCGTGCTGCCCAGCCACCTGGTCAATCAAATCGCTGCCGGGGAGGTGGTGGAGCGCCCGGCCGCCGTCGCCAAGGAACTGATCGAGAACAGCCTGGATGCGGAGAGTACCTGGATCGAGATCGAGGTGGAGGAGGGCGGGAGCAAGCGCCTGCGGGTGCGCGACGACGGGCGCGGTATCCCGCCCGCGCAACTCGCCCTGGCGCTCGCCCGGCACGCCACCAGCAAGCTCAATGATTTGGCCGACCTGGAGGCGGTGGCGACGCTCGGTTTTCGCGGCGAGGCCCTGCCGAGCATCGCCTCGGTCAGCCGCCTCACCCTGACTTCCCGGGCGACGGGGGAGGGCAATGGCCACGCGGTGACGGTGGGGCCGGATGGCACCCCCGGGGAGTTGCGGCCCGCCGCCCACCCTTGGGGGACTACGGTGGATGTGCGCGACCTCTTCTACAACACCCCCGCGCGGCGCAAGTTTCTGCGCACCGACAAGACCGAGTTTGGGCACCTGGAGCAGGTGGTGCGGCGCATGGCACTGGCCCGCCCCGAGGTGGGGGTACGCCTGCGCCACAACGGCCGGGTGGTGTTGGACCTGGCCCCGGCGGGGGCAGACCCGGTGCGCATTCGCGCGCGCCTGGATGCCCTGCTCGGTCAGGGGTTCGGCGAGCAGGCCTTGTGGTTGGATGAACAGGCGGTGGCCCTGCGGCTGTCCGGCTGGGTGTTGCGCCCGGCCTTCTCCCGCGGCCAGGCGGACCAGCAGTTTTTCTATGTCAATGGGCGCATGGTGCGCGATAAACTGGTGACCCATGCGGTGCGCCAGGCCTTCAGCGACGTGCTGCATCAGGCCCGGCACCCGGCCTATGTGCTCTTTCTGGAACTCCCGCCGCGGTTGGTGGACGTCAACGTACACCCGACCAAGCAGGAGGTGCGCTTCCGCGAGGGGCGCCAGGTTCACGACTTCATTTTCAGTGCGCTCAAGCGCCGACTGGCGGCCGGGAGTCTGGGCACGGCGGCTGTCGCCGGGTCCGGGGTGACTCCGGGCCTCACCCAGGCGCCCTTTCCGGCGCCGACCCCGGCGGCATCGGACCCGCGGCTACCGAGAACCGGCACGTCGCCGCAGACCGGTCGTCTGGGGCTGGGTATTGGTGACCGGTCGGCGGGCCTGTATACGGCCGGACTCGACTTTCAGCGCCCGTCTGGAGCCGACACCCCGGCGGCGGCGCCTGACGCGGGGCCGGCAGTCGGAGACGACGCCCCCCTGGGTTTCGCCCTGGCACAATTGAGCGGCATCTATCTGTTGGCGCAGAATGCACAGGGGTTGATCATCGTTGATATCCATGCGGCCCACGAGCGCATCGGTTATGAACGGCTGAAAGCGGCCTGGGGCGCCGGGCGGATCGCGAGCCAACCGCTGCTGGTGCCGGTCTCATTGCATGTCAGCCCGCGGGAGGCCGATCTGTTGGAGGCCCATCGGGAGGTCTTGGCGGCTCTGGGGCTTACGGTCGACCGGCTGGCGCTGGGGACGCTCACGGTGCGCGAGGTACCGGCGCTGCTGCGCGATGCCGATGCGGAGCGCCTGGTGCGCGACCTGCTCTCCGACTTGGCGGTGCATGGGCAGTCCGAGCGGGTGAGCGAGGAGGTCAATCGCGTGCTGTCGACCATGGCCTGCCACGGGGCGGTGCGGGCCAATCGGCGCCTGACCCTGGACGAGATGAATGCCTTGCTCCGCGCCATGGAACAGGTGGAGCGGGCCGATCAATGCAACCACGGCCGACCGACCTGGGTCCAGTTGAGCCAGGGTGAACTGGATCGGCTGTTCTCGCGGGGCCGGTAGCCGCAGTACGCCAGTCATCCTGGAGCGCGTCGTTGTCACGCCAAGGCGCCAAGCTCGCCAAGGTTTTTCAGTGCGCGATCGGCGTTGGGCCGTTCACCCGGCGGGTGATCCGGTGACTTCACCTACTCCATTTTCTTGGCGAGCTTGGCGAGCTTGGCGCCTTGGCGTCAGCCATTGCCGGATTTCAGATGATGGACCGATCCTTCAGATGTATGCAGTCTTCAGATTTGGACGCGGGCAGTGCCCCGGACACCCGTCCGCTGGCCATCTTGCTGATGGGCCCTACCGCCGGCGGTAAGACCGCGCTGGCGGTGGAACTGGTGCGACGCCTGCCGTGCGCCATCATCAGCGTGGACTCGGCCATGATCTACCGGGGCATGGACATCGGCACCGCCAAACCGGGGCCGGCGGTGCTCGCGCAAGCGCCCCATCGGTTGATCGATATCCTGGACCCCAGCGAGTCTTATTCGACCGCTTGTTTCCGCTCCGACGCCCTGGCAGCCATGGCCACGATCACTGCCGGGGGTGGCATCCCCTTATTGGTGGGGGGTACCATGCTCTATTTTCGGGGGCTGCAGCAAGGGCTGGCCCCCTTGCCGGAGGCGGACCCGGGGGTCCGTGAGGGCCTGCTCGATGAGGGGCAGCGCCTGGGCTGGCCGGCCATGCATGCCCGATTGGCCATGCTGGACCCGGTCACTGCCGCTCTGGTCCACCCCAATGACCCCCAGCGCATCCAACGCGCGCTCGAGGTCCACGCCATCACGGGTGAGCCCATGAGCGCGCTGATCCGGCGTGCCCGCGCCGACGGCGGCGCTCTGCCGTATCGGTTGCTCAAACTGGTGCGGGCGCCGACTGACCGGCAGATCCTGCATGAGCGGATCGCGCAGCGCCTGCGCGGGATGCTGGATGCCGGTCTGATCGAGGAGGTCGCGGCGCTGCGGCGGCGCGGTGATCTGACGGCCGACCTGCCGTCTATGCGCTGCGTGGGTTATCGGCAGGTCTGGCAGTTCATCCAGGGTGAGTATGGCCGCGATGAGCTGCTGTACCGCGGCACCGTCGCCACCCGGCAACTGGCGAAACGCCAGTTCACCTGGTTGCGCGCCGAGACGGGTTGCCATTGGTTGGCCGACGATGCGGCCGCACTCCCGCGGGCCTTGGAGCTGATTGCGGCCGAGCTCGGCGATGAGCCTATGGGGAGCCAACCGCGTATATCATGATCGAGTTCAAGCAGGGGAAACTCACAGCAGACAACGAGCAACTACGCTCCTGTCAATAGCCAAGTATCTGATAGAGAAAGCGAGCGATGAAATATCCGATATTCGAGCGCATGGGCCAACATTACCCTGTCCATCTCGAGACCCAATTCGACCGCATTCTGAGTAAGATCGCAGAACTCTGGAATACCCCAGAACTCCATGATTATTTCTCAGACCTCCTGATCGACAAGCGGTCCGGACGCAAGGGCTTTCCCGCGGAGGTGATGGCGGATCTGATGCGGGTTTGGGAGTTTCGCCGACTGGAGAACTTTCGCGCCGCGGAGCGCAAGGCGGATGCCGTAAGACAGCTCGAGGCGTCCGAGATCGCGATGACGAAGGCCAATTTTTTTCGGGCCTTTGAAGCCGGCGATAAGCAGGTGATCGATTTGTTCGTGCGGGCAGGCATCAAACTGCCGGCCGAGGATGAGGACGGGACCCCGCTACTACTCTCCGCCCTAAAGCGCGGCCTGACCGTCATTGCGACGATCATACTGGACGCCAGCGTCGATGTGAATGTGCGGGACAATCTCGGGTTGACGCCACTGCTGATCGCCTGCGGTAAGCCGATCGCGGGCTACCAGATCATCGCGGAGAAGTTGATCGCGAAGGGGGCCAACGTCAATGCCCGCGACGGGCTCGGCAATACGCCGCTGCTGCTGGCGCTGACCGGCGGCATGCTCGACATCGCCCGCCTCCTGATTCTCAATGGCGCCAATGTGTCCGCCCGCTCCCGCACCGGCGAGTCCCCGCTATCGGTGGTCATGAAGAATTACCGTGGCGCCGAGGCGACCGAGATTGCCGAATTGCTGGTGAGCCGTCACGCGGTCGAGTGATGATGATCCAGAGTCCGGAAATGACTTGTCCGGAAATCACTCGTTGCGGTTCTGCCCGACCCGGGTGACCCTGCACCGCAAGCCGAATGCCGCCATGCCCCAGCCGATCCGACTCCTGCAGCTGTCCGACATCCACTCGACACCGCCTGGCTGCCCGCCTATCTCGGCGAGTGCGCCCGCGACGCCAACCAGAATCTCAACGCGGACGACTTCCGCCGCCTGCTCGACGCCGGCCAGGTCCTGATCCTGCTGGATGGCCTGGACGAGGCGCCCGACCGCCTCCAGCGCGAGCGCGCTGTGCGGCGCATCGAACGCCTGGCCCAGGCCTGGCCACACTGCCCGCTCGTCGTTACCAGCCGCCCGGCGGCCTACCAGGACAAGGCGGTGTTGGCCGGCTTCGCCCACACCACCATCGAGGCACTGGACGGCCCCGCCATCGACGGCTTCCTCGCCCGCTGGAGCCGTGCGCTGTTCCCCGAGCGGCCGGACCGCGCCGAGTCACACCACCGGGAACTGGTCGCCGCGCTCGCCTCCCGCCGCGAGATCCGGCTGCTGGCCTGCAACACCGTCATGCTCACCGCGCTGGCCGTTGTGCATTGGAACGACAAGCGGCTGCCCGAGCAGCGCGCGGAGCTCTACGAGTCAATCATCCGCTGGTTGATCGAGGGGCGCGAGCAACGCCCCGGCCGGGAGAAGTCCCAGCGTTGCCGCCAACTGCTGGCGGACCTCGCGCTCGTCATGCAGACCGCCCCCAAGGGCCGACAGGTGCAGGTGACCCGCCGCTGGGCGGCCGAACGCATCGCGCACCGCTTCGAGCGGGGTCTGGATTCAAGCGATCCCATCGAGCGCGCCGAAGGCTTCCTGGCCGCTGAGGAGATCGACAGCGGCGTCCTGGTACGCCGCGGCCACCAACTGCGCTTCTGGCACCTGACTTTTCAGGAATACCTCGCCGCCCAGGCCCTGGCCGGCCGACCGGACGCCGAGCGTGCCGAGTTGCTCCTGACCGCCGCGCCCGCGGGTACGCCCGCGCTCTATCGCCCGGAGTGGCGCGAGGCCGTCCTGTTGCTGGCGGGCGTGCTCTACCTGCAAGGCGAGGATAAGGTGGAGGGACTGTTCGCCGCCGTGCTGGACCGGCTCGGTCCCGCGCCGACCCTGGCGGATCAGGCGCGCGCCGCCGGGCTGCTGGGCGCCCTGGTGCGGGACCTGGCCCGAATGGCGCTAAGTTAAGTCCAACCGACTGAAAAGCTTGGGGCTGACTCGCAAGGGTGGTAGGCTGAAAGTTGCTAAACCCAACCGCCTCCCCTGCAAGCCAACCCCCATGCATCGTAACCAGGGGTCAAGCCGGCGATCTCGGCCGCCCGGCCCTGAGAGATGCGCTCTAGCTCATACCACTTGACCGCCGCGGCCACGCGCATTTCCTGCGCGAACTCCGCGGGGGCCTGATGTAGGGTGGAAAACGCCGACTCGGGTATGTCCAGGGTCAATTGGGTCATCTGGGGCTACTGTGCTGGCGTGTGCGGACGCCGGAATTGCGGGAACGGAACGCGAGGGTTCCGAATCCCGGGGCTCGGATAAGAGTCTATCGTTGCCAACCCGGTCGCGCCACAGGTGCCTGAGCGCCCTCCTACTCACGGTCAAGCCCCGCTTGGGCACGAGATCCTGCGTGGATCAATGGGTCAAAGCTGGCGGGGAGCGGCCAGGACACAGCGCAACCCAATGAACCTGAACCGGTTCTCGGGCTCGTCCCTGAGCCGGAACGAGGAGCGCAGGCCCCTGGACCCAACGGAGAAGGCACCGCCGCGCAGCACGCGAGACGCACCGGGTTTTTGCTTGTCCACTGAATAGAAACTGTCGCACCACTCCCAGACATTGCCGGCGAGGTCCTCAATGCCGAGCGGCATCTGACGTGAGCGGGGGAAAAGCCCCACCGGGGAGGTCACCCCGAGACCGGCCTCAGCGCTGTTGCAGATCCTGTCCTTCCAGTCGCCACCCCAGGGGTACTCGTAACCCTGGGGTCCGCGCGCGGCGGCTTCCCATTCCCGCTCGCTGGGCAGGCGCCCCCCGGCCCAGCGGGAAAAGGCGTCTGCCTCCCAGAAGGAGACGCCCACCACCGGCTGGTTGGCGGTGTTGAAGCGGCTGTCCCGCCAATACGCCGGCAGACTCACGGACTCGGTCTCGCGCCAGGCCCAGACGTCCGCGGACCACCAGCGCGGCTCCCGGCAGGTTGAGCCCCTTGCGCGTGAGCATCTCGATCCAGTCGGCACAGACCACCGCGGGTGCGGGGTTAGCGCGGACCGCGGCGCGGTCCTGGGTCGCGAGCAGGTCGCGGGCGGCGTCCAGCGCCCACTGCTCGCCGTTGCGCTTCAACATGCGACCGAACAGGAAGCTCAGGGTGAGCCGCCACTCGGGGACCGGGGCACGCGCGGCGACGACGGCCGTGAACCAGTCGGGCTCACGGCGGGTGCGGGCCAGGTGCTCGGCAGCCAGGAACTCCTGGACGCTCAGGTGGTAGAAGCCGGCCTCGCCGCTCCCGCGGCCGAGCAGCAGGCCGGAGCGCGAAAGCAACTCGTCGCGGCGCCCGGCGGCGGCGGTGGTCCCCGCCTCGGTGGCAGGGGTTGAGGTCGGCATAGTCGGTCAGGAGGCGCTCCACCTCCTCGCCCTGGGACGGGTCGGCGGCGGCGTACCAGCGGCGGATGAAGAGCGACTGGAGCCCCGCGTGGAGCGCGGCCAGCAGCGCCTCGGGCAGGTTCAGGCGGCGCAGGTCCTCGGGCCTGAGGCCATAGGGGCGGCTGGTGACCAGCAGGCGGTTGCCGACCCGGGTCCAATCGTCCAGCCCGTGCGAGAGCGCGTTGAGCAGGCAGGCGCGCGGGCAGGTCTGCCGGCGCCGGGGTCACCGGGGCAATAGAGTGACGCTTCGCCCAGGCGCCCGAGCAGGAGTTCGTGTTGCGGCCGGTCGTCTGGCCGTCCGTCCGGCGTGCCTTGGTCCGGCGGTGCGGCGGCGTGCCTGGCGGGCGTGATGGCGGGGACATAGACCTGACTGAGCTGGGTGGAGTGTTGTGCCTGGACATCCAGACCCAGGAGCTCGACCGATTCGTACTGGCGGCGCAGCCAGTCCAGATAGTCGGGGGGCACGGCCGGCGCTTGGGTCGCGGGTGCGACCGAGCCCGGGGTCGTCTTGGGGGCCAGCGTGAAATCGGCCTGGCCCTCGGGGCAGCCGGGTTGGTTGCTGTCGATCTGCCAGGCGCCCTTGACCCAGGTGCGAAACCGCACCCGCACCCGCCGCGGTTCGGGCCACAGTTCGATCCACTGGAAGGCGTTGGGGTGGCGACTGCCGTCGTAGATACAGCCGGCAGCTAGTTCCAGGCAGGCGCGGGCCGGATCGGGCGGCCGGATGTAGGCCGCCTCGCCCTCGTGCAGGTGTCCGCGCAGCACGAGATCCCGGTTCAGGTGGATGGCCTGGCCTGGCGCGACGCGTAGTAGAAGGCGACCTAGGCGTCGTGACGCCGCAGCAGACCCTGCCGCTCGTGGTGGTCCCGCAAGAGGTCGGCGACTGCCTCATGGGACCGCTCATCGAGCAGACCGTCCTGCATGAAGCGCACGCCCTTACCGACCAGGCCCCCCGATCCGCGTCGTGGTTGCCGGGCACCAGCAGCAGAGAGTCCCGTACCAGCGCTGGCGCGGATGGGAGCGACAAGTTAAGATGGCAATTACTGCACCAAGAAAGTCCCGTACCAGCGCTGGCGCGGATGGGAGCGACAAGGCTGGCCATAACTGACCCTCGAGCCAGGCGCGCGCCAGTGCATACTCCTCGGCCTTACCCGCAAAGGCCAAGTCGCCGGTGATGACCACGAGGTCCGCGGTTAGACCCGCGCTGACCTCACTGGCGATGAACCGCGTCAGCGCGGCCAGCACCGGGTCCGAGTCCCACGCCGTGCCGGCGCGCACATGGATGTCGGACAGATGTAGGAGGCGAATCGGGTCGTTCATGGGTGCACAGGGCCGGGGGGGATGCGGGGGCGCCGCACCCCAGTACGGCCCGGTCTCGCGGCAACAGGCAATGCTGCGGTCGTGTGCGAGGCTTCGCCGCACTGGGGTGCGGCGCTCCCGGCCGACCTACACCATCTGCACATCAAGGCGGAGTGAGGCGTGAGGGCGGCGACCCGAACAAACGGAAGTAGTTCTCGCTGGTGACCCGTGCCAGTTCTTCCACCGGTATCCCGCGCAGCTGGGCGATGCAGGCCGCGACCTGCGCGACGAAGCGGGGTTCGTTGGGCTTGCCCCGATGGGGGGCGGGGGCGAGATAGGGTGAGTCGGTCTCGATCAGTAGCCGCTCCAGTGGCACCTGGCGGGCGACCTCGCGCAGCGGAGCGGCGGCCTTGAAGGTGACGATGCCGGAGAAGGAGACGTAAAAGCCCAGGTCAAGGCCCTGGCGGGCGGTCTCCCAGTCCTCGGTGAAGCAGTGCAGCACCCCGCCGACGGCGTCTGCCCCTTCCTCACGCAGGATGCGGATGCAGTCCTGCCGTGCGTCGCGCATGTGAATGATGAGCGGCTTAGCGCAGGTGCGGGCGGCGGCGATGTGGGTCCGGAAGCGCTCGCGCTGCCATTCCAGGTCGCCCTCGCTGCGGAAATAGTCGAGTCCGGTCTCGCCGATGGCGACATTGCGCGGGTCGGCCGCCAGTGCCACCAGGTCGGCGACGGATGGCGAGCCGCCCGCCGACTCATTGGGGTGGACGCCCACCGACACCGCGACCTGCGGGTAGGGGGCGATCAGCGCGCGCATGGCGCCGTAGCGCGGCAGGTCGATGGAAACGCACAGCAGGTGCGACACCCCGGCCTCCCGGGTGGCCGCCATCAGTCGGGCGAAGTCGCCCGCGTAAGGGGTCAGGTCGACCCGGTCGAGGTGGCAGTGGGAGTCGATGAGCATGGTGTCCTACATGGTATGCGTCGGCCGCTCGGAGGTGAGCAGACCGACTAAATATTCCTCGATTTTGCGCCGCGCCACGCCCTTGTCCTGCTCGCTGAATTGCACGCCCACCCCCACCGCCCGGTTGCCCTCGGCCCCGGGCGGAGTGACCCAGATCACCTTGCCGGCGACCGGGATGCGGTCGGGCTCCTCCATCAACTGGAGCAGCAGGAAGATCTCGTCCCCCAGTTGGTAGCGTTTGGTGGTGGGGATGAAGAGCCCGCCATTGCGGATGAAGGGCATGAAGGCGGCGTAGAGTGCGGCCTTGTCCTTGATGGCGAAGCTCAGGATACGCTGCTGGCCGCCGACGGAGCCGCTCATCGGTCCATTCGGTGTTAGGGGGGTACTCATGAGGCGCGCTCCTTGTTGATGTTCTGTGATCGGCCGGTGGGACGACCGCTGCCATGGCCCCGCGGTGCTCAACGCTGGCCGATGCGGGCCCATTCGATCAGTAGTGACTCCATTTGCATCAGCGGATTGAGGCTGCTCTCCACCAGTCCCCTGGCCTCGAAGACGCGGCGCAGTAGTCGATGGGCGGCGCCGGGGTCGATGCGGTCGGCGAGCCCGCGCAGCGGTGCTGCGAGCCCGGGGTCGGCGAGCCGCGGTGGCGCGGGCGAGACCGCCAGTCGCAGCAAGTCGCACAGCGAGCTTGCCAGACAATCCAATGATAGCCGTGCACCGAGCGCGTTCCAAGCCGCGGCCGCGGCCACCGGGTCGAGTTCGCCGCGGCCGATGCCGATGAAGCCGCGCACCAGGGTCTCGCGATTGTCCAGGGTGGCCTGGTCAAATGCATCCAAGGCCCGCAGTGGGGCACCGTAGGCCAGGCGCAGCCGCACGGGTGCCGCCGCGCCCAGCCGCGGGGTCAGCCACGCCAGCGCCTGATCCTGCGGCGGGACCGCGAGTTTGAGCAATTGGCAGCGGCTGCGGATGGTCGCCGGCAGCCGGCCGGGCTGCTCGGCGATCAGCAGCAGCAGAGTGTTGCCCGCGGGCTCCTCCAGGGTCTTTAATAGCGCGTTGGCGGCGGCGGCGTTCATCCGGTCCGCCGGGTCGATCAGCACCAGCTTACGCGTCCCGCGTACCGGGGTGAGGGCCGAGCGGTCGGTCAGTTCGCGGATGGCATCGATTGCGATCTCCCCGGACTTGGACTCCGGGTCGGGTGTCACCCGCCGCCAGTCGGGGTGACTGCCGGCGGCGTTCAGGCGACAGTCCGTGCAAGTGCCGCAGGGCAGTGCGGCCGGCCCCGGGGTGCGACAGAGCAGCGCGCGGGCGAACAGATCGGCCAACCGGCGCTTGCCCAAGCCACGGGCGCCGACGATCAGCAGCGCATGCGGCAACCGGTCGATCGCCAGCGCCTGCTGCAGTCGCGCCCAGTTCGGCTCCAGCCAGGGTAGCAGTTCGTTATCGACTGGGGCTTGGGTCATGCGCAACGCTCATCCAGTGCCGCGACGCTGCGGGTCACCGCCGCGGATACCTCGCCGAACGGGCGGGTCGTATCCAGTACCCGATAGCGCCCCGGATCGGCGGCGGCCCGGCTGAGATAGACCGCGCGGGCGGTGTCGAAGAAGCTGAGGCGTTCCGCCTCGAAGCGGTCCGGTTCGCTGCGCCCGCGCGCCCGCGCCAGTCCAAGCGCCGGGGGCAGGTCAAAGACAAGGGTCAGGTCGGGCCGCAGCGCCCCTTGGACCAGGTCTTCGAGCACTGCGATGCGGCTCGGATCGATGCCGCGGCCGCCGCCCTGATAGGCATAGGTGGCATCGGTGAAGCGGTCGCACAGGACCCAGGTGCCCGCGGTCAACGCCGGGGTAATGACCTGGGCCAGGTGTTCGGCGCGCGCGGCGAAGACCAGCAAGAGTTCGGCGGTCCCGTCCATGCCGGTGTTGGCCCGGTCGAGCAATAGGGCACGGATACGCTCGGCGATCGGCGAGCCTCCCGGTTCGCGGGTGGTGATCACCGTGAGACCGCGCGCGCGCAGCCAGTCGGCCAGGGGCGCGATCTGTGAGGACTTGCCCGCCCCCTCGATCCCCTCAAAGGTAATGAGACGCCCGCGTTGACTCATCCTGGGTTCCGCACTCTAGGGTCCCGGTTGGCTTGGAGCCTTGTGGAGTTGATATTCACGTACCGCCCGGTTGTGTTGCTCCAGGGTAGCGGAGAAGACGTGTCCGCCGTCGCCCCGTGCGACGAAATAGAGGCTGTCACCCGCCGCCGGGTGCAGGGCGGCGTGGATCGCGGCGCGGCCGGGCAGCGCAATGGGGGTCGGCGGCAGCCCGGTGATGACATAGGTGTTGTAGGGGGTGGCCTCCCGCAGGTCCGCGCGGCGCAGATTGCCGTCGAAGCGCTCCCCCATCCCGTAGATCACCGTCGGATCGGTCTGGAGCCGCATCCCGGCGTTCAGTCGCCGCACGAAGACCCCGCCGATTTCCGGGCGCTCGGCGGCTAGACCGGTCTCCTTTTCGATGATCGAGGCGAGGATCAGGGCCTCATAGGGGGTCTTGAGCGGCAGCCCGGTGGCCCGCCCATCCCATTCGCCGGCGAGCACCTGATCCATGCGTTGCAGGGCGCGGCGCAGCACATCCACCCCGGTAGTGTGTCTGGGGAAACTGTAGGTGTCCGGGAAGAAGCGTCCCTCCGGGTGCTTCCCGGGGTGACCCAGGGCGGCCATCAGTGACTCATCGGTGGCTGCGGCGAGGTCGTCACCGAAGTGGCCATCGGCCAGGATCGCCGCCACCGCCTGGCGGAAGGTCCAGCCCTCCACCACGGTGATGGGATATTGAATCACCCGCCCTGACACCAGTCGATCAAGGACCGCGCCCGGGGTCATGCCTTGGGTCAGCTCGAATTCGCCGGCCTTGAAGCGGGCGCCGTCGCGGCGTTGATGGGCGAGCAGGAGCAGATAATAGGGGTGGCGGATGAAACCGCGGGCGGTCAGTGCGTCCGCGATCTGGCGGGCGCCGTTGCCACGCTGGACCTCGAACACCACCGTCGGCTCGCTGATGCGCACCGGTGCGGCGATGAAGCGCTGGTAGTCGAGCCAGACCCCACCCGCCAGGATGCCCACACCCAGTAGGAGTGCGGCGAGTGCAGATCGCATCATCGCTTCGGCCACTCCGCGACCTGGGCCGCCGCGCCGACGGCCTTGAGCAGGCTCCAGGGCAGACGTCCCAGGTCATAGTCGCGCCCGTCCAGCCGACGGATCGGCCAGACCCCGATCAGCGAATTGGTCAGAAAGAGTCCTGGCGCTTCGCGCAGTGCGCGGGGCGGCAGGTCCCGCTCCCGGCAATCGAGCCCCTGACGGCTGGCCATCTCCAGCGTCAGTGCGCGCACCGTGCCGGCGATTCCGGCCAAGTCGAGGACCGGCGTCAACAGGGTCGTACCGGTCCAGAGAAACAGGTTGGTCATGGTCCCGCCGATCACTTGCCCATCTTCCCGGAGCATCAACCCCTCTGCAATCTGCGGATCGGTCCACTCGGCGCGTGCCAGCACGCTATCCAAGCGATTGAGATGTTTGATTCCCGCCAGTGTGCGATTCTGGGAGGTGCGAGTCAGGCAAAAACGTACACTGACACCGTCCGTGCCCCAGTCCTCTGGCCAGGTGGGGAGCGGGTAGAGCAGCAGGGCGCGGCGTGGTTGTGGGTCCGCGCATGGGCCGTAGCCACGTCCGCCAATTCCCCGGGTCATCAGGATCTTGAGTACCGCCGTGTCGATTCCCTGGAGCAGGTTGCGGACCTCGTCCTCGAGGCGCTCCAGCGGTGGTGCGGGTATGCCTAAACGGGCGCAGCCAAGCGTCAGGCGGGCCAGGTGCCTGGGCCACTGGCAGGGTTTTCCATCACGGATGAGGACGGTCTCGAAGAGACCGTCGCCATAGGTGAGACCCCGATCCCAGATCGGCACCAGGTCCGCCCCGGCCCCATCGATCAGGACCCGGAGCGGTCCTGTATCGGTCGGGGGGGCGGTTGTCGTCGTTCCCTCGCATGGGGCCATCTGTACCCTCAGGCCCGCGTCCAGGTTAGGGACGACGGAAGATCAGGGTCCCGTTGGTCCCGCCGAAACCGAAGGAGTTGCTCAAGGCCACGTCGATGCGCATCTCGCGCGCCGTGTTGGGGACGTAGTCGAGATCACAGTCCGGATCGGGGGTTTCGTAGTTGATGGTGGGCGGCGCGACCTGATCGCGGAGCGCCAGGATGGTGAAGATGGCCTCGGCCCCACCGGCCGCGCCAAGCATGTGCCCGGTCATGGACTTGGTGGAACTCACCGCAACTTGATAGGCCAAGTCGCCGAAGGTCCGCTTGATGGCCATGGTCTCGGCCGCGTCGCCGGCCGGGGTGGAGGTGCCGTGGGCGTTGATGTAGTGGACCTGATCGCGGTTGACGCCCGCATCGCTCATGGCCAGCAGCATGCATTCGGAGGCACCTTCGCCATTCTCCGAGGGGGAGGTCATGTGGTAGGCGTCGGAGTTCATCCCGACCCCGATCAGTTCCGCATAGATCGGCGCGCCGCGGGCGACCGCCCGCTCGTACTCCTCCAACACGACCACGCCGGCCCCGTCGCTCAACACGAAACCGTCCCGCTCCTTGTCGAATGGCCGGCTGGCGCGCTCCGGGTCATCGTTGCGGGTGGACAGGGCGCGGGCCGCGGCGAAGCCACCCAAGCCGACCGGGGAGGTCGCCATCTCGGCGCCGCCCGCGATCATGACGTCCACGTAGCCGTGGCGAATCATGATGGCCGCCTCACCGATATTGTGACTGCCGGTGCTGCACGCGGAGACGATCGAGTAGTTCGGTCCCTTGAGTCCGAACTTGATCGAGAGATCGCCTGCGACCATGTTGATAATGTTAGCCGGCACGAAGAACGGCGAGATCCGCCGCGGCCCCTTGGAGCGATAGGCCTCGTAGTTGTTCTCGATGCCGGTGATCCCGCCGATGCCGGAGCCGATGGCCACCCCGATGCGTCGACAGTTGGACTCGTCGATGACGAGGCCGGAGTCGGCGATGGCCTGGCAGCCGGCTGCCATGCCATAGTGGATGAATTTGTCCATCTTCTTGGAATCCTTTTCCGAGACATAGACGGTCGGATCAAAGCCGTAGATCGGACCGCCGAAGCGCGTACTGAACGGCCCCACGTCGAAGTGGGTGATCGGCTTGATTCCGCTCCTGCCGGCAAGGATATTGCTCCAGGACGATTGGACGTCCAAACCTACCGGCGCCACCAAACCCAGTCCGGTGACCACGACCCTTCTGACTGTCATTACCTACCCCTCTTGCTCGGAATGACCTGACGGGCAAGCGCCGCACGCGAAGTCCTTATCATCGGGCGGCGGCCGTTCCGTCATCGAAGCAGCGCGCCTCAGGCAAGGTGCTCGTTGATGTAGTTGATCGCTTGCTGCACGGTGGTGATCTTCTCCGCGTCCTCGTCAGGGATCTCGGTCTCGAACTCCTCTTCGAGGGCCATCACCAGTTCTACGGTATCGAGGGAATCCGCGCCAAGATCGTCGACGAAGGAGGCCTCGAGGGTCACCTCTTCTTCTTTGACGCCTAACTGCTCGATGACGATCTTCCGAACTCGCTCTTCAACGCTGCTCATGAGTCTGAATCCTCCGAAAGGCAAAAGACGGCCCGGGGCGGGCCAGACGGTATTCTAGTGACAATCGACGGGCGATGAAAGCCGATAACGGCGCCCAGGCCAATCAATTAACCAGATGATTTTACTCGGGTTCAAGCCAAAGTCGGCCGACCCTCAGGCCATGTACATCCCGCCGTTGACGTGCAATGTCTCGCCGGTGATGTAGGCGGCGTGGCGGGAAGCCAGGAAGACGACCGCCGCGGCGACCTCCTCCGGCAGACCAAAGCGACCCAGCGGCACACCCCCGAGGATGATCGCTTGCTGGGCCTCGGGCAGTGCCCGCGTCATGTCGGTGTCGATCAGCCCGGGGGCGATGCAGTTGACCGTGATGGCGCGGGACCCGACCTCGCGGGCCAGGGATTTGGTGAATCCCATCATACCGGCTTTGGCCGCGGCATAGTTTGCTTGTCCAGCGTTGCCCATGGTGGCGACGACGGAGGTGATGTTGATGATGCGGCCTTTGCGCGCCTTGGTCATGCTGCGCAGGCACGCCTTCGACATCCGGTAGACGGACCCGAGGTTGGTGTCGATGACCGCGTCCCACTCATCCTCTTTCATACGCATTAAGAGGTTATCGCGGGTGATTCCGGCATTGTTGACGAGGATGCTGGGCGCGCCCAGGCACTGCGTCAAGGTCTCCATGGCTGCCTCGATCGAGGCGGGATCGGCGACATCAAGCACCAGCCCCAGGCCCTGATGGCCGGCGTCCGTCAGCGCCTGCGTGACGCCGTCGGCACCGCCCTGGGTGGTCGCGGTGCCGGCGACCACGGCGCCCTGTGCGGCCAGCGCAGCCGCAATAGCGCGGCCGATGCCGCGTGAGGCCCCAGTGACCAGTGCGATTTCACCCCTGAGCATGGGTCGTCTCCTCGTGCGCTGCGGTGAGTGCCGCGGCCAGCGTTTCCGGGTCGAAGACCGGCGCCGTGGTCATGGCCTTATCGATACGTTTGTTGAGCCCGGTCAGCACTTTGCCCGGGCCGAATTCGAGGGCGAGACGCACGCCGGCAGCGCTCATGGCCTCAATGGTCTCCACCCAGCGCACCGGCCGGTAGAGCTGCATGCACAGCCGCGTGCTCAGCCCCTCGACCGAGTCCGCCGCGGCGACATCGACATTGTGCAACACCGGCACCCGTGGGGGGTGCAGATCCAGTGCGGACAGGGCCTGCGCCAGTTGGATCGCCGCCGGGCGCATCAGCGCACAGTGCGAGGGTACGCTGACCGGCAGGGGCAGGGCGCGCTTGGCTCCCGCCGCCTTGCTGGCACGGATCGCGCGAGCGACGGCCGCGGCCTCACCGGCGATGACGACCTGGCCGGGGGCGTTGAAATTCACTGCCTCCAGCACGGCCCCCTGCGCCTGTTCGGCGCAGAGCGCCACCGCCTGCGCATCAGTCAGGCCGATCAGCGCGGCCATGGCCCCTTGGCCGAGCGGGACTGCGGCCTGCATGAATTGGGCGCGCGCGGCGGCCAACCGGACACCGTCGGCGAGACTCAAGGTCTCGGCCGCGACCAGTGCCGTGTATTCGCCCAGGCTGTGTCCAGCCATGATGGTCGGCGTCGGTCCGCCCTGGGCCTGCCAGACCCGCCACACGGCGACCCCGGCGGTGAGCATGGCCGGCTGGGTGTTCTCGGTCTGATCGAGCGCTTGGGCGGGGCCGGTGCTCACGAGCGCCCAGAGGTCGCGATTGAGTGCATCGGAGGCCTCCGCGAAGGTCTCGCGGACCAGCGGGAAGGCGGCGGCCAGCGCGTCGAGCATCCCGACGGACTGCGAGCCCTGGCCGGGAAAACAGCCTGCAAGTGGTGTTGTCATGTGCGTCTGTAACGAGCCGAAGGTTAGTAGCGTACCAGGGCCGAGCCCCAGGTAAAACCGCCGCCGATGGCCTCCAACAGTAGCAACTGTCCGCGCTGGATACGCCCGTCGCGCACCGCCGTGTCGAGGGCCAGAGGGATAGACGCGGCAGAGGTATTGGCGTGGTCGGCCACCGTGACCACGACGCGCTCCATCGGCAGATGGAGCTTGCGCGCGATGGCTTGGATGATGCGCAGGTTGGCCTGATGGGGGATGAACCAGTCGACGTCGGCCATCGTCAGCCGATTGGCGGCGAGGGTGTCCTCGACCAGCTTGCTCAGGACGTTCACCGCGAACTTGAAGACCTCGTTGCCTTTCATGGTCACGCGGTTGTTGTCGTAATCCCCGTTGCCGATGCCCCCCGGCACCTGCAGCATCTCCTTGTAAGCGCCGTCCGCGTGCAGACTGGTGACAACAATTCCGGGCTCGTCGGTGGCACCCAAGACCACGGCACCGGCGCCGTCGCCAAACAGCACGCAGGTGCCGCGGTCCTCCCAGTTCAGGAGGCGCGAGAAGGTCTCTGACCCGACCACCAGTACATGCCGGGCGGACCCGGTGCGGATGAACTTGTCGGCGATACTCAGCGCGTAGACGAAGCCAGCGCAGACGGCCTGGACATCGAAGGCGGGACAGCCATGGATATCCAGGCGTTGTTCCAGGATGGTGGCCGTGCTCGGGAAATACTGGTCCGGCGTGGTCGTGGCGACGATGATGAGATCGAGATCCGTCGCGGCTATCCCGGCCGCCTCAATGGCCAGGCGGGCGGCCCGCTCGGCCAGGTCGCAGCAGGTTTCACCCTCCACCACCAAGTGGCGCTTTTCGATTCCGCTGCGTTCACGGATCCAGGCGTCGGAGGTATCGACAAAGGCTTCGAGATCGGCATTGGTCACCACCCGCTCGGGGAGATAGCCGCCGGTCCCGAGAATTCGGGAGTATGTCATCAGGCGGTCGCTCTGAGCTGTTCGGTAACGATGGCCTCTCGACCGGCGCGGTCGATCCCGAGGTGCCGCCCCACCTGCTCGGCAATCCGGCGGGGGATGTCGCAGTGGATCTCTTGCTCGGCGATGCGGATCGCGTTTTCGAAGGCGAAGGCGTCCGCCCCGCCGTGACTCTTGATCACGATGCCGCGTAGCCCGAGCAGGCTGGCGCCGTTGTAACGGCGGGTGTCCATGGTGCGGCGGAAGCTGTTGATGATCGGTAGTGCCGCCAGTCCCGCCAGGCGGGTAAAGAGGTTGCGCTTGAATTCCGCGCTCAGGGTGTGGCGCACCAGTTTGGCGACCCCCTCGCTGCTCTTCAGGGCCACGTTGCCGACGAACCCGTCCGTGACCACCAGGTCAACGTCCTCCAGATAGACGTCGTCCCCCTCCGCGTAGCCCACATAGTTCAGCCCGCTGCGCGATAGCAGCTCATGCGCCTGCTTGACCTGCTCGTTGCCCTTCATCTCTTCCTGACCGATATTGAGCAGGGCGACCTTGGGCTCGGCAATACCGTCCACGGCCTTCACCAACTCACTACCCATCACGGCGAATTGCAGCAGGTGTTCGGCGGTGCAGTCGACGTTGGCACCCAAGTCGAGCATGTGGGTGTGTCCATGCAGCGAAGGCACGGCCGTGATGATCGCGGGGCGATCCACGCTGGGCAGCATCTTGAGTACAAAGCGTGCGATGGCCATCAGCGCCCCGGTGTTACCGGCGCTCACGCAGGCGTTGGCCTCGCCGGTCTTGACCAGGTTGATGGCTACGCGCATGGACGAGTCTTTCTTGTTACGCAGGGCCTTGGAGGGCGACTCGTCCATCTCGACCGTTTCGGTGGCGTGGTGGATACGGATCCGCTCGCCCCACTTCTTGATTGCCTTGGTGCCCAGTTCGGAGCGGATCCGCGCTTGGTCTCCGACCAGGATCAGGTCCACGACACTGTTGTTGGCGAGGAAGCTCAAGGCCGCAGGCACCACGACGTGGGGGCCGTGGTCGCCGCCCATCGCGTCCAGGGCGATCGTGTGCCGCCCGTTCACAAAGGGTCTGGGTTCCTGTTGTATTGCTACCGGGTCCTCAGTCGGGCCGCCACTCGCTGGGGCGGCACCCGCTACCGATGTCGCGCGCACGACAGTCAAAGGTGCCGCATCCTCGGTCACTCGGCTTTATCCAGGACCTTCCGGCCGCGATAGAAGCCGTCAGCGGAGATGTGGTGACGCCGATGCACCTCGCCCGTGGTAGATTCCACCGACAGGGTCGGGCCGGTGAGTGCGTCGTGGGAGCGGCGCATGTCGCGCCGTGAGCGGGTCTTGCGGTTCTGGGGAACAGCCATGGTCTTCTCCGGTGGGACGGTCAGTAGACCGTCCCAATGTTAAAAATCTAGGATTATTAGCCCTTGGACTTCAGTGCGGCGAGCACTGCGAACGGGTTTTTCTTCTCGTCCAGTGCGCCTGCCTGCGTGCTGTCGGTTGGGTCTGGGGGCAACGCGGCCTGGCATTCACCGACCTCGTGTATGGGCGCCAGCGGCAGAGCCAGCAGCAACTCGTCCTCGATCAGGTTCAGGGGGTTGATGGGTTCATCCCCGACCGGCAGCGCCTCGTACTGATCCGCCACCGCTGGGACCTGATCCAGGCCCAAGCGGTCTGAGTCGCTCGCCGCATGCACCAACGCCAGGGCGATGGGCAACTCCAAAGAAAGCCCGACCTCGCCCATGCAACGCTCGCACCGCAGCCGCAAATCCATCGCGACCTGACCCAGTGCCACCGCTTGCCTCGCCGCGTCGCGCTCAAAGGCAAGCGTGTAACGGGCCGGTCCGTCGGCCCCGACGACCGCCGCGGCCAGTCGGGGCAGTTGGGCGAGCGTCGCGCTGCCGGCAAAGGCCGCGCCGAGACGAACGGCCCGCCAGAGATCGAGTTCTTGAGGCAGTGGAGCGAACATAAGCGCGGCAAAGTAACCGATCTATGGTTAGCGAGTCAATCAGAGCGCGAACGGATGACGCAGCACCAGGGTCTCGCCCCGGTCCGGTCCGGTGGAGATCAGGTCGATAGGCAGCCCGCACAGGTCCTCAATCGTCTTGAGATAGGCCCTGGCATTGGCCGGCAGGGCGTCGAGTGATGCGGCGCCCACCGTGGACTCCGACCAACCCGGCAGTTCCAGATAGCGCGGCGTGCAGCGGGCGAGCGTATCGGCACCAATCGGCAGGGTGGTGATCGTCTGCCCATCCAGCTCGTAGGCGGTGCAGATCTTCAGCCGCTGCATGCCGTCGAGTACATCCAGCTTGGTGATGCAGATCCCGGTGACGCTGTTGATGGCGAAGGAGCGCTTGAGTGCCACCATGTCCAGCCAGCCGCAGCGCCGCTTGCGCCCGGTGGTGGCGCCGAACTCGTGCCCGCGTGCGCTCAGGCGATCGCCGTCGGCGTCGAACAGTTCGGTCGGGAAGGGCCCGCCGCCGACGCGGGTCGTGTAGGCCTTGACGATCCCCAGGATGTAGTCGAGATCGCGCGGACCCACGCCGCTGCCGCAGGCGGCACCGCCAGCCGTGGTGTTGGAAGACGTGACATAGGGATAGGTGCCGTGGTCGATGTCGAGCATCGACCCTTGGGCGCCCTCGAAGAGCACGTCGGCACCCTGGGCGCGCAGTGCGTGCAGCACTCCCGGGACGTCCACCACCATGGGCCGCAGCTGCTCCGCGTGGGCCAGGGCCTCGTCGAGCACCGCGGCGTAGTCCACCGGGGCGCACTTGAAATAGTGTGCCAGGGTGAAATTGTGATAATCGAGCACCTCGCGCAGGCGCTCCTTGAAGTGTTCGGGGTCGAGCAGTTCGCCTAAGCGAATCCCGCGCCGGGCCACCTTGTCCTCGTAGGCCGGTCCAATGCCGCGCCCGGTGGTGCCGATGGCCTTGGTGCCGCGGGCCGTCTCCCGCGCCAGGTCCAGCGCCACGTGGTAGGGTAGGATCAGCGCGCAGGCGGCGCTGAGCCCCAAGCGCTCGCGCACCGGCACGCCGGTTTGCTCCAGGGCGGCGATCTCGGTCAGCAGGGCCTGTGGCGACAGGACCACGCCGTTGCCGATGAGGCAGCGTACCCCGGCGCGCAGGATGCCCGAGGGCACCAGGTGCAGGACGGTCTTGACCCCGTCGATCACCAGCGTATGGCCAGCGTTGTGGCCGCCCTGAAAGCGCACCACGGCGCTCACGTGCTCGGTGAGCAGGTCGACGACCTTGCCCTTGCCTTCGTCACCCCATTGGGTGCCAATCACGACGACGTTATTGCCCATCTGCGAGATTCCTAAACTTCATCAAGTGCTTGAATTTCCCAACCGCCCGCGCCCTGGACCAGATGCCGGTCGCAGCGCAGTGCGCGGGGCGTTTGCTGCGGGGCGGCGGCGTCGCCCGCGGGCAGGGCGGTGATGACCCGCTCCCCCGCCTGGCGTAGCCGTTGAATCTGTGTGAGCAGCGCCGGGTCGCTCGACCAGGGGGCATAGATCGCCGGGGTCTCGGCGGCGCGGCTCGCCAGTTGCGTACCCAGGCGCAGCAACCCCTTGAGGTCGCTGCTGAAGCCCACCGCCGGGCGTGCCCGTCCGAACACCCGACCGATGTCGTCATAGCGCCCGCCGCGGGCGATCTCCAACCCCCAGCCGGGGACGAAGGCGGCGAACACGGCGCCGGTCTTGTAGCGATAGCCGCGCAGTTCCGCCAGGTCGTAATGGATTGAGACGTCCGGCAGCCAGTCGTGCAGGGCGGCGGCGAGCCGACGCAGATCGTCCACTGCCTCCTGTACCGCCGGCTCGGCCAGGCGCAGCACCGTGGCGGCACGGGTCAGGGCGTCGTCCCCGTTCAGATCGGCCAGGGCGATCAGCATGTCGGCCACCGCGGCCGTCAGCCCGCAGTCGGCGACCAGGGTCTCGATCTCCGGGATCGCCTTGCGTTGCAGCGCATCGAACAGTGCGTGTTCCTGATGGGCGGTGAGGACGGCCTGGCGGGCCAGGCCGCGGAAGATGCCCACATGCCCCAAGTCCAGATAGCAGCCGGAGATGCCCGCGGCGCTTAGGGTCGCGCTGATCAGACGCAAGATCTCGACCTCGCTCTCGATCCCCGCGTGGCCGAAAATCTCCGCGCCGATCTGATAAGGACTGCGCGTTCCGGCGAAGCCGTCGGCGCGGGTATGCAGCACCGTGCCGAGGTAACACAACCGTGTGGGGGTGTCGCGGCGCAGGTGGTGCGCGTCGATGCGCGCCACCTGGGGTGTCATATCCGCCCGTACGCCCAGCATGCGGCCACTCAGCTGATCCGTGAGCTTGAAGGTCTGTAGATCAAGGTCCTGCCCGGTTCCCGTCAACAGGGACTCCAGGTAGTCGATGAAGGGTGGGATGACCAGTTCGTAGCCCCAACCCCGGTAGAGGTCCAGCAGGTCCCGGCGCAGGGACTCCAGCACCTGTGCCTGGGGCGGCAGAATCTCCTCAATCCCGGTCGGCAGCAGCCAGCGTTCCTCGTCCATCAATACCACTTTAAATTGATCCGTACGCTCAGTTGACCAGATACAGCAGGCCGACGCCAGCCACCATGCTGACCAGTCCGGTCAGATGTAGTCTGCCATCGGATTCGCGGGCGACCGCGAGTAGGGCGCGCCGAAAGCTCGGGGGGCTCAGAAAGGGCCAGATGCCCTCCGCGACCAAGAGCAGTGCCGCCGCGATCAGGAGTTCATGCACCAGCGTCTTCTCACCCGGTTGGCAGGGGGTAAGGTCGGCGGCCGGTGCCGGGCGGCCCCATGGCGATCCCCTGAACGATTCAAGCCCAGCAGTGTTCCAGACCCGGCGGCGTTTGTCCAACCCGCGTCTCCTGGCGTAGCCTTTAAGAATGACCCTGGCGCCCGTCCCGGTGCCGCGTGGCGCGGGGGCGACGGTCACGATGGGGCGCTTGGGGGCGCCCGGCGGGACTTTGGTGGATGCCTTATTTTCCAGCGGGTGATGCAGCGCAGGAGAGTGGCGCTGGGGGATTTCCGCAGGGTTTGCCCGGCGTTGGGTAAACCCTGCGGAAACTCGTAACAGCCAGCGCCCGGCCGCGACCCGGTGACAGAATCCGGAAGCTTCAGATTCTATTAATCTTTGCTGATACGCCAGATTCGTGTACAGCGCGCGACGTCATGACGGGGTTGCTGTTATTCACCAGTTGTAGATGTCGATACGATTGGCGAAACAATAGCCGTTATGCAGTTTCGTGTCGTCTATCGAAAACCCCGCGTTCTTCTGGGTCGCAAGGGCCAGCTGCGCCTGGTCCAGCATGCGATAGGCCCTGACCGTGTCGGTGAAGTCGCCGGTACAACTGAAGCTTACCCAATTAGCCCCGCAGCCCGGCAGCGTGCTCGTTGGGCTTACGCTCAAAAACGCCATACAGCCACCAAAGTTCGCCGAATCAATCAGGACACCGAGGACTTTCGCTGCAAAAAAGCCGGTGGCGGCTCCAGCCGATGGGCTTACTAACGCCGCGAGCAGCAGGCTTGCGGTACCGATTCGCTTTACCGATTGAATTTTCATAAAACTGCCTCTGACAGGTTGGTTGTGATTGAGAACAACTGTGTGCGCATCACCTTGGTATCGCAGTGCCTTTTTTGTCAATGGGGAAGAATGCCGAGGCATTCAGTGATGGGCCGATACTTACGGTGGGATGCGTATTTTCACTGGGGAGAGTGGTATGGGCATCGGCGTCAAGCGGTTCGCCGAGCCTGACGGGCTCAGGCTGCGCTTCCGCGGCATTTGCGGCGTACGGATGGTCGGCATCAAGGACTTTACCGATCTCCTTCGGCTCTGGCGGATTGCGCTCGATGCTGCCGCGATGATCCGCGTCCAGCGGTTCGCCGATCTCGACGACCGCGGTGGGTGGGGGCGGTGGCGGCTCATCGACGATGGGTAAGTGGGCAATGTTTGCAGGCGCCCCGGATCGTGCTGGGGCCATGGCCCTCGATACCGGAGTGACCGACGCAGGTCTTTGGATCGGCTGCGTGGGCTGCGCGTTGCGCGCGTTGGCAGCGCTGCGCTCGGTCGCGAGCTGATCCTTTGCGCCGTACTCGAGCATGAGCAACGCGGCCGTGGCGAGGATGCCAACCGCGAGTGAGGCATAAAGGTAAGGGTGTCGCATCATGGCTTAGTTCCCCAGGAGCGTGCGCCAACCGCCGCGATTGGGCAGTAAAAGGTCACCGGGCAGCGCGCTGACCGCTTTGGCCAGATTGACGCGAGGCTTACTGACGGCGATCTTGGTATCGGTAATGATATCACCGTTATTGATCAAGTAGTTGCGGACTTCGGCGGGCGTGAGAAAGACGCCGGTCTTGGCCTTGAATGCGCTTTGCAGAATGGCGGCAGCGCCGGCAGCATAGGGGCTGGCAGCGGAGGTTCCGCCGAAAGTCATGTCGTAGTTTTTCGTCGGGTCGCCGCCGGTGCCGACGATCGTCGTCGTATAAGCATTGTTCGATGGGGCAAAAAGGGTCATGAAGGAGGCCGAATTTGAGTATGCCGTCACCTTGTCGGCAGCGGTGGTAGGGTCATCCGCGGCAAAATTAGCGGTTTTGCTGCAGCCAGGGTATGGATATTTGGAACAGGCATTAGCCGAGACGCACCACCCAACCTGTGGCCCAATGTTCGCATCGTAAACAGCTCCGACTGAATTAACGAAAGAAATGCAGGCCGGGTCGCCCATGCTGCCGCATAGCCCTTCGTTGCCGGATGCGGCAAAGATGGTAATACCGGCAGATACGACTCTCAGCGCGGCGGTAGTAACATTGGACAGCGCGTCGCAGGTCGACGCATACTCACCACCGCCGAAGCTGTGATTGATGATCAGAATCGGATTCTTCGGATCATTATTCTTGTTCGTGATCACCCACTCCCAGGCGGCGATGGTATCAGCGTCGGCCGCCGAGTCTGAGTTGGTGGGCGTAATTTTCAAGGCATACAACTTGGCTTCCGGGGCGACGCCGCCGATATAGTCGCCCGAGGTGGTTAGATCGCCGGCGGCGATTCCAGCGCAGGCGGTGCCGTGGGAATTACCTTGAGGCCGAGGATCAGCGTTCTTGTCAGCCGTATTATAACCACCAATCACTTTGGCGTTGAAAATGGGGCTGCCGCCATTGCCAAGCATGGGGTGGGCGGTATCGACTCCGCTATCGGTGATGGCGATACTCACACCGCGGCCTTTATAGGTGCCTGGCGGATAGGTGCCCGGCGGTATGTCGGCACGCATCAGCGGGATACCTTGCTTTGAGTACATTTTCTGTGTGCGGTTTTTTGTGACCTGGACGACCTCGGGGCTCGCGAGGATCTGCTGCAGGACAGCGGCCGTGACGTCGGCAGCGAATCCAAACTGGTAGGAGAACTGTTGTCTGACGCGCAGCCCGGGCGATGCCAGCTGCGTGATGACCTGAGTGACCTTGCTCTCGACGGTGCTGCGCAGCTGAGTGCGGATACTCTCATTGCTGAGATCATAGAAGACCGGTGCGCCAGGTTTCTCTGCACCCGCCGGCATCGTGGCGGCCCGTTGTGATTGCGTGGCTAAGGCGTTGGCGGCAGTCGTTGGTGTGAGGGTGACGATCACCGACGTGGTGGCAGCCCCCAGCCTCAGTTCTTCTAAGATAGCATTACTGTCCAGTAGCTTGGGGTCGCTGGCCAAACGCACGAGCTGCGCCTTATCGACGGGGGCTGCCGCTGATGCGTCAGACGCTATCCCCTGCGCCACGCCGTAGCCCGGCGATAGCGCCAACACGAAACAGAAACCAGCGGCCCTCGTGTAGCGGTTTCGCTGCATCGCAAGGCTCCCAATTGACTTGCTAGACATAGGGGATTTTCTCGCATTAGTCTCGTAGGTGAAAATCGGACAAACAGCGGGAGAGAATTCCTGCTTGGCATCCGACATGGACACCTCGACAATCCAGCAACGCACTGAATCGTCGGATCAGCGTGCCTGTCTTTGCTTCAGAGACCTCTGCCTCGTTCGCCTTTGTTCGTAAGTTGAAGATCCGCTAATTGGAGCTTAGTCGAGCTATGGACCGTGTCAAGGTGAGAGTTCTAGCAGTTCCACGGGTGCGCGTCAATATGCAAGATAGCTTCATACTTCAGGGCGCTCCTGGCGGGTCAGTGCCCAATAGACATGTTCGCGCACCAGCGGGCTCGGATTCCCGGTGCGCGACGCTAAGGCGGCGTGCACGCTCGGGGCTACCGGGGCATTGCCGAGCGCGACGGCCAGATTGCGCAGCCAGCGCTCATGGCCGATGCGCCGGATCGCCAAGCCCTCGGTGCGGGCCAGGAAGGTTGGCTCATCCCAGGCGAAGAGCTTTATCAGGGTCGCGGTGGCGAGTCCAGCGCGGGGCCGAAAGTCCGGTTCTGTGCTCAGGCGGGCAAAGCGATTCCAGGGGCAGGCCAGTTGGCAGTCGTCGCAGCCGTAGATGCGGTTGCCCAGCAATGGGCGCAGCGGCTCTGGGATGCTCCCGTGGTGCTCGATGGTGAGATAGGAGATGCAGCGGCGGGCGTCGAGCCGATAGGGGGCCACGATGGCCCCGGTCGGGCAGGCCGTGAGGCAGGCGCGGCAGCGACCGCAGTGGTCGCGTCCCGGCAGGTCCGGCGGCAGGACCAGCCCCGTGTAAATGACCCCCAGAAAAAACCAGGAGCCGGCGTGCCGGTCGATCAGGTTGGTGTGCTTGCCGATCCAGCCCAGACCGGCGCGCTGCGCCAACGGTTTTTCCAGCACCGGGGCGGAATCGACGAAGACCCGGTGGCCGAAGGGGCCAATCGCCGCGGTGATGCGATCGGCCAGCTGTTGCAGGCGGCGGCGCAGGACCTTGTGATAGTCCCGCCCCAGTGCATAGCGTGAGATGAAGGCGCGGGCCGGATCCGCCAGGGCCGCCGCCATGGCCGTGGGTGGCTGGGGCAGATAATCCAGGCGCGCCACGATCACACTGCGGGTGCCGGGGACCAGTTCCTCGGGGCGGGCGCGGCGCGTGCCATGGCGGGCCATATAGTCCATGTCGCCGTGGTAGCCCTGTGCCAGCCAGTCGGCGAGGCGAGCCTCGGCGGCACTCAGGTCCGTATCCGTGATGCCGACCTGCTGCAGGCCCAGTTCCCGGCCCCAGTCCTTGATCGCCACAGCCAGCGTGGCGCCGTCTGGGGGTTGCGCGGGCGCCTGCGTCACCGTGGCCGCAGGCCCCCACCGGCGCGCTTGATGCACTTGAGATAGGCCTTGTCGTTGAACGGATGGTCGTCGCGCTGGAGGCGCCACAGGCCCTCCGCCAAGCACTGCATTATTCGATGCTCGGCCTCATGGACGTCCCCGGTGGTCGCCACCAACTGCTGGTGCAGACGGCGGATACCAGCCGGCTGGTCGACGCTCAACTGGTCCAGGATGGCGATATGCAGGCCCATGTGCAGGAAAGGATTGGTCTGGCCTGAGTCGGGTGAAAAGTCCCGGTCCAGGTTGCGCTCCGGGTCGCTCAGATAGTCCTCGTACTCGGGGTGCATGCGCGCGATTTGCACGATCTGGGCCTCCACCGGCGCCAGTGGTTGCCCGGCCTTGGCCTTGGCCCAGGCCGTGATGAAGGTGCTGCGGTGGCTTTGGCGGTCGGCGGGGAACATGGTTAAGGCTCGCTGTTGCAGGTGGATCTCACCGCCGGCGTCTTGTCCGGGAACTCACACAGGTCGGCGATGGGGCAGGTGGGACAATTGGGGGTGCGGGCCACGCAGACATAGCGTCCGTGCAGGATCAGCCAGTGGTGGGCGTCCTTCAGGAACTCCCGGGGCACGTGCCGCAGGAACGCCTGTTCCACCGCGAGCGGCGTCTTGCCCGGGGCGATGCGGGTGCGGTTGCCGACCCGGAAGAGATGCGTGTCCACTGCCATGGTTGGCTCGCCGAAGGCAGTGTTGAGTACCACATTGGCGGTCTTGCGGCCCACTCCGGGCAGAGCCTCCAAGGACTGGCGATCCCGCGGTACGTTGCCGTTGTGTATGGCCACCAGCCGTTCGCAGGTCGCGATCAGGTGGCGCGCCTTGCTGTTGAAGAGCCCGATGGTACGGATGTAGTCCTTGAGTCCCGCCTCGCCCAGGTCCAGGATCGTCTGAGGGGTGTTGGCGATGGCAAAGAGCCGGGCCGTCGCCTGGTTGACACTCTTGTCGGTCGCCTGGGCGGAGAGGATCACGGCCACCAGCAGCTCAAACGGCCCCTGATAGACAAGCTCGGTGGTCGGGTGCGGGTTGGCGGCGCGCAGGCGCTCGAAGATCTGGCGGCGTTTGGCGGCGTTCATGGGCGGCAAGGATAGGGCGCCGCGCCCGCCGGGCCAAGCCCCTTGAGCGCGGGCCCTCTTGCAAATCATCCATAGCTGGATAAAAATACAGTGATGACCGACCGACTCACCGACCGTCAACGCCAGGTCCTGGACCTGATCGAACGTCACATCCACGCGACCGGGGTGCCGCCGACCCGTGCCGAGATCGCCGACGCCCTGGGATTCCGTTCCGCCAATGCGGCGGAGGACCATCTGCGCGCATTGGCCCGGCAC
The DNA here is from genome assembly GCA_903837595.1 of uncultured Thiodictyon sp. GTDB lineage: Bacteria > Pseudomonadota > Gammaproteobacteria > Chromatiales > Chromatiaceae > Thiodictyon. The sequence goes on from CAILVI010000575.1 coordinate 29,194, forward strand.
GGTGCTATCGAACTCACCCGTGGGCGTTCCCGGGGCATCCGGCTGATCGAGTTCGGGGACGAGGCTGCCGACGGCACGTCGGTGCGCGCCGGCATGGGCGGCACTGCGTTGGACCTGCCGGTGATCGGCCGGGTCGCCGCCGGCAGCCCCATCCTGGCCGCCGAGCACGTCGAGGACCGCTACCCGATCGGCCCCGACCTGTTCCATCCCCGGGCCGACTTTCTGCTGCGGGTGCGCGGCAGCAGCATGCGCGATGCCGGCATCCTCGACGGTGACCTGCTTGCCGTCCACGCCGCCCAGACGGCCGAGAACGGTCAGATCGTAGTGGCGCGGCTCAATGATGGGGTCACGGTCAAGCGCCTGCGCCGCCATGCCCGCTGGGTCTATCGCGTCCAACTGGTGGCGGAGAACCCCGACTTTCCGCCGATTGTGGTGGATCTGCGCAAAGAGGCGTTGACCATCGAGGGCATCGCCGTCGGGGTGCTGCGCCTGGGCCTGGCCGGGCCGCAGCGGTTGTCATGAATCTGCAGCAGTTGCTAGCCCGGCGCACCGACCTCTGGCAGGGCCAGGTCGCCCGCGAACTGGCCCCGGCGGGGGTGCCCACCGGGCTCGCCGCCCTGGACCAGGCACTCATCGGGGGCGGCTGGCCCCCCGGCAGCCTCACCGAGCTGCTCGGGGACCGGCCCGGGGACGGGTTCGGGCTGGTCCTGCCGGCCCTGGCCCGGCTCCAGTCCCGCTGGCTGGTGCTGGTGGACCCGCCACTGCCGCCCTTCGCCCCGGCCCTGGCCGCCCGCGGGGTCGCCCTGGAGCGACTGGCGGTGGTGAGTGCCGGGGCGCGGGGCGCCTGGGCCGCCGAGCAGGGATTGCGCTCCGGGGCCTGTGCGGCGGTGCTGCTGTGGGGCGGGCGTTGGGACGACACGGCGCTGCGCCGGCTCCAGTTGGCCGCCGCCACCGGGGATGCACTGGCCTTCCTGTTCCGCGACCCGGACGCTGCCCGCGCGCCCTCGCCGGCCCCGCTGCGCCTGCGGGTGCAACCGGTCCCGAGCGGCTATCGGGTGACGGTCCTCAAACAGCGCGGCGGCCGGGGTGGGGCGGTTTTGAGCCTACCGGCGGCCGGGTAACACCGAGCCGGGCGGGGCATTCGCCCCGCCCGAAGCGTTTTCTGCGATCAGAGTGGGCAAGGTTGCCGGCGCCAATACGTTCGGGCCGGGGTCACAGACCCCGGCCCGCACCCCTTCCCTGCGATTTGTGGACCCGCCGACTACGAAACGGTCGCAATGCTGGATTATTTTGGCTGATCAAGGTCCATCCTGTGTTCTGGCTCGCACTCTATCTTCCCCACCTGCCCCTGGATGTCCTGGGACGGGCCTGTGCCGATGACCTCCCGCTCGCCATCGGCACCCAGGCCGAACGCATCCTGAGCTGCAACCCGGCCGCCGCCGCTCACGGCATCCGCCCGGGGCTCAAGGTCGGGGCCGCCCGTGCTCTGTGTGCGCAACTGCGGGTGCAGCCCCGGCGGCCGGCGGCTGAGCGCGAGGCACTGGAACGCCTGGCCGCTTGGTTGATGCGCTTTACCTCCCTGGTCAGCCTGGCGCCGCCCCGCTCACTGCTGCTGGACGTGGCCGCCAGCCTGCGCCTCTTCGGCGGGGCACCCTCCCTGCTGGGGCAGGTGGGGGAGGGTGTCGCCGCGCTCGGCTACCAGGGCCGCTTGGTACTCGCGCCGACGCCCCTGGGTGCCCTGGTGATGGCGATCCGCCAAGGCGGGGACGGCCCGATCATCCCCGACGGTCCCGCCCTGCGCGCGGCGCTGGATCCCTTGCCCCTGGCCGCCCTGGGACTGCGCCCCCGGGAACTAGACGACCTCACCGCCATGGGCCTGCGCCGGGTCGCCGACCTGCTGCGCCTGCCGCGGGCGGGGTTGCGCACCCGCCTGGGACCACGCCGGGTGGACTGGCTGGAGCGCCTGCTCGGCGAGGCCCCGGACCCGCGCCTGCCGTTCACGCCCCCGGCCGAGTATCACGGTTGTCTGGAACTGCCGGCGGAAGTGGAACTGGCGTCGGCACTGGTCTTTCCCTGCCGCCGCCTGCTCGCCGAGTTGGGCGGCTTTCTGCTCGGGCGCCGGGCTGGGGTGCAGCGGCTGGACTGGCACCTGGGCCATGCGCGGTGCGCCGACACCCGTCTGCACCTGGGGGCCATCGAGCCCCTGGCCGATCCGGAGCGCTGGCTGGAGCTGTTGCGCGGGCACCTGGAGCAGTTGGACTTGCCGGCCCCGGTGCGCGAGATCGGACTTGCGGCGACTGAACTGCGGCCCCTGAACCCCGCCGCCGGGGACCTGTTTCCCGGTTGCGCCGCCGCCGACGCGTCAGGCGGCCCTGGCCTGCTCGACCGGTTGCGCGCCCGCCTGGGTCCTGATGCCGTGTGCGGTCTCGCCCTGGTGGCCGACCACCGCCCCGAATACGCCTGGCGCTGGGTCGAGCCCGCCGAGGTGAGTTGCGGCATCCCCCGTGCGGACCGGCCATTGTGGCTACTGCCGCAACCCCAGCCGCTGGCCGAGCGCGCTGGCCGCCCCTGGCTAGACGGCGTACTCGACCTGGGCCAAGAGCGCGAGCGCATCGACACCGGTTGGTGGGACGATCACCCGGTGGCGCGTGACTATTTCGTCGCTACCAGTCGCCGCGGCGAGCGCCTTTGGGTCTATCGGGAACTCAAGGGCCGCGGTGGTTGGTATCTGCATGGGCGCTTCGGTTGACGTCCCTGGGAGCGCGGACCGGGAGCACTTCACCCCAATGAGACTATCGCGGATAACCAGCCCGCGCCTCGCTCTCCTTGACCGCGTTCACCCGCTCCTCGGCAGCATGCGCTGCGCTGATGGCGGCAGCGGCTTGTGCCTCCGCCTTGTCACGGGCAACTGCGTTGGCCTGGGTGCGATTGGCATGAAACCGATCGTACGCGGCGTTGGCCGCGTCCAGTTTCCTGCGTTTCTCCTCCTGGGCTGCAGCGGCCTCATCCTCGGCAGCCTGGAGCGCGGCGGATGGGGTGGCGGTGGCCCGGGGAGCGGCATCCCCACCCCCGGTGGTCGGTGCGGATGCCGCCGTGCCCTCGGCGGCCGGGGTAGCAATGGCCGGGGCATCGGCGACCGGGACCTTGACGGCTTCATCTGCGACGACCGGGGGGGCGATCGCCTGGCCAGCCACGGTTCCGCCTTCGACGACCGGTGCGGGCTGGGCACAGAGTGCGTCGGACAGTGAGATGGTCATGGCCGCGGCGCAGCTGACGATCACATGCTTCAGTGACATTTGCTGTTTCTCCAGGATTTAGGCCGGTATGGCGAGCAACGACGGCTCAGGGCACGATCGGCAATGGACGTGTACACCGGGCACCCCGCGTGAAGGTAGCACAGCCAGTGCTCGCCTTGCTCACGCCAACGAGTATTCGCTGCGCTGTGCCACCCTCTCGTTGATCACCTCCGGCAAGTCGAGCCGGTCGTACAGCCGGTTCCTGACCACTGGTGGACAGCGACGGGCGTGTGTCGGTGCGGCCCTGGCGATGGCTTGGGTCTAAGTGTGGTAGCGAGCGGACGCGAGGCCCCCAGGGTGCCATGCTTGAACTTGCCAAAAGCATGGTCTTAGAGGGCTATTTCGATGAAAAAAAGATATCTGGCTCTTGCCGTAATGAGCCTGATTAGCACTGCGGCGCTGGCCCAATTCGGGAACTTTGGCGATGCCATCGATCGCGTATTCGGCGGCGGCCATCAGGATCAACAGCGCTACCAGGAGCAACACAGGTACCAGGAGCAACACAGGTACCAGGGGCATGAATCGGCGCCGAACCGTTACCACACAAAGTCTTGCCCACCGGGGCTTGCCAAAAAGGGCAACGGTTGCATACCGCCGGGCCAGGCGAAAAAGTGGTGATGCGAGCGCTGCGTCGATCACCGGGGGCGGGCTGGGTGGCGCCTTGTGGGGCCGCTCAGGCGGTCGACGGGCAGGGCGGGGTCGAGGCTCTGGTACTGACTCTGGTCCGCTGTCGGCGAGCCTCCCAACGCGTCCGGCTCAGGGCGTCGGTCAGCTCCTGACGCCCTCTGATCACTTCCAGCCACCGAGCCCGCCCTGTGCGGGCTTTTTTTGGGTCGGGTTCGCGCTGGCGCCCGGCTGGGTGGGCACTACTGGTGGCCGGTTGCTGCCAGGCCTTGGAGATGATCCCCGGTGCACGCACCTACTCGACATCAACTTGACGAGAGCTTGAGCTGGTTGCGGAGGTGACACTATGCGACCCCTGATGATCAACGGTCGGCGCTGTTGCGGCGCCTGCGGTAAGGAACTTGCCGGGGGTGCCGGACGCTGTTTAGCCTGCCTCAGTGATGCGTTCGGCAGGCCACGGCATTTGTACCGCCGCGGGGATAGGGTGCGGCTGCTGGTCCTGGCCGCTGGCGGCTGGATGGGGGAGGGCGTCGTCATACGGGACCAACCGATTGATGACCCTACCGTTGCTTTTCGCAAAGATGACCCAGACGAGGCAGACCCCATCGGCTTCGTCCATTGGTCTGAACTGGAGTTGGTTGTGGTGGTTGCATCATGATCGTCCAGCGCGTCATGAGCCACCGTTGTGGCAACGCCAGCATTGGCGCTGCCTGACGGGGAACACCGTTTCCCGACGCTACCGACAGGTCGTGAAAATCGGGCGACGTCGTGCTGCCCGAACCGTACGGAAAACCCTGTCGACCCGCCATGTCGGCCGCCGGAAACCTCGACCCAAGGGTGGTCCGCTTGCCAATTGGCGACTCATAACGCGAGTGTTGGGTCTGGCCCTGGTCCTGACGGCGGGCGGCTGGCTGGTTGCGAGTGTCGTCACCGAAGACCAGCCCCTTGATGACGCGGCCGTCAATTTCTTGAAAGACGACCCGGGCGACGAGACCCCCCCAACGCGCCTTGCCCATTGGAGTGACATCGAGCTGATAGCGCCCGCGCAAGACGCGGACGAGCGGGTAATTAGTGCCTGACAGGAAACTCGCATTTTCCAGCACCGTCTATTCGTGACGGCCGGGAAATCCTTGGTCGAGCCGTCCCGGACGACGCGCGTATCTGCAATTAATACCAAACGCGTCTGCCAAGTGAGAGCGACTCGTAT
>CAILVI010000576.1 GCA_903837595.1 uncultured Thiodictyon sp.
CACCCAAGAACGCCACGCCCAACCCGACCTCTTCGACCCCGGCGATCCCAGCGATCCGTTCTGATCCGTCCCGCCCGGGCGCTCCTCAGTGAGCGCCCCCCTGGCCCCAAAGTCCGGGACTATCCTCCGCTGCGTTCGCCACTTTTCCGCGGCTTTTCGCAGCCGCTAACACCCGTGCCGTGCTGTGCATTCTTGACTGCTGCTTCAGCGGCCAGGCGCCCGCGCGAGTAATCGAGACCGTCGCCCGTCCGCGAAACGCGCTAGCGCTTGCCGGCATTTATGGAGAAGGGCGAATTTTGCTTGCTGCGTGTGCGCCCAACGAGTCGGCGTGGGAACAGCCAGGCACCGGCCATGGTCTGCTCACGCACGCGCTTATTGAGGCGTTAACGAGGAACGCAAGTGGTTCGGTCAGTTTTCCGGAGATTGCTGGCGAGATCATTCGGCTGACACGCGTCGAGGCTGAGCGCATTAGCGTAAAGCAAACACCTGTGTTCTTGGGAAGCATAAAAGGCGGTCTGGTGTTCCCGACCCTCCGGCCTGGCGAAAATTACGCTGCAGCGTTCCCGACGAGGGCGGTCCAGCAAATGTCGGGGGTGTTCGCAGAGTTTGCTGCCCACGGATTTCCGCCCGAAATAGTCGACCAATGGACGATGCACTTCCCTAAAGGTCTCAATGCCTTGCAAATAAAAGCCGTCAACGAATACGGCGTACTAGCAGGAAAGTCGCTGCTGGCGGTCGCGCCGACCAGTTCGGGCAAGACCATGATCGGCGAGCTGGCTGCGGTCCAGGCGGTGGTCGCGGGGAAGAAGGCTGCGTTTCTTCTACCATACCGGGCACTCGTCAACGAGAAATTCGAAGAGTTCAGCAAACGGTACGCGCCCGCTGGTCTGCGTGTCGTTCGATGCAGTGGCGATGCGACGGACGGTATTGCCCCCGTCTTGGGTGGCCGTTATGACCTTGGTTTCTTCACATATGAGACCTTCCTCAATCTCGCACTGGGATCGCCGCACCTGCTGAACCAGCTTGGCCTTGTGGTACTGGACGAGGGCCAGTTCATCACAGATCCGACGCGGGCTATCACGGTCGAACTTATTTTTGCGCTCTTGCTGAGAGCGCGCCAGCGCGGTATCGAACCTCAGCTCGTGATCTTGTCGGCGGTCATCGGCAACCTCAACAACTTCGATCGCTGGCTCAATGTGCCATTGCTCATTTCCCGTGAGCGGCCAGTGCCCTTAGTCGAGGGCGTCCTTGATCGACGTGGGACGTTCCAGTTCGTCGATGTCGATGGTACTACGAAAATCTCCCCCCTGTTAGCGGCACACTGCATCGTGCAGCGTCGCGACAAGCCCAGTTCGCAGGACGTGATCGTGCCGTTGGCCCAGCAGCTAATCGCGCAGGGTGAAAAGCTTTTGGTTTTCCGCAATATGCGGGGTCCGACGCAGGGCTGCGCCAAGTATCTGTCTAAGGCACTTGGTCTCGCTCCCGCGACAGCAGTCATCGACGCATTGCCGACTCAGGACCTGACCGGCGCCTCACATGATTTGCGCGAATGTCTCGCAGGCGGTACTGCGTTCCACAACACCAATCTTCTGCGTAAGGAACGCGAGGTTATCGAGCAGGGTTATCGCAACGCCGACGGAGGTATCCATGCTCTGGTGGCAACCACGACGCTCGCTGCCGGCATCAATACGCCTGCATCGACAGTCGTGCTTGCGGAAAACGAGTTCGTTGGCGAGGACGGCAGGCATTTCACCGTCGCCGAGTACAAGAATATGGCTGGACGGGCAGGGCGATTGGGTTACAACGAGATCGGCAAAGCCATCATCCTCGCGGATACTCCGATGGAGCGCGCGCAGCTATTCCAGAAGTACGTGCTGGGCGTGCCTGAAGATGTGAAATCGTCTTTCCAGCAGCGCGACCTGCCGACTTGGACGTTGCGCCTGCTCAGCCAAGTGCGGGGCGTGCTCGAGGCCGAAATTCCCGGTCTGCTAGTCAACACCTTCGGCGGTTATTCGGCATCGCGCGCGAATCCTCAGTGGATCGCGACAGTGGAGCTTGAGGTGAAGGGCTTCGTGGAGCGCCTGTCGCAAGCCGGATTAGCAGAACGGGAGGGTAATCTCGTTCATCTGACCTTGCTCGGGCGCGCTTGCGGCGCATCGTCCTTGTCGTTCGAGTCGAGCCTGCGTCTGGTCGAATTGATGAAACAAATTATCGTAGCGCAAACAGTTCCCACCCAGGTGCTGGCGATAGTGCAGGTTTTAGACGAGATGGATGCCATCTATACGCCGGTCATGAAGCGGGGTCGAAGCGAGAGCACTCGGGCGAACGATGTGTCGCAGCGATACGGCTATCCGATGACCCGGACGCTGCAGCGTTACTGTCGCGACGAGATCGAGTTCTGGAGGCGGTGCAAGCGTGCCGCTCTCTTGTACGACTGGATCGAAGGTACGCAAATCGATGTGCTGGAGACGCGTTATTCGTCAAATCCCTTTCAAGGGACCGTTAGTTATGGAGACATCACGCGTATCGCCGATGGGACGCGCTTTCACTTGCGCTCCGCACACCAGATTCTCTCCGCGTTGTTTCCGGATCAGCCGGAATTCCTGCTGGGACTAGACCGCATCTTGCAGCAGGTTGAAATGGGCCTTCCTGCTGCAGCGCTGCCGCTCATGAAGTTGCCAGTGCCTTTGTCCCGAGGACAGTATCTCGCGCTTGTCGCCGCCGGATGTTGGACCCCTGATGACGTTAGAAAGTTGGGGCAAGAACGACTAACCGAATGTGTCGGATCGACACATGCCTCGCTACTGCGGCAGCGCGGAGCTACGGATGCTCGCTAAACCTTTCCGCGCGCCGCAGTCTCCGTCATGTGGCGGCCCCGAGTCCTGGTGGCGGCGTGTTTGATCGGCCGCTGCTCGACTTCTTTTCCTGCTGCCCGACCACCGGCGGTCAAAGACCATTGGCGTGGTCCGGTCGATGATCCCGTTGCGCGCTGCGCGGACCGGCCATGTCTGGGGTAGACATTTCTAACTTGCACAAACCGGACATGACTAAATTGCGCCAACACCGCAACGACCGATAATCGTTTTTATGGTCATGGATCTAACCTGCCCCTGCGACTTCGACGAATACTTACATGGAGTAGCGCAGCAATTCAAGGTACCGCTAAACTCCGCCCGAATGAAGTTGCCAGCAGGGTAGCCGGGCGATATACGGGGCGACTGGTTGCGCGTGACTCAACACCGTCAAACCCGAGTGCACGTAGGTCCAGGGCTTCGACAAAGAGGTCGAAGTGTCTGATCGGAGTGTCCTCGGCGATGATGTCATCCAGCTGCTCAGGTAACAAAGTGCTCTGCCCCCTTGCTTCGCCGACCACGAACCGCTTCCTGCTCAGCCCATCGCATTCTACCGGCAGGGCCGAATTCAAACAGTCTGGATCGCTTCCAACCTTTCAAGCTCATGGCTGGCAGTGACCGGAATCAGGGCGAAGCCGCCGTCGGCGCCACCCAGCTGTATGTCCGGAATTGGCCGTCACCCGCCGTACTGCTCTGTCCTCGCCTGGACCGAGACAGACGCCAGGCAGCACGTGATTGTTCGCTCTCCGATTTCAGCGCTGCCGACTGATCCTCCCGCCCTCTTTCCCACGGAGCACGGCTTCGGATGGACCAAAGCATAACCGGGATCGCTCAGGCCTGGCTGCGCTCGGTGCCGTTCTTCAGTGGGCGGCGCGGCTCGATTGGTCACTCGCTGCCATGCCCACGGTTTGTCCGCCCGTCATGGGGCTTGCTGCAGATGTTTCCGAACGAACGGATCGGTCGCCTCGTCCTGGATCAGTTCGGCGATCAGCGCCTGGGTCTGTTCCATGCGCCCGACGGCCGCGGCGGCGGCGAGGGCTTGGTTGCGTGCCTGCCAAACATCCAGCGCCTTGATCTCGTAGAACTGCCCCTTGGCCATCCAATGCAGGGCCGCGGTCGCTGCCGCCAGCGCGAACTCCGGGGCCTGTTCGAGATGATCCCGCGCCGCGCGGAGTAGGGTGCCGATATCCACCGGCGAGCGGCGGGCCAGGTCCGCGGCCAGGTCGAGGAAGCCGAGCCCTTTGGCGGTGGCGAACCAGCGTCCCGGGTCGTCCGGGGTGGAGGCGATCAGGTCGTCCAGGAGGTCGCGCGCGGCCTTGCCCGGGTATTTCTTCTTGATCGCCCGATAGGTCGCGAGATGGGTCCCGGCCCGGTTGGCGATGATGGCATAGCGGCGGTACGCCTCGTCCGACCGGCCGGCGGCCAGCAGGACCTCCTCGCAGGCCCGGGCCATGGCGGCGGGGCTGTCGTTGAGCCCGACCGAGGCCTCGGCGTAGGCGATCGCCTCGTCGGTGCGGCCCTGGACGGCCAGGGCACGGACCCCGTAGCGGCGATAGTCCCAATAGAGGAAAGGCGCGGTGTCGATCAGGTCCAGGAGTTCCTGGTAACGCCCGGTGGCGAGCAGGCAGGAGAGGCAGCCCGTGGTGCCGCGGAAGTAGCCATGGTGTTCCGGGCTCCAGCTCAGCCGCACCACGGACACCCAGTCATCGGCCGCCCGAGAGGCGCGCTCCGGCGTCCGGCACAGCTCGCCCCAGCGCTCGACGACCTCCGAGAGATAGTCCACCCCGTCTTCTTCCACCGCGCTCCAGAGCCGGTCGAGCCAGTGCTCCCAGGTCTGATCGTCCGCCGGCACCGTCAGCAGCAGGTCCAGCAGTTCATGGACCGTCTTGTTGACCGCATTGCCCAGGGACCCGGATGAGGTGTCCACCGCCTGGAAGGCCGGCCAGATCCGCTCCAGCACCAGGACCGCCCCCTCGGCCGCGAGTGCGGGGTCGGTGCGGTGGACCGCCTTGATCTCGGCGAGGGCCTCCTTCAGCCGCTGAACGCCCAAGCTGGAGCCGCGCCAGCCGAGGGCACGGGCGCGCAAGCGGGGGCGGAAGTTCCAGGGGTAGCTCGGGGTCTTCATCGTTTGGGGTACTCGGTGGCGGTCTCCTCATGATGATGCCGGCGGGCACCTGGCCACCAGGTCCTTACCAGGAAGCGAGTCGCTCAGCGAAACGATACAGCAATCGTGCCACTGCGTCAGTTCTCTCGGACGGCACCGATGCCGTTGAGTTGCTCCAAGACAGCGGCCTTGGCACTGACCGGGATCACCCAGTTGCGGTACTGCGGGTTGTAGCGACCACCGTGCGACTTTGCGATGGCCTTCAGCATTGGGTTGACGCGCTCATTGTACGGCCACCAGAGATGCAGTGCCCATGTGCGGTCAGTAACATGGACCGGCACTTCGGAGACGCGAAACCGGATGCGTTCCGGCGCAGCAGCCGGGATCGGCTTTTCGAATGCCTTGGCGATGGCCTCACACCGGGCCTGCTCGGCGAGATCAGCCGCATCAGGATGAAAGATCCAGTCGCGATTCCCTATGCATTCCAGGATCTCCTGCCGCAAGCTGGTCCAGGTCCAGGACTCGTATTGATAGGGGTCGAGCTTGATCTCGAAACAATGCACGCCGAGCCGCGACAGCGCCTCGCGCTTGCTGTCCTCCACGGCATGGGTCACGGCGACCTCAATGAATACGGGGCTGCCATCATGGGTGCCGGCAACATCAATGCGGTAGTCACCGACAGTCACCTCTTCCCTGGCGGCGGTCAACGTCCAGGTCTCGGGTGGTCTCCCCAGCGCGGACTCGCCCAGCCGGCCATCATCGAGCCGATGCTTTTCCTTGACCTCCAAGCCCGGCACCAGGATCGCCCCCTCTTGGACGATCAATTGTTTCGCAGCCCTGTGCAGGGCACCTTCGGCGGCTCCGACACAGTCGCCATCGCTGGCGTGTGCGAAGTGCCAGGCGCGCACCTCCCCTTGGCGGGCGATCAGTACCTCCCCGCACCCTGGGCAGCAGCACTCGCAAGCCTTGCCGCGGCATACCTCCTCAACCGACACTAGCCGACCCTCTTGATCGACCCCAAAAGACTGAAGCAGACTCATGATTTCCATTGGTGACTCCCCTACTGAAGCTACGATTGCTGGTGAAACTGAGGCAAAGGTGACAGGGGAGGACACCGATAAACAGGAGCCCAACCGGTTGGAAACCGTCTGGGACAGCAAGGAAGTCGCTCAACTAGCGGATATCATAGAGAAAACAGCAAAGGGCTGGAACGATCGGTCCCAGGCAGTCAAACTACTACGGGGTCTCTGCGGACTGGTCGCGAAGGACCCCGAATGCCTAAATCCGACCCGGGACCCAGAAAAATGGGGTTTTCTGGCCCTGGATATCGGCGAGTCACTGCGTGACTCAAATATCCCTGGCACAGATGGATGGGCCACCGATCCAGAGAAGGCCAAGAGTCGAATGACTGATCACTGGCCCAAGCTTGAGGATATTTGGGAAAGACAATCGCCAACCATCGTGGACGCGCTCGCCGCGGCAAGAATTTCCAGCCGGCCGCGCCTGCATAAGCTACCGGGCGGCGGCTCTGGCAAGAACAGCAAATACGGATTCCGATTCGATCCCCTTGAGCAGCAGGCCGATGACGAGCAGCTATCGGATGTGGACCTTCTCAATGTGCCACAGTTGCGTTATCGCCAGGAGCACATCTCAGATAATCGCATGGTGCACTGGATGTCGAAGACCGGTTTTTATCTCGGGGGATGGGGAGGGAAAGTCTTCATTGGGGTATTTATTATCCTGCTGATCATCACCGCATTCTGGTCCTGGCTCGTCTTGGTAGCCATGAGTTTCGCATCCACAACCGTAGCCTTTCTCAAATTTGGGCTGGTCGGCACGTTGACCGTCTTGATCGCCTACATGATCCTCGGTTGGCAGATGCGCCTCGCTACCAATCGTGTCGCTTTTGCGCCATTGCTTTTGCAACCTTTCTCAAACGACGACTACCTGTTAGAGCTGCGAAAGGAAGATGGTGCCACCCGAAACTCCATGTACCTGGTTCGCTATGTTGGCGATTGCCCGATCTGTGGCACCAAGGGCCGCGACATGGTGCGAGTCGAATCGGGGTAACTGTTCAGGTACCCCGGCCAAGCTACCCCAGCTGAGGCATCGGCGGGTTGCCCTGGAACGTCATGACCAAGGCTTGGTAGGTATCGAAGGATTGCTTGTGTAAGGTCGAGAGGTAGGAGCGGACGGTGGCGAACGCC